>NZ_JAGQBS010000003.1:0-321333 GCF_024345755.1 Cyanobium sp. L1E-Cus | reverse complement strand
CCAGCTCCAGCTCCAGCTCCTCTAAACCCACCAGCTCCTGCACCTGGCGACCCAGCGTGATCTCCTGCTCATGGGACAGCAGCGGCACTCGCCCGATGTCCCGCAGGTAGCTACGCACCAGGTCGCCGTCGGCCGCGGGCATGGAGCGGGCAGCCTTGTCGGGAGCAGCTGCGGTGGGTGCAGTAGCGATGGCGACGACCACGGCGTTGGGGCTTTGAAGATGTGTAAAGCCTAACCTGAAGAAGTGTTAACTCCTCTCAGAAACCCCAAAACTGCTACTGCGACTTAAGCCACTCCCAGCAGCGACCTAGCCAGGCGCGGCGCGTTGCAGCAGCCAAGAGGCGGTTTGCAGGTAGATGAACACCCCAGCGACGTCTGTAGCGGTGGCAATAAAAGGCGCGGACATCAAGGCCGGATCCAGGCCCAGACGGTCAAACAGCAGCGGCAGGGCCGCGCCGGCCGTTGCAGCGAGGGTGGTGATCGCCACCAGGCTCAGGCCGGCGGCCATAGCCACTAACCAGCTGCCTGCCACGTAGGCGGCCCACGGCACCACCGCCAGCACCATCAACAAGCCCAGCAGGGCGCCGGCCACAGATTCACGCCAGATCGCCCGCCAGGCGCCCATCGCCTGAATGCGCTGGGTGCTCAGGCCCCGAATCACAACGGTGGAGCTCTGGGCTCCCACATTGCCGCCGGTGCCGATCAGCAGCGGAATAAAGGCGGCGAGCACCACCACCTGCTTGAGCACCAACTCCTGGGAGGCGATCACCGCCGAGGTGCCGCTGTTGGCCACCAACAGCACCAGCAGCCACACCACCCGGCGCCGCGCCACGGTGAACAAGTTGCTCTGGAAGTAGTCGTCTTCATCGCCAGCCTGCACGGCGCCGGCGGCGTAGAGGTCGCGGGTGGCCTCCTGCTCGATCACGTCGATGACGTCGTCCACGGTGACGATCCCCACCAACCGCTGCTCCCGGTCCACCACCGGCACGGCCAGGAAGTCGTAGCGCTGGATAGCGCGCGCCACCTCCTCCTGGTCGGTGTCGGTGCCAACGCTCACCACATCGCGGGTCATCACATCGCCGATGCGGGCCTCGGGGTCGGCCGTAACCAGATCCCGCAGCGACAGGATGCCGGTGAGGTGGCGCGAGCCATCGGTGACATATAGAGAATAAATGGTTTCTGTGTCGCGGGCGCGGCGGCGCACGATCGCCAGGGCTTGGGCGGCGCTGTGAAACTCCTTGAGGTCGACGAATTCGGTGGTCATCAGCCGGCCCGCCGTCTCCGCCTCGTAGCCGAGTAGTTGGGCCGTGACCCGCCGCTCCGCCGGGCTGAGTTCGGCAAGCAGGCGCCTCACCACCTTGGCGGGCAACTCATCAAAAAGCCGCACCCGATCGTCGGGTGACATTTCCTCCACCAGCTCCAGCACCTCGCCGGAGCGCAGCCGCTCCAGCAGGGTCTGCTGCACTGACGCATCGAGGTATTCATAGACCTCAATTGCCTCGTCCTTGGGCAGCAGCCGAAAGGCCAGGGCCTGCAGGGTGCGCGGCAAGCTGCCTATAGCTTCAGCTGCGTCCACCTCCTGCACGGGGCCGAGCAGCAACTTGGCGCCGTCGTAGTTACCTGCCTCAAGCAGGCTTTCCAGCTGTTGGGCCACCACCTCGGCCACCTGGATCCCGTTGGCTTCGCCCATAGGCCCCGCGACGCCGCAATGCTGAGTTTATGGGTCGCAGCTGCCTTCGGCCCGCTATGGTCCGGCCAACTGATGACAACCGGACCAATGGCTATCTCCGTGACCAATGTGGCCGTGCGCGATGCCAAAGGCGACAAGCGCAATTTGGGCGAATGGGCCGGCAAGGTGCTGCTGATCGTGAACGTGGCCAGCCGCTGCGGATTCACCCGCCAATACGCAGGCCTGCAGGCCCTCCAGGGGAGCTACGGCCCCCAGGGCCTGGCCGTGCTCGGCTTCCCCTGCAACGATTTCGGCGCCCAGGAGCCCGGCACGCTGCCAGAGATCCAGCAGTTCTGCTCCACCACCTACGGCGCCAACTTTGAGTTGCTCGACAAAGTGCAGATGGCCGAAGAGCCCTACACCACCCTCAGCAAGAGCGAGCCCGCTGGCCCCGTGGGCTGGAACTTCGAGAAGTTTCTGGTGGGCAAGGACGGCACCGTGTTGGGCCGCTACAAGAGCAACGTGGAGCCCGATTCAGCTGAATTAAAGAGCGCCATCGAAGCTGCCCTAGCCGCCTAACCGGCGGATCGTTGGTCTGTTAGGGAAGGTCGGGATAACCCGGGGGCCGGGGCGGGGGCATCCAGGTCGCTGGATGAGACTCATGCCAGCGACTTCATGGTGATTGGCCGCACGGTGGCTTTCCAGAGCTTCCTTAGCCCTCATTGAGTTTGTACATCTGTACAAACTCAATGAGATACCAATGTCGAGTGTGCCCTCAAGCAACTCACTCAACCAGCAGCCAACCAGCCGCGGCGATCGGCGGCCTGCACTTGAAGCCAGCGCTGGCCGGAACTGCCCCGCCAGCTGCGCAGCACTCGCATGGGCTCGCCAGGTCCCAGCTGCTGCAGGGCGGGGGCGCGCTGCTCCGGTGCTGCCCGCAACGCCACGGCCTGGGTGGACAGCAAGGGATCTCCGGCACAACGCCGGCGCACCTCAAGCGGCCTGCGATCAGCCCCTCCGGCAGGCAAGCCCACGGGGGTGATCAGGGCGAAACCAAGCAGGGCTGCCCAGCGCCAGGCTGCAGACGACTGCATCATGCGGATGTCCGCCATCAAATATCGAGCTGGGCTAGATCGAGGGTGGCGCTATGGGCCTCGATAAATTCCCGGCGCGGGGCCACTTTGTCGCCCATCAGGATTGTGAAGATGCGATCGGCTTCGAGGGCATCTTCAATCTCGACTCGCTTCATCATGCGAGTGGTGGGGTCCATGGTGGTTTCCCATAGCTGCTTCGGCATCATTTCGCCCAAGCCCTTGAAACGCTGGATCGTGTAGTTCGCCTTCTCACCAAATGAAGCGATCGTTTTCTTGAGATCGTCTTCGTTGTAGCAGTAGGTGTGGTTCTTACCCCGCTCCACTTTATAGAGGGGTGGGCAGGCGATGTAGATGTAGCCACCCTCAACTAGGGCCCGCTGATAGCGGAAGAAGAAGGTGAGAATCAGAGTGCGGATGTGGGCGCCGTCGACGTCGGCGTCGGTCATGATCACGATCCGGTGGTAGCGAAGATTTTTCTCATCAAACTCCTCGCCTTTAATCCCCAAACCTAGTCCGGTGATTAGCGCCTGAATTTCAGTATTTTTATAAATCTTGGCGTCGTCAGTTTTCTCGATGTTGAGAATTTTGCCCCGCAATGGCAGGATCGCTTGGAAGCGACGGTCGCGCCCCTGCTTGGCCGAACCACCAGCTGAATCCCCCTCCACGATGTAGATCTCAGACTCGGCCGGGTCGCGGGAGGAGCAATCTGCCAACTTGCCAGGCAGGGTGGAGCTCTCGAGCACGCTCTTGCGTCGCACCAGCTCGCGGGCGCGGCGGGCAGCCTCGGCTGCATTGAAGGCCTGAATAGCCTTCTCGAGGATCAGATCGATCACCGAGGGATTGAATTCAAGATATTCGCTGAGGGCTTCACCCACCAGCGTGTCAACAATGCCGCGAACTTCCGTATTGCCCAGCTTAGTTTTGGTCTGACCCTCAAATTCCGGGTCGGGCACCTTCACCGAAAGCACCGCGGTGAGGCCCTCGCGGATGTTTTCGCCGGCCAGATTGGTATCGGCATCCTTGCGCTTGCCGCGCTTTTTGGCAAAGGTGTTGAGGGTGCGGGTAAGCACCGTTTTCAGGCCCTCGATATGGGTGCCACCATCGACAGTGCGGATGTTGTTGGCAAAGCCAAGAATGCTGTCTGAGTAGGCATCCACGCACCACTGCAGTGCCGCTTCCACCTGTACACCATCCTTTTCGCGGTTGACGTAAATGATTTCGGGGTGGAGAGGATCCTTCTCCTTATTCATGTAGGCGACATATTCCTTGATGCCGCCTTCGTAGAAATAGATCTCTTCGTGAGCTTCGCCAGCGGCATTGCGGGCCACAGCACGGTCGTCACGGAAGACAATCCGCACCCCACCATTGAGGTAGGCCAGCTCGCGCAAACGCGAGGAGAGAGTTTGGTAATCGAACTCAATGCCGGTCGAGAAAATCTCGATATCGGGCTTGAAGCACACCGATGTTCCGGTGCGGCCCTTCTCGCCAGCGGCTGATTGCAGGATGCCGATCGGAGCACCTCGCTCAAAGCGCTGGGTATGCACTTGGTCTTGGCGATAAACCGTGACCTCCACCCACTCGGAGAGGGCATTGACCACCGACACACCAACGCCGTGCAGGCCGCCAGAAACCTTGTAGCCACCAGAACCAAACTTGCCGCCGGCGTGCAACACCGTGAGCACGGTTTCAAGGGCGCTCTTACCGGTGCGCGGGTGGATATCGGTGGGGATGCCGCGGCCGTTGTCGGTGACGGCGCAAGAGCCGTCATCGTTGAGCACCGCCAGGATCTGGTCGCAGTGGCCGGCTAGGGCCTCATCCACTGCGTTGTCGACCACCTCGTACACCAAATGGTGCAGGCCTCGGGGGCCGGTGGAGCCGATGTACATGCCCGGACGTTTACGAACGGGCTCCAGGCCCTCCAGAACCTGGATCTGCTCGGCGCCATAGGCGGCCTGAATTTTCGTGGAAGCTTGGCTTTCAGCGCTCATGCAGGAAGGTCTCCCCAGGGATTCGGCACAGGACGGCGAAATCCCGGGGCAAGTAAGGCGCAAACGAGCCCAAAAGCCCTTTTGCAATAAGCAATTTACCACCGCCAACTCGGGCTGACACCCCCTGGCAAGGTGGACCCATGAGCCCCACTGAGTCCGCAGGCCAACCCCTTGTCATCGTCTTGCTAGGCCCCACGGCCAGCGGCAAAACGGACCTAGCGATCGCCCTGGCCCAGGCCCTGGATCTGGCGGTGCTGAACGTGGATTCGCGCCAGCTCTACCGGCAGATGGACGTGGGCACCGCCAAGCCCACGGCCGCTCAGCGGGGGCAGGCGCGCCACGAGCTGCTGGATCTGCGCGATCCCGACCAGCCGATCAACCTGCAGGAGTTTCGGGCGATCGCCGAGGCCCAGCTCAACGCCGAACTTGCCCGCAAGCCCCTGGCCCTGCTGGCGGGCGGCAGCGGCCTCTACCTACAGGCCCTCACCCAGGGGCTGGAGCCCCCAGCGGTGCCACCCCAACCCCAGCTGCGCGCCCAGCTGGCAGCCCTCGGCCAGCCCCTCTGCCACCAGCTGCTGCGCCAGGGCGATCCAGCGGCCGCCGCTCGCATCGCCCCCGCCGATGCCGTGCGCACCCAAAGGGCCCTGGAGGTGCTTTATGCCACAGGGCGGCCCCTATCCAGCCAGCAGGGGGCCACGCCGCCGCCCTGGCGGGTGCTGGAGCTGGGCCTAAACCCCACCGACCTAACAGGCCGCATTGCCAGCCGCACCAAGGGCCTATTTGCTGCGGGGCTGGTAGCTGAAACCGAAGCGCTGATCGAGCGCTACGGGGCTGAACTGCCCCTGCTCAACACCATCGGCTACGGCGAGGCGAAGCAGCAGCTGGCCGGCGAGCTCAGCGAAACTGAAGCGATCGCCCTTTGCGAGCAGCGCACCCGCCAATTCGCCAAACGGCAACGCACCTGGTTTCGGCGGCGCCATGAGCCGATCTGGCTGGAAGAGCGCAGCACCGAGGGGCAGTTGGCCCAGGCGTTGCAAGTGGTCGAGCGCGGACTAGGGTGAAGCGTTAGCGATTTCGCGATCCTTCACACCCCTGAATGCCTCCACGTCCCCGTTTTGACCGCCGTGCTCCCGTGCGGGAGCTGCCCAACATCAACGACCGCATCAGCTACCCCAACCTGCGGGTGGTGGATGCCGATGGCAGTCAACTGGGGGTGATCACCCGCGAGGAGGCCCTTGAGGTTGCCAAGGACCGCGAGCTCGATCTGGTGTTGGTGAGCGAAAAGGCCGATCCGCCGGTGTGCCGGATCATGGACTACGGCAAATACAAGTTTGAGCAGGAAAAGAAGGCCAAAGAAGCCAAGAAGAAGTCGCACCAGACGGAGGTAAAAGAAGTGAAGATGCGCTACAAGATCGACTCGCACGACTATCAGGTGCGGATCGGCCAGGCGCAGCGCTTCCTTAAGGACGGCGACAAGGTGAAGTGCACCGTGATCTTCCGCGGCCGCGAAATCCAGCACACCGCCTTAGCTGAAGTACTGCTCTACCGCATGGCCAAGGACCTCGAGGACAACGCCGAGATCCAGCAGCCCCCCAAGCGGGAAGGGCGCAACATGATCATGTTCCTGAGCCCCCGCAAGGCCGCCGCTCCCAAGGGCAACAGCAAGGTCGCTTCAAGTTCCGCTGCAGAACCCACGGGTTAAACCGCTTCTATAGCGATCGCCGACATATCGCTCAAGCGCTGAGCGGTTGAAGGGAAGGTCTGGGCTGCTGACATTGGCGGACTGACATTGGCGGGCGGGCATTGGCGGGCGGGCATTGGGTTTTTGCGCGTGTGCAGGAAGTTGTACAGATGTACAACTTCCCGGAGGGCCGCCCTCTTGCACCAGGCCCAACCGGCACACGCCCGTATGCCAACAGGGGGATTGTCCCCAGGGCCAAGCCTCTTTATGGTGGCCACCAGCCCAATTGGCCCAACCCCGGCGTGCGATTCCACATCCAGCAGGAAAGCGACATCCCGGCGTCGACGCAGCTCTACAACCAGATCTGCTTCGCCATTGCGGCCCGCCACTACCCGCCGGGGCACCGATTGCCCAGCACCAGGCAGCTGGCGATGCAAACCGGCCTGCACCGCAACACGATCAGCAAGGTGTATCGCCAGCTGGAAACCGACGGCGTCGTTGAAGCGATGGCGGGATCGGGCATCTATGTGCGCGACCAGCAAAAGCCGCGGGAAATCAAGCCGCCGCCGGGCCCCAGGGGCCGTCCCCTGCCAGACATCGACCGTGAGGTGCGCCAGAGCGTCGATGGCCTGCTCAATGCCGGCTGCACCCTGCAGCAGAGCCGCGACTTATTCACCCGGGAGATCGACTGGCGTCTGCGCTGCGGCGCCCGGGTGCTAGTCAGCACCCCCCGCGAGGACATCGGCGCCTCGATGCTGATCGCCGAGGAGCTCATCCCCAGCCTGGAGGTGCCGGTGGAGGTGGTGCCGATGGAGGAGCTGGCGGCGGTGCTGACCGAATCCAACAACGGCACGGTGGTGACCAGCCGCTACTTCCTCCAGCCGGTGGAGGAGATTGCCAAGCAGCACGGCGTGCGGGCGGTGGCCGTTGATCTCAACGATTTTCGCCACGAGCTCGACCTACTCAAGGAGCTGCGCCAGGGCAGCTGCGTGGGCCTGGTGAGCATCAGCCCGGGGATCCTGCGGGCCGCCGAGGTGATACTGCACAGCATGCGCGGCAACGAGCTGCTAGTGATGACCGCCAACCCTGACACAGGCAGCCGCCTGCTGGCCCTGCTGCGGGCCGCCAGCCACGTGCTCTGCGACCGCCCCAGCCTGCCTCTGGTGGAGCAGAGCCTGCGCCAAAACAGGGCCCAACTAATACGGATGCCGGTGGTGCACTGCGCCCAGAGCTACCTAGGCACCGCCACCATCGACGGACTGCGCAAAGAAATTGGCCTACTGGCTACCTGAAACCAATGGCTACATGAACCAAATGGCAGGCTGAATCAAGCGGATGAAGAGATTCGAACTCTCGACCCTCTCCTTGGCAAGGAGATGCTCTACCACTGAGCTACATCCGCAACTACCGGCTTTGCCGATTTCAAGATCATGCATGACGGGGGGCCCCTCGGTCAAACTGGCTCCATGCTCAAGGCACTGCAGGCCGACCTGGCGATCATCAAGCAACGAGATCCTGCGGCCCGAGGCACGCTGGAAATCCTGCTCTGCTATCCGGGCTTGCACGCCCTAACCCTGCACCGTCTCAGCCATTGGCTCTGGGGCCGGCGGCTGCCGCCGTTGCCCCTGCTGGCACGGCTGCTGAGCCAGCTGGGGCGACTGGCTACCGGTGTTGAAATCCACCCCGGCGCCCGGATCGGCCATGGCGTGTTCATCGACCACGGCATGGGAGTGGTGATCGGTGAAACAGCCGTGATCAGTAACCGCTGCCTGCTGTATCAGGGCGTCACCCTGGGCGGCACCGGCAAGGCCCATGGCAAGCGCCACCCCACCCTGCTGGAGAACGTGGTGGTGGGCGCCGGCGCCAAGGTGCTGGGGGCGATCACCGTGGGTGCCAACACCCGCATCGGCGCCGGCTCGGTGCTGCTGCGCGATGTGGCGGCCGACAGCACGGTGGTGGGCATCCCGGGCCGGGTGATCCATCAGAGCGGGGTGAGGATCGACCCCCTTGCCCACTCAGCCCTGCCAGACACGGAGGCGAATGTGATCCGCAACCTGATGGAGCGCATCGACGTGTTGGAAATGGAGCTGGCCCGCACCCAAGGCTGCCTGCGGGAGCTGGCCGCCGGCCGCCCCCTGCTGGAGCCCTGCAACGGCGCCGCTCAAAACCTCAAAGATCGCGAGATCCTGGAGTTCCTGGGCGACAACCCTGGCACCACCAGGTGAGTCCTGGTTTCACACGCGTGCCTTCAGATGGCAGCTTTCACATCAGTGCGAGCAAAATCATCACCTTTGAACAGCAGCGGCAGGTCCAGGGCCATGGCTAGGCCGTAGCTGAAGCAATCACCCAGGTTGAGGCCAGCCCGGTGGCGGCCCTTGCCGAAGTGGCGCCAGCCGTGGAGGGCCAAGTGCACATGCAACGTGTCGAGCGGAAGCGACTTGATCTCCGCTCGGCCCAAGAGCAAGTCCAACTCAGGAGGCCCTGCCTCACCGAGCTGACTGATCACCAGGATCTGAGCTTCCAAGAGAGTGGCGGTGGAGATCCACTTCGGAGATGGCTGACTCAGGCAGACAAGGAGTTCGGCAGCTTCCGGCTCCGCTTTGAGAATGGCTATCAGAGCAGAGGTATCGATCACCATCAGACCGGCAGACCGTCATCGTCGTAGAGGGCATCCTGCAACTCCTTGCTGGTGCGCTGGTCTGGCCAATGCAGATTGCTGAAGCGCCCCAACAAAGCGAGTAACTGCTGCAACTTGGCATCCTGCAGCTTCAGCGCAGATGGCCCTGGGCTTCTCTCCAGTTCGGCCGCAAGCGCACGACGCACGGCATCGGTCACGGTGGTGCCATGCCGCGCCGCCAGCTCACGGGCTATGGCATGAACCTCAGGGTCTTTGATGTTCATGCCCATGGATGCTCACACCCCCACAAGGAGCAGGGTAGAAATCAACCATAATTCTACCTAGACCCCGATCTCACCCACAACGAAGATCACCTTCTTGTCGCCATGAACAACAAGATAAGGCGCTAACTTGACGCCATGGACGACAAGCTGCCCGCAGGGCTGAAAGCCCTGCTGCGCCAGAAACTGGTGGACAGCTGGCAGCAGCCGCTACCCCAGCTGACCCAGCGCGACACCTGGATCCCCAGGATCCCCGGCAAAACGCTGGCCGTGATCGGCATGCGCCGCAGCGGCAAAACCTCACTGCTATGGCAGGAGCTGGGCCGGCGTGTGGAGGCGGGCGAGGAGCGCAGCTGGCTGCCGATGCTGTCGCTGGAAGACGAGCGCCTGCTGGCCCACAACCCTGGTGCGGAGCTGCTCGACCAGCTTCTCGAGACTTATTTCCAGCTCCAGCCCCAGGCGCGGCAAGCGGGAGCGCGGCGGGGCTGCCTGTTTCTCGATGAGATCCAACGCATTCCCGGCTGGGAGGGATTCGTGCGGCGGGTGATGGACAGCGAACCGATCGACGTGGTTGTGAGTGGCTCGTCGGCGGAGATGCTCTCCACCGAGATCGCCAGCAACCTGCGGGGGCGCGCCCTAGAGGCGGTGGTGTATCCGTTCAGCTTCCGCGAGAGCCTCCGCCACCGAAGCCTGGAGCCGCTGCAGCCGAGCACGCACTGGAGCAGCGCCCAGCGCTCGCAGCTCACTCACCAGCTGGAGCACTACCTGCGCTGCGGGGGGTTCCCGGAGGCTCAGGGACTGGAGGAGCGCAGCCGCCGGCTGCTGCTGGGCAGCTACGTGGACAGCACCGTGCTGCGGGATGTGATCGAGCGCCATGCCATCCGCCAGCCCCTGGCTCTGCAATGGCTGGTGCGGCAGCTGCTCGGCAACGGTGGCGGCAGCTTCAGCCTCAACCGCCTGCATGGGGCCCTGAAAAGCCAGGGTCTAGCGATCGGCCGCGAACACCTAGCCGAGCTGGTGCAGCACCTAGAGAGTGCCTTCCTGATCCACTGCTTGGGCGTGGTGGGAGGTTCGCTGAGGCGTCAGATGACGCTGCCCCGCAAGGTGTATCCGGTCGATCCGGGTTTGCTGCCCCTCTATGAACTGGAGGGGCGCAGCAATCTCGGACATGCGCTGGAAACCGTGGTGCTTTTGGAATTACTGCGGAAAGGAGCGGAGGTGGGCTACCTGCGTACAAGCAACGGCAACGAGGTGGACTTCCTCGCCCGTTTCCCCGATGGCCGGCGGGAGCTGATCCAGGTGTGTACCGATCTCAGTGAACCAGCGACTTTGCAAAGGGAGCTGCGGGCACTCCTGGAGGCCCTGCAGGAACCGTCGAGCAGCGGCGCCCAAGCGCGGGTGATTTCACTCAACAACAGGCCGCCCCGGGGGGAATGGCCACAACCGGTGGCCTGGAGCAGCGCAGTGGAATGGCTGCTGGAGTGAGCCGAATCAGCTGATGCACTGGCCTTGTCGAGGTGCGTTTAGGCAAGCTGACGGCAGCCAGCGGACTGGTCGACACCCTGCCCCAACTCCTGGCGGCTTCAGGGCTGCAGGCCTTCCCTTAGCGCTTGCTCTGGTAGCCGCCCGGTAAGATTTGGATTGTGCTGGCCGTTCCGCCTCAATGCTCAAGCTGCTGCTGGGTGATCCAAATGCCCGCAAGCTGAAGCGCTACCAGCCGATCGTTTCCGATATCAACCTGCTCGAGGAGGAAATCTCCCCCCTCTCCGACGACGAGCTGCGCGGCCTCACGGCTGAATTCCGCCTGAAGTTGGAGCAGGTGGCGGGCAATGCCGTCAAGGAGCGGGCCTTGCTCGATGAGCTGCTGCCCCAGGCCTTTGCCGTGGTGCGCGAGGCCGGCAAGCGGGTGCTGGGCATGCGGCACTTCGATGTGCAGCTGATCGGCGGCATGGTGCTGCACAACGGTCAAATCGCTGAGATGAAAACCGGCGAGGGCAAAACCCTCGTGGCCACCCTGCCCGCCTACCTCAACGCCCTCACCGGGCGGGGCGTGCACGTGGTGACGGTGAACGACTACCTGGCCCGGCGCGACGCCGAGTGGATGGGCCAGGTGCACCGCTTCCTGGGGCTCTCGGTGGGCCTAATCCAGCAGGAGATGACGCCAACCACCCGCCGGGCCAACTACGCCTGCGACATCACCTACGCCACCAACAGCGAGCTGGGCTTCGACTACCTGCGCGACAACATGGCCAGCGACATCGCTGAGGTGGTGCAGCGCCAGCCCAACTACTGCGTGATCGACGAGGTCGATTCGATCCTGATCGACGAGGCCCGCACGCCGCTGATTATCTCCGGCCAGATCGAGCGCCCCCAGGAGAAATACCGCCGCGCAGCCGAGGTGGCTGAGCTGCTGGAGCGCTCGGCCGAACTAGGCAAAGACGGTATCGACCCCGAGGGCGACTACGAGGTCGACGAGAAGCAGCGCAATGTGACCCTCACCGACGAGGGCTATGCCAAGGCCGAGCAGGAGCTGGGGGTGACCGATCTCTTCAACCCAGAAGACCCCTGGGCCCACTTCATCGGCAATGCCCTCAAGGCAAAGGAGATGTTTGCCAAGGACGTGAACTACATCGTGCGCAATGGCGATGCGGTGATCGTGGACGAATTCACCGGCCGGGTGATGCCAGGGCGGCGCTGGAGCGACGGCCTGCACCAGGCGATTGAGGCCAAGGAACAGCTGGAGATTCAGCCCGAAACCCAAACCCTCGCCTCGATCACCTACCAAAACTTCTTCCTGCTCTACCCGCGCCTGGCCGGGATGACCGGCACCGCCAAAACCGAGGAAGTGGAATTCGAGAAGACCTACAAGCTCGAGGTCACGATTGTGCCCACCAACCGGGTGCGCTCCCGCTCCGACTGGACCGATCAGGTATACAAAACCGAAACCGCTAAATGGCGGGCGGTAGCCCTGGAAACCGCCGAGGTGCACAAGGGCGGCCGGCCGGTGCTGGTGGGCACCACCAGTGTGGAGAAATCCGAGCTGCTATCAACCCTGCTGGCTGAGCAAGACATCCCCCACAACCTGCTAAATGCCAAGCCAGAGAACGTGGAGCGGGAAGCCGAAATCGTGGCCCAGGCAGGCCGGGCTGGCGCAGTGACCATCGCCACCAACATGGCGGGCCGTGGCACCGACATCATTCTGGGCGGCAATAGCGATTACATGGCCCGCCTCAAGCTGCGCGAGGTTCTGTTGCCCAAGCTGGTGCGCCCGGAAAATGAGCACAGGCCCATCCCCTCAGCCAAAGCCGCGCGCGAGGTCCGCAGTTTGGGGAGCCTCTATCCCTGCAGTCTAAGCGAAACGACTGACCAGGATCTGGCCACCCTCGCCAAAGACCTCGTGAATGCCTGGGGCGACCGGCAGCTCACCTTGCTGGAGCTGGAAGACCGCATTGCCCAGGCAGCCGAAAAGGCCCCCAGCGAGGACCCCCAAATCCAGGCCCTGCGCGACTGCATCGCCCAGGTGAAGGCTGAATACGACGACATGGTGAAGCAAGACGATCAGCAGGTGCGCGAAGCCGGTGGACTGCACGTAATCGGCACCGAGCGCCACGAATCCCGCCGCGTCGACAATCAACTGCGCGGCCGCGCCGGACGTCAGGGTGATCCCGGCTCCACCCGCTTCTTCCTGTCGCTGGAAGACAACCTGCTGCGCATCTTCGGCGGCGATCGGGTCGCCGGACTGATGAATGCCTTCCGGGTGGAAGAAGACATGCCGATTGAATCAGGCATGCTCACCCGCTCGCTGGAAGGGGCCCAGAAGAAGGTGGAAACCTACTACTACGACATCCGCAAGCAGGTATTCGAATACGACGAGGTGATGAACAACCAGCGCAAAGCCGTTTACACCGAGCGGCGCCGGGTGCTCGAGGGCCGCGAGCTCAAGGCCCAGGTGATCGGCTACGGCGAGCGCACCATCGAAGACATCGTGGATGCCTATGTGAACCCGGAGCTCCCCCCCGAGGAATGGGATCTCAGCCGCTTGGTGGATAAAACCAAGGAGTTTATTTATATCCTGGAAGATCTAACGCCCGACCAACTACAGGGTTTAGGGGTTGAGGAGCTCAAGGCCTTCCTGCAGGAGCAGCTGCGCAATGCCTACGACATCAAGGAGGGCCAAGTTGAGCAGCAACGCCCGGGGTTGATGCGCGAAGCCGAGCGCTACTTCATCCTGCAGCAGATCGACACGCTCTGGAGGGAGCACCTGCAAGCGATGGACGCCCTGCGCGAATCGGTGGGCCTGAGGGGATATGGGCAGAAGGATCCGTTGATCGAATATAAGAATGAGGGGTACGATATGTTCTTGGAGATGATGACGCAGATGCGAAGGAATGTGATCTATTCGATGTTTATGTTTCAGCCGGCGCCGGCGCCACAGGGGACGGCGGCTTAGATTAGTAGGATGAACAGACAGAATCATCCTTACCCAATAAGCTAAAGCGCTTACCAAAAGATCTAGGACCTAAATCTTCTTAGTGGCCAAAACTGCTCTCATCGCCGGCATCACCGGCCAAGACGGTGCCTATCTCGCCCGCCATCTGCTGGAAGCCGGCTACCGGGTAGTAGGGAGCAGCCGTGATGCCCAGAGCAGCGATACCAGCCGACTCGACAGGCTAGGCATCGCTCAAGACATTGAGC
This sequence comes from Cyanobium sp. L1E-Cus, assembly GCF_024345755.1. Lineage (NCBI taxonomy): Bacteria > Bacillati > Cyanobacteriota > Cyanophyceae > Synechococcales > Prochlorococcaceae > Cyanobium > Cyanobium sp. L1E-Cus. The sequence goes on along the minus strand of NZ_JAGQBS010000003.1, from coordinate 307,308 downwards.
TCATCTCCCTAGCCCCAAACGATTTCCGCAGCGTACTTAAGGCACTCTCTTCGATCGAACCAAAGGAGGTATACAACCTCGCCGGTCAAACAAGTGTGGGGCTCTCGTTTGAACAGCCCGTTGAATGCATGGAGTCAATCGCCGGTGGAACGCTCAACTTTTTAGAAGTACTGCGCTACCTCGAAGCTCCCACACGCCTATTTAGCGCAGGCAGCTCAGAGTGCTTTGGTGACACCCAGCAACAAGCAGCGAACGAAGCAACAGCCTTCCACCCCAGAAGCCCCTACGCCGTTGCCAAAAGCACAGCATTCTGGCAGGTGGCAAATTACCGCGAAGCCTATGGAATATTCTGCTGTACCGGTATTTTAGCCAACCATGAATCCCCCCTGCGTCCCCAGCGCTTCGTGACGCAAAAGATCATCGATGGAGTGAGGCGAATCAAACGGGGTGAAACCCAAGAGCTGAGGCTCGGCAATCTGGACATCTGGCGCGATTGGGGATGGGCGGCGGAATACGTTGTAGCCATGCATCAGATGTTGCAGGCACCAACTGCGAAGGATTACCTAATAGCGTCGGGGCACACCACATCACTGCGGGAGTTCGTTCGCATGGCCTTTGCGGCAGCTGGGCTAGAAGCAGACAAATACTTGGTCAGCGACGCAACATTTCTTAGGCCAAGCGACTTAAAGTATTCCTCCATGAATCCAAGCCAAATCTATGCAGACTTGGGCTGGAAAGCTCAAGTACAGCCGAGCGAGATCGTACAAAAAATGTATGAAGAAAGGCTGCTTTAGTCCCAGCGCTAATCTTTCAGCCGGGCACCCGCATCCTCTTAGCAAATCCTAATTACGTTCCATGATCAAGACTGCTCTCATTACAGGGATTACGGGTCAAGACGGCAGCTACCTGGCTGAGCTGCTGCTGGAGAAGGGCTATGCGGTGCACGGCATCAAACGCCGGGCCAGCAGCTTCAACACTGCAAGGATCGATCACCTATACCAAGACCCGCACGAGAGCGATCCCAGGCTGGTGCTGCACTACGGCGATTTAACTGACAGCACCAATCTGATCCGGATCATCCAGCAGGTGCAGCCCGATGAGATCTACAACCTAGGGGCCCAGAGCCATGTGGCGGTGAGCTTCGAGGCGCCGGAATACACCGCCAATTCCGATGCGCTCGGCACGCTTCGCATCCTGGAAGCTGTGCGGATGCTGGGACTCACAGCCAAAACCCGCATCTACCAGGCCAGCACCAGCGAGCTCTACGGCCTGGTACAGGAGATTCCCCAGAAGGAAACCACTCCCTTCTACCCCCGCAGCCCCTATGGGGTTGCCAAGCTGTACGCCTACTGGATCACGGTTAATTACCGCGAGGCCTACGGGATGTATGCCTGCAACGGCATCCTGTTCAATCACGAATCACCGCGGCGCGGTGAAACGTTCGTGACCCGCAAGATCACCCGCGGCCTGGCCCGCATCGATGCCGGGCTGGATCAATGCCTGTTCATGGGCAACCTCGATTCGCTGCGGGATTGGGGCCATGCCAGGGATTACGTGGAGATGCAGTGGCGGATGCTGCAACAGGAGGGGCCCCCGGAAGACTTCGTGATCGCCACGGGCCGCCAGGAATCGGTGCGGCGCTTCATTGAGCTCGCAGCACAGCAGCTCGGCTGGAACGCTGGTGGCGAGCAGGCCATCCAGTGGCAGGGTGAGGGCCTGGAGGAAGTGGGTCACCGCGCAGACACCGGCGCTGTGGTGGTGCGCATCGACCCCCGCTATTTCCGCCCGGCGGAGGTGGAAACACTGCTGGGCGATCCCAGCAAGGCACAAGAGAAGCTGGGCTGGACTCCCACCACCACCTTGGAGGAACTCGTGGCAGAAATGGTGGCGGCGGATAAAGAAGAAGCAGCCAAGGAGGCCACCCTGCGGCGCGAAGGCTTTGCGGTGGTGGGCTCGATGGAGAATCCACCGACCAATGCGGCTGCGGTGGCCGCCGCCCAACCATGAGTGGGCTAATAACCCGAGCCGACCGCATCTTCGTGGCCGGCCACCGGGGCATGGCCGGCAGCGCCATTACTCGGGCTCTGCAGGGGGCCGGCTACGTCGATCCAGCACAAGGTGGCGCTCTGATCACCGCCACGCGCGCCGAGCTCGACCTGCTGGATGCCGTGGCGGTGCAGCGCTGGTTTGCCGAGCAGCGGCCCACTGTTGTGGTGCTGGCGGCAGCAAAGGTGGGTGGCATCCATGCCAACAGCGCATACCCGGCCGACTTCCTGCTCGACAACCTCAAAATCCAGACCAACGTGATCGAAACGGCCTGGCGGGCCGGAGTGCGCCGCCTGCTGTTTCTAGGCAGCAGCTGTATTTATCCTAAATTTGCTGAGCAGCCAATACGGGAGGAAGCCCTTCTAACCAGGCCGCTGGAGCCCAGCAACGAGTGGTATGCCATCGCCAAGATCGCCGGGCTCAAGCTCTGTGCGGCGCTGCGCCGCCAGCACGGCTTTGACGCCTTCAGCCTGATGCCGACCAACCTTTATGGCCCAGGCGACAACTACCACCCCACAAACAGCCATGTACTGCCGGCGCTGATCCGCCGGTTCCATCAGGCAACTGAGTCTGGCGAAACCAGAGTTACTTGCTGGGGAACGGGGACCCCACTGCGGGAATTCCTGCATGTGGATGATCTTGGCGAGGCTTGCGTATTTGCCCTAGAGCATTGGCAGCCAGGCCCCGAGGAGCTGCAGCACCTGAATGTGGGCACCGGAGTAGATCTCACCATCGCAGGCCTGGCAGAAGCAGTGGCGGCGGCCACAGGGTTTCAGGGTGATATCTACTGGGATAGAAGCAAGCCAGACGGTACGCCCAGGAAACAGCTTGACGTAAGCCGGATGGCGGCACTGGGCTGGCGCGCGCGTATTGAGCTGGCAGAAGGCCTAGCAAGCACAGTTGCGCTTTACCAACAAGAGATCAAGACAAAAGCAATTCGCACGCAATGATCTTCAAAGGCGCTTCATTCGTCATGCAATATATGCATATGAACATCATATAGTCCGCGCCTTAATGTCTATTGCAGAATCGACTTGTGGATTAACGGCAATCATTCAGAGATCTTTGGACTGACAACACATTGAAATTCTCCAGATTCACTAATGCATCGGCCGACCTGGCTACTCCACCCTTAGAGCACATCTGGGTAGACCTAACGCCAATGCTGACGGGGGGTGCCAACGGTGGCGCCAAGCCATTCATCCTCACGCTGCTGCAGGAGCTTGCCAAACACCAGCCCCAGGCCCTGTTCCACTGCACCTGCAAGCCAGAGCTGGTAGGTGATCTTCAGCCCCTTGAAGCAGCCAATCTCATCTTCACGCCATCTGTTCCGGTGTTGGCGGCAGGGCGGTGGCTGGGCTCGAGGCGCCTCGGCCGCCACGGCCGACATCTCCGCCGGAGGGTACTGAATTATCTTTCAGGGCGCTCGAATAGGGCGGAAGTTTCATATCATCCAACTACACCTAACCACAACCAGGGTGCTGGAGCCCAACTCCTCCTCTGCCCCTTTGGAGCACCCCTGCTGCACTGTGCAGGTCTCACCACAGTGTCTACTTTCTACGACCTACAGGCACTCGCCTATCCAGGCTTCTTTCCCGCCGTTGCACAGTCAGAACGGCTGAGCCATTTCCGCCAGATGCTGGCAAAGGCCAGCCGCATCGCAGCCATCTCCCACTTCTCCCACCAGGAAGCAATCAAGCATGGGGCTGATCCAGGGCGCATCAGAGCCATACCGATCCGAATGGCCCGCAGTCGCAGTGCGGTGCCAATGGAACGGCCACCCTTCCATCTGGTGAGTGGCCGCTTCTTTCTCTATCCCGCCAACCTCTGGCGCCACAAGAACCATGAGCTCCTGCTCACCGCGTTCGCCATGGCGCGTCAACAAGGGCTGCTGCACGATTTCATCTTGGTGTGCACCGGAGATGGCGTCGGTCGGTTGGAGGAGCTAAGGAAATTGTCGGCAGATCTGGGCTTAAACGAGAGTGTGCTGCTGCCGGGGTTCATTCAAGAAGACGAACTCGAAGGGCTGTATCAGCACAGCCTCGCGGTGGTTTTTCCGTCTCTCTATGAAGGCTTCGGCATGCCAGTAATAGAGGCAATGGCTCGTGGCATCCCCGTAGCCTGCAGCAACACCACTGCCCTCGGAGAGGTGGCCGGCGATGCCGCCCTACTCTTCCATCCGGGCAATCCACAGCAGATCGCAACAGCCCTGCTGCAGCTGGCCAAGGACCCAGCGCTGCGGCATAGCCTGATCAAACAGGGTCTAAAACAAGCAACGCCGTATGCGCAGGCTGAAGTGATGGCTCAGCAGTACTGGGAACTGTTGTCTGAGGCCCACGCTGCTGGGTCTATGGCCTAGACCATCACCCCGATCAGATAATCCGTACCGCCGTCCTGTTTCATGAGCGAACTAATCCGAATTAGCGTCATCACGCCGTCTTACAACCAAGGCGTGTTTATCGGTCGCACCCTGGCCAGCGTGGCCAGCCAGAGCCATTCACCCCATGAGCACCTGGTATTTGACGGCGGCAGTAGTGACGAAACCCTGCAGGTGCTGAAGGCGGCCGGAGCCAACGTGCGCTGGGTCTCACAGCCAGATAATGGCCAGGCCGATGCAGTGAACCAGGGTCTTCAGGCAGCGAGTGGAGACATAATCGGCTGGCTCAACTCCGACGATATTTATTATCCGGATACCTTCAAGAAGGTGGCGGCAGCCTTCGCCAAAGATCCCAGCCTTGACGTGGTGTATGGAGAGGCCGATCACATCGACTTAGACGATGTACCTTTCGAAAGCTATCCCACCACCTTCTGGGATCCGGAGCTGCTGCGACACACCTGTTTTATCTGCCAGCCAGCCCTCTTCTTCAGAAGACGGATCATCGAGCGAGTAGGCCTACTGGATGCCAGCTTGCGCTACTGCATGGATTACAACTATTGGCTCAAACTAGCTGATGCTGGCTGCCGCTTTGCCTACATCCCCGATAAACTAGCAGGATCAAGACTTTACGCAGAGAATAAAACGCTCAGCGATCGTCCAGCCGTACATCGTGAGATCGCTGAGATGTTTCGAAGTTATCAAGGAAATGTTCCTTTGCGCTGGGTGTTTGCCTATGCGCATCACAGCACTGCAGCCCAGTTTGACCGCAGCAAAGAGCCAATGCGCTTCAAGCTGCATCTTTACCTCGAAACAATGCGAAGCCAATGGCGTTGGAACCGTCGCGTTGGAATCTCAGCGCTACGCGAATTACGTCAGGCCAACCGGCGTCACGCCCTAGAGGCAACGGCAGCCGAAATGCATGCTGCCTCCTCATAGAGGTCAAGAAGTTGGCGAGTGCTGACTTCCCAACTAAAGGCCGCTGCCCGCTCCCGAGCTGCAGCAGCTAAATCGGCCCGCCGCTGAGGCTGAATCAATAACACTTCGATAGCCTCCACCCAGGCATCCCGATTATTGGGGTCTAAAAGAATGCCGGCATTGGCCACGATCTCTGGCAGTGAGGTAGATCTGGAACTGATCACAGGCGCTCCCTGCCCCATACCCTCCAGCACCGGCAAGCCGAATCCCTCGTAGTGGCTGGGATACAGGTTCAATAAACAATGGCGGTAGAGCCAGATCAGCTCCCGATCACTCACATAGCCGAGCAGATGAATATCTGCAGCCCAGGGTGAATCCATCAGATCCCGCTCAAAATCATCCATCAGCCAACCCATACCACCTGCAAGGACCAAAGGAATGGCCGCACCACCACGCTCCCGGAAACGGCTGTACACCTCCACTAGGAAACGCTGATTCTTGCGCGGTTCGATCGTGCCGATGGCAAGAAGGAAAGGGTTTCCGCTATGGAAGAGCTTTGCCTGCGGCTGAATGGGCTGGATATCAAATCCAGGCTGATCGAATCGAGAGGCCGGATAAATCACCCGAACCCTCTCCGGCACAACATGAGGGAAATGATGCAGAAACTGCCGCTTAGAAGAGTTGGATATCGCTAACAGCCAGTCTGCCCGAACAGAAGCTTGCTGCACCCCCTTAAAACAACCGAGGCGGTTCGTCTCGGTTGTCCACTCAGGATGCTCAGCAAAACTCAAATCGTAGAGCGTGTAGATCAGGGTCGTGCGCAGCCGCCAGGGCGGACACCAGAAGTTGTTGGCATGTATTAAATCAAATCCATCAAGTAGCTCTCCTGCCTGCTGCTCGCTTTGCCAAAAAGCCTGCGCATCAGAGCGACGCAACAGACGCGGCCCATAACCCACCCCGTGGCTGCGATGCGGGAAAGCCGCCGCTTGGGTGGGATCATGAAAAAAGTCACCGAAGCTTGTAAGCAGCGTGAAATGATGATCTGCACCCGATGTCAGCAGGCCATCGATCAAAGCTGCAGCATAAAAACCGCAGCCAGCCTTCCGTGGCCCTGTCTGACTCACATCAAAGGCAATATTCAGTGGAATCACCCCTAATCTCCCTGATAATTGGGCAATAATAAGGGAGACGATCTCCTAACTAAGCGAAGCCAGAATTTCCCCCAATAGCGTCGCCAAGCAGGGGCGATAATCCCCAAATCTTGATTAATCTCCTCTAGCTGCTTCTTACCCCTCAAAATGGCCTGCCAGCCACTCGTGGCTCCGCCCTCAGCCATCGCGACCAAAGGTACCGAGCAGATAGCCACTTGCCCTGCCAGACCTGGCCGCAACAACAATGTCTGCATAAGTTTATAATCTGCAGAGAGACTGTAGTGCACATCAAAGCCTGTGGCCCGATAGAGAGACGATTCTGCAATAAAACCAGGATGGGGGTAATGGAGACCATGCCGCAACTGCTTATGCCAGACTTTCACATCGGGTGGAGGCAAGTGCACGATCCACTCTGCCCGCACATAACGCTCGGGCCGACGAAAATAAGCAATTGATGCCAGCAGCAGTGCAGCATTCTTGCGGCGAGCTTGGATCAGGAAATCCGCGTAAGCACCTGGATCCAGCAGGAGATCGTCAGCATTAAGCACATGGCAGTAGTGGCCGCGCGCCAATTGCAAACCCAAGTTCATGGCGGCATAAGGTCCACCACCGATGTCCCGCTGCCAACGACAGAAAGGGTGCCGCGAAGTATGCCGTTCCAGCAGCTCCTGGGTGCCGTCTGTAGAGCCTCCATCAATAAGTAGATGCTCCAAGCCCACACCGGCCTGCTGCAGGATCTCCCAGGTACGCACCACGCCCATGAGTGTGTCGGGCAAGGTATCTACCGATTGAAGACAGGGAGTGATGACCGTCACTAACGGCGGGGAGCACTCAGAACCAGCCGGCAGGGCCATAAGCAAATGATTTCCCTAGATGATGGAAAATAAATCATGAACTCTCACGAATCCCCAAAACCCCGAGCCGTCAGCATCGGCTTCGATGACCAGATCTTCCGGCGGCAGCTGCGCGGCGGGATCAGCCGCTACTTCCGTGAGCTGGCCCACGACCTGAGCTCAGTGGGCGTGGAAGTCCACCCCGCAATGGATCAGCAGCGCAGACATTGGCCAGGCCCTCAGCCCTGGCGGCAAGCAGACGTTCTACATGCGACCTTCTACGGGGGCAAGCCCTACCGAAGGCGGAGCCAGCAGCAATTGGTCAGCAGCCTTTTCGACATGACCCCGGAGCGGCACCCAGAGCATTTTTTCTTGCCCGCCTTTCGCTCACCCCATGCCAATAAGGCAAGGTGGCTTGAGGCCTCTGATTTGATCCTCAGCATCAGCGCCGCCAGCGCAGACGACCTGGCTTTCTTCCAGCCAAATCTGAGGGTGCCGCTGAAGGTGATCCACTTGGCCACTGCCATAGATCGACTGACCCCAAAACCCATCGCGGCACTTACGGGACGCCGCTACTGGCTCATGGTGGGCAAGCGCCACGCCTACAAAAATGGGCTGACTGTGCTGCGAGCGCTAGCCCTGCTGCACAGCGGAACTACTAGCAAATCTCGCCGCAGCGAAAAGCCCTTGCTGGTCTGTGCGGGGGGTGGCCCTTGGCGGTCAGACGAGCGCCGATGGATTGGCGGCCAGGGCTTGGAGGATGCAATTCTCCAACTGCCGGCCGACGATCGCGTGCTGGCCTGGCTATACCGCCACGCCGAAGCCGTAGTAGTGCCCTCCCTGGCCGAGGGATTCTCTCTTCCCTTGATCGAGGCCCTTGCCTGCGACACACCGGTTATCGCCTCAGATCTAGAGGTGCACCGGGAAGTGGGACAAAGCTACGCCACTCTTCTACCGGCCCTCAATGCCAAGGTCTGGGCCGAAAAGCTCGCCGACAGTGAGCGGTTATTGAGCCCTAGCCAAAAACTTGGAGCCCAGAAGTATGTCGCCCTGCGCTCCCATTACGCACCAGAGCGACTAGTTCAAGAACACATTGCAGCTTACGGCAGCACAGCAACATAAAAAGAGCACCTTTGACTTAAGCCATGCAACAAGCTTAATCGACAAAAGCCAAAACTCACGAGCGGGCCATAAAAATCCTACGAGTTACTAGTCCCAATTAATACACCTATATGCACCCATTTATGGGAGGCTCCCTGAATAGCAATAGGATGCTTCTTGCCTAGCAGTTACCCAAAACTGGCAGCGGCATGGCACAACTGCCAAGGCCAGGAGTGACGCCAGGTGATGCGTGAAAGAGGCCCCGCTTACCAAACCCTCTACAAGGAAAGGACCTATTCGTTGGCTGTCAAGAACTCTCAGGAACGCGACCGCTGGCTGCCGCGTACGTCTTGATCAAGAACCTGCATAGGAAGCGCTCAGCCCTCGGCGTCCGATCCCCCCATCAGCCGCTCCACGAAGAATTTACCTTAGCTTGCGCATGCGTTCGACACCGCGACGAACGAGCATAATGAGGCCCCCAATGGTACTCCTATAAACAGTAATCGGGAGATAAAGAAGACGATCCAGCTTGGCTGCGGAATGCTCAGCAATAGCCAAGGCTTGCTGAGCTTTGGTCGCAAAACCTTCAAAACGGCTGTCCCAGCGAGCCATCAGATCTTCAAGACTCAGACCATAACTGGCATCAAACTGCTTACTTGTAAGCGATAAGATATCTTCACCTGCAAACTTCTGGGCGACAATAGAATAGTCCGGACTGGCGCCATTGACTACATCCTGCAGGCTAATGTCACTACGATTAACGATGTCCTTGGACTCTTGAAGGCGCAGAGTTTTTACTCGGTGAAAGCCTGCATACTCAGCAGCAAACGCCAAGAGCATCGACGGGATTGGTCGTAGGTGGGTCGGGTCAAGATAGAAGTTACGGGTCGCAACAAGAATATTTTCCGGGTTCGGTGTTTCCATGATCAAAAGCCCTCCCGGCTTTAGCACACGGAATGACTCACCGACTAACACGCGAAGCTGGTCGAAGGTGATGTGCTCAACAAGCTGAATCGCAGAAATTACCGCTTGACTTTCATCAGGCAAGGCACATAGATAATCCAATGCATCACCGTGTTCAACCGGCAAAGCGAGCTTAAGGCAAGAATCGAGCATACCCGTATCGGCATCTACCCCCATGGGCGTGAAGCCTGCCTCAACAAGAAGCTCCACCCACTCTCCTCGACCACAACCGAGATCTATTGCCGCAACTCCAGGATAAGCGCTCAACAGAGGCTTAACAAATGGAAGATAAACTTCAAGGCGCAATTTAATGAGTTCTCGGGAGCCGCGATAACGCTCCTCAAACTCTTGATAGAATCTATCACTCATACGAAACACCGCACGGCTGGAGGGATCCATGCTACGCCAACAAATTCATCCTTATCGACATTGACCATCTCAAATAGCAAAGCCCGGTCACGCCATTCGAAGTTTTTTACGGCATGGGTTTCGTCAGCGTGCAAAGCGACAGCAATTGAATAACTACCCGGCCCGAGATTAGCCTGAAAATCAAAATATATCTCGACAGCATGATTGAGTCCAAGATTTTTTAAACTAAGCTTGTGGTAGAAGGTATTGGTTCCAAAAACAGGTTGACCAAAGCGATCCTTAATCATGTAACCGACAACCAAGTCCTGTACATTGACGTTGCAGGTAGCCGACACACGCAGAGAAACCGGTTGGCCAACAGCGACCACCTCCAGTTGATGGCCCTTTGCATCAAGTAGAGCGGCGTCGGACAAAGTAACTTCTCCAGTACCGGAAATGGTCTGAATTTTGCCTTCGCCAGTAACTTCCTGGTTGACGATCTGGCTCTGGTGATCAGCCAGCATTGCGTTGTAGTAATCCATCACCGCTTCTGGCTCGCCCTCCATAGCTAGCTTACCTTCATTGAGAAGGATAGCGCGGTCGCAGATAGACTGAATTGAGCTCTTGTCGTGAGAGACAATCAGCAGCGTTGTGCCCTGCTCACGAAACTCACGTATTCGGGCAAAACTTTTATGCTGAAAATATGCATCACCCACTGACAATGCTTCATCGATGATAAGCACATCTGGGCGATCGGCGGTCATAACACTGAAAGCCAAGCGCATCTGCATACCGCTGGAGTAAACCCGTATCGGCTGGTCGATATATTCACCTATTTCAGCAAAGGCCTCTATTTCTGGCATGAGTTGGGCAATGTCATCAGCTGGATAGCCGAGGAGCTGCCCTGCCATAAAGACATTTTGGCGACCGGTAAAATCGGGATGGAATCCCATACCAAGCTCAAGCATCGCCGCAACACGACCACTTATGCGGACACTACCAGTAGTAGGATGAGTTGTGCCTGTAATCATCTTGAGCAGGGTACTTTTACCAGTACCATTGATGCCGATAATCCCTACGGCCTCACCAGGATTAACCGTAAAATTAATATCTTTAAGCACCCAATGCAACTTGTGGCGGACTTGATGAAAAGGACTGATCCACTCAGCCAGTCTCGACCAGCGGCTGGAATAGTGCTTGTATGCTTTACCTAGATTAGAAACTGTGATTGCACTCATTATAATTCATCCACCATTTCACCAGCATGTCTGCGGAACAGACGCAAGCCAAGGCTACATAGGACAAACGCACAGATCGCCATATAAATGAGACTCCCCCATGCTGGCCAGACTCCCCTGACCAATACCCCCTGCACTGCAGAGATATAAGCAGCTAATGGATTTAACGCCATTAATGCTTGTGTCCATTTAGGCAATATTGCAGGTGCATAGACGATGGGAGTCAACCAAAACCAAAAGGTCACAATGATCCCAAATGCCTGGCCGACGTCCCGAAAAAAAACATTAAGTACACCCAACAACATGCCCAACCCCGCAGAAAATGCGATCAACAGCCCGGTTAGCGGAAACAACGCCAAAAAAGCCGGCCCAGGAAAACTACCACTTATGAGCAGAAAAACAGTGAACAACGAGAATATGATAGAGAAATTCAGAAGAGCGCTGGCTACCACCACAGCTGGCAAGCAGATTCGAGGAAATCGCAGCTTCTTCAGCAGATTCGCATTTTCGATGAACATAGTCTGCGACCGAGTCGTAATCTCAGCGAATAAGCCCCAAGTGAGAATGCCAGCACAAAGGAAGATGCTGTAGGCAAATGTACTATCAATTCCCGGCAATCTTGTACGCATGACTTGCGCGAAGATCACCGTGTAAACCACGATCGTAGCCAATGGATTAATTACGTTCCAGGCAAAGCCAAATATTGAATTAACGTACTTGCTCTGAAACTCACGCCGCACAGAGCCCGAAATGAATCCACGGCAGGCCCAAAGCTCCCTGATTAATCGCATGATTTAGAGAAGCCTGACCAAAAAAGGGGCTTGATCATTCAAATGGATTCTGGGCTTCAAGAATGAATTCATAGTGATCTATCCGATCCGCTAGCCCCCATACCCTGACTTTATCTTCACCGCCTCAAACCACTCCAGATTTTCTAAAGACCACCTTACCGTTGTCGCCAGACCCTTCTCGAAGGTAAAGCGAGGTTTCCAGCCGAGCTCCGTGGTGATCTTGGACGCATCGATCGCATAACGGCGGTCATGGCCAAGGCGGTCTGGCACCGAGGTGATCAACCGAGCATGAGGCGCTCCCTTGGGCTGGATATCATCCAACAAATCGCAGATCGCCTCCACCACCTGCTTGTTGTTGCGCTCACTCGGGCTGCCGTGATCACCGGCACCGCCAACGCAGTAGCTCTCGCCCAGGCGACCCCTAGTGGCCGCCAGCAGCAACGCCTCCACGTGATCTTCCACATACAGCCAATCGCGCACGTTGGCACCGTCTCCGTAGAGGGGAATCGGCTCGCCGGCCACGGCCTTGAGGATCACCACCGGGATCAGCTTCTCGGGAAACTGCCAGGGTCCGTAGTTGTTGGAGCAGTTGGTGATCACCACCGGCAGGCCGTAGGTGTGGTGCCAAGCGCGCACTAGGTGATCACTAGCGGCCTTGCTGGCCGAATAGGGACTGCGCGGGTCGTATGGGGTGGTTTCTGAAAACCGGCCCGTGAGCCCGAGCGAGCCAAAGACCTCATCAGTGCTGATGTGGTGAAAGCGGAAGTGTTCATGCCGCTCCTGGGAAAGCTGCTCCCAGTGGGCCCGCACCGCCTGCAGCAGATGGAAGGTGCCAGTGACGTTGCTCTCGATAAAGGCCCCTGGCCCGCTGATCGAGCGGTCCACATGGCTCTCTGCCGCCAGGTGAAACACCAAATCCGGATCGGCCTGGCGCACGGCCGCAACCGTTGCTTCGGAGTTGGTCAGATCCACTTGCAGCAGCTGGTGCCGGCCCGCCGCCGACGCGCCCAGCTCGGCGAGGGTGAGCTCAATGCTGGTGAGATCACTAGCGTAGCCAAGCTTGTCGAGGTTGAACACCGAGGCGCTGGAATCGCGCAGCAACCGGCGCACGAGCGCACCGCCGATGAAGCCGGCGCCGCCGGTAACCAGCACGCGGTTGATCCCTTCGGGCAGTAGTGAGGGCATGGGATCAATCAAGCTTCCAGGAGGCTACCGGGGAACGTTGTTCCACAAACCATCCCCACGGAAGGGGGGCATGCCTACGGGCAAAACGCCTTTAACCTGACCCCATGGGCTTGATTTACGGCACCGTTCAGCTCTCCAACCCCTCGAGCCCCGAGCTGCAGGGATTGGAGGTGCGGGCCCTGGCCGATTCCGGGGCCGTGCACCTCTGCATCCCTGAGCACGTCGCCATCCAGCTGCAGCTGCGAGAGCTGGAGCAGCGGGAGGTGATCCTGGCCGATGGACACCGGCGCACGGTGCCCTACATGGGCCCCATTGAGGTGCGCTTCGCCAACCGCCGCTGCTTCACCGGCGCCATGGTGCTGGGCAACGAGGTGCTGCTGGGGGCCATCCCCATGGAAGACATGGATCTCGTGCTGCGGCCCCAGCTGCAGTCGATCACCGTGAACCCAGAAAGCCCCAACATCCCCTTGAGCCTGGCCAAGCAGACCGATCGCTAAGCCAACCGCGCCGGCCACCTGGCCGATGCCTGAGGCTGAGCTGAAGGCGTCCAAAATCTGTACAAGTTGTACAGATTTCCTGACACCCCCAAACAGCTGATCGACCCCTCCGAACGCAATGCCAGGCGAGTCCGAGATGTGATCTCAGTGCTTGAGGAGTACGGGGGAATGGCGGGCTAAACCTGCGCTGTGAATCGACGTAGGGTCAAATCACAGCCCATCGAGTGCCACAGAAGCCAATCTGATCAGCAAGGAAAAAACGCCTTACAATCAAGATCCAAGCTGCCCATTGCAATGGTCGAGCCCCCAACGCAAAGGCGCAAGCGATCGCGGTCCCTCACCGTCACCCGAAAAGGGCAGGTGACGCTGCGCAAGGATCTACTGGCCCATCTGGGCATTCAGCCTGGCCAGCGCATTGATGTGGAGGTGTTGCCTGGCGGCCGGCTGGAGCTGCACGCCGAGCAAGCCACCGGCAGCATCAACAGCTTCATCGGCCTGCTGGCAGGCCGCAGCAGCCACTGCGCCAGCATGGAGGAGCTGAATCAGGCCGCCGCCGCCGGCTGGGCCGGGCTCGGCGACGCAAACGCCCAACCCATCACCAGCCCATGAAGATCACGGCCGACACCAACGTGCTGGTGCGCGCCCTGGTGCAGGACGATCCCGAGCAGGCCAAATCAGCCAGTGCGCTGCTGGAGCAGGCGGAGCTTGTGGCGATCCCCCTCCCTGTGTTGTGCGAACTGGTTTGGGTGCTGCGCCGTGTCTACCGCTTCTCCAACCACGACTGCGTCAGCGCCATCGAAGCGCTGCTTGCCAGCAGCAGCGTGGTGGCCGATCGACCGGCCGTGACAGCCGGGCTCAAGCTGCTCACATGGGGCGGCGATTTCGCTGATGGCGTGATCGCTTTCGGCGGACGGCAGCTGGGCAGCCAGCAGCTGGCCACCTTCGACCGCGAAGCAGCGCGCCTGCTGAGCGAAGCCGGTGAACCCGTGCATCTGCTGCGGTGATGCCCGCACACCCAAGCAACTCTCTGCGTGGAACTTGGCTGGAGGGCCTGTAGTTCCCCAGCTCACTGAGATCGCGCCAGGCCGTGGCCCGGCTAACCCTGTGAGGCCAATCGCTTTGCGCAGCGTCATCCCCCTTGAAATCGTTCGGGTTCGACATCGAGCAGCCGATTGAGCAGCTTCTGCTGCCGCGCATTGAAACAGCTATGGCGATGCCGCCACCAAAACAGCGCCTTGGCCTGCACCGCCGCCGCCACCGCCTGGTTGGCGAGAGCCGCTGCTGCCACCTGCACCAGAAACCACTGCAGCCAGCGCGTCACCTCCAACACGCCCCGCTGGCAGTGCTCCGCTTCATCGAGTGAAGCGATTAACGGACTCGATTCGCTTCACGGGTGTTTGAAGGGGCTGACTGGACCGGAGGGGCGCTGACCCGAAAGCGTCAAAACACGGTTGTGCACTCCTGCGGGAGGGAAGCAACCACTCCTAGTGGCACCACCCTTCACAACACTTGGCCAGCACCTCCACCTATTCCCGCCCGTTCAGGCAGTGCAGGACTCCAGAGGCCTTGCCACATCCGGAAAAGCCGCAACACCAGCTCGGAGGTCACTGGTTGGTCCTGAAAAGACAGCAGCAGCTCACGTCGCAGATAGCCGCTGAGCACATTGCGCCACTCACTGCGCCAAAGCGGCGGCGCTGTCCAGCGGGGTTGCTCCAGCAACAGGGCTTCGGCCAACGACGTTTTGGGCCCTGGCAGCAGCAGATAGGCCAACACATTGGTATCGACGACGATCAAGATCGCCCCTCGCGATTGGAGGCATCGATCTCAGCCGGATCAAAACAGTGCTGAGCAAGGCTGTTGCGCAAGGCGCGGATCTCCTGGAGCTGCTGCTCCACCGCCAAGGGCTCATGGCCCAAGCCAACTTCCAAACAAACGATGGCTTCGTTGTTGAGACTGCGCCGGTGTCGCTTGGCGGCGGCAGCGAAGCGGCCGTGCTGGTGCCTATCGACGAATGGCGTCGTCTCCAGGCAGCCGCACAGCCCAGCCTGAAAGACCTGCTCCTTACTCCAGGCGCGCGTACACAATCTTTAGTTCCGCCGCGGGGCCAGGCCCGCTGGCGATCCGTGCCGACTCTGTAGCCCGATGGCGTTTCTACTGGACACCAACGTGGTTTCGAAGCTGGCATGGAACTCACCCGCGGACAAAACCCCGCCAAGGCCGCCGAGATCGAGCAGTGGCTCGATCAGGTGAGCTGCACTTACAACATCTTGCCAATGGATGGGCCAGCTTTTCGCTGCTGGGCCCAGCTAATGCAACGACAATCCAACACCCTCTACGAGGACGCGCTGATCAATCCGTTCAGCGCTACGGACAGGCAGGCCTGATCGCCCTGGTGGCAGCCCCTAATCCCCCCGAGCCAGCACCTCCACCAACGCCTCGCGCCAGTGCAACGGCTCCAGCCCCAGGGCTACTCGGCTGGCAGTGCAATCCAGCAGGGAATAGCTGGGGCGCTGGGCCGGCGTGGGGTAATCCGCCGTGGTGAGCGGTTTCACCCTGGCGGCCCGCTCCAGCAGGCCGGCCTCCACCCCCAGCTCACCGATCGCCACGGCGAAGTCGTACCAGCTGGCGGCGCCGGCATCGCTCCAGTGCAGGATGCGGGAGCTGGCGGTGTCAGTGGCGGGATCTGCCCCCACCCCGATCGCCCGCCAACAGGCCGCCGCCAGGGTGAGGGTGCTGGTGGGGCAGCCCACCTGATCGGCCACCACGCCCAAGGATTCGCCCGCCGCGGCCTTCAAAGCGTGGAGCCTCAGCATCGTGCGGCAGAAATTTTTGCCCACGGGCCCATAAACCCAACTGGTGCGCAGCACCCGCGCCCCCGGCAGCTGCAGCGCCGCCTCCTCCCCAGACGCCTTAGTGGCGCCATACACACCGAGCGGATCCAGCGCCTGATCGGGCCGATACGGCGAACCCTGGGCCCCATTGAACACAAAGTCGGTGCTCACCTGCATCAGCCGGCCGCCTGTTGCCGCAAGGGCCTCAGCGAACGCCGCTGGGGCGCCGGCATTCACCGCCGCCGCCAGCTCCGGCTCGCTTTCGGCCTTGTCCACCGCCGTGTAGGCGCCGGCATTGAGCACCCAATCGGGCCGATGCTGCTGCACCGCCGCCCGGCAGGCCTCGGCATCGGCCAGATCCAGCTCGCCGCGGGCGCAGGCGATCAACTCCACCTCGGGCGGCCTGGAGGCGATCAGCTCCTGGCCCAGCTGGCCGGCGGCCCCGGTGAGCAACACCTTCATGGCTGGAGCAAGGGCAAACTTGCCACCATTGTGAACAGCAGGGCGAGGATGCCATCCGCGTGAATGATCTAATCTGAGAATTAGTAATTCACCCGGGGCGGCCGTGCGCAGCACCATCACCAGCCGCGGCCAAACCGTGATCCCTGCGGCCATCCGTGATCGCTTTTCTCTGGGCCCCTCCAAACGCCTGGAATGGATCGTGGAGGCGGATGGCTCCATCCGGGTGCTCCCCGTTGACCCGTCACCGGTGAAGGCCTTTCGCGGCACGGGCAAGCGAGGCGGCTCCACCCAACGCCTGATCGCTGAGCGTGAGGCAGAGCGCACCGCTGGTCGCTGATGACGACGCTGATTCTGCTGGACACCTCAGCACTGCTGACCCTGCGCGACGATGAACCCGGAGCCGACCGTGTCGAACAAGCGCTCAAGCAGCCACAGCACTGCTACGCCTGTTTTATGAGTCGGATGGAAGTGCTTTATCGCGTCTGGAAGGATGAAGAGGAGCGCGCTGGCCGCCTGGCCTATGAGCAGCTCAAGGCCTTGCCCTTGCAGTGGATTGAGGTCTCTGAGCCCCTGCTGGAGCGCGCCGCGAGCATCAAGGCCTGCCATTCCCTGTCGCTCGCAGATGCCTGGATCGCTGCCGCTGCCCAGCAGATCGGCGCCACGCTTCTGCACAAAGACCCTGAATTCCGCGCTGTTGCCGAGCTCTCTCAGGAATGGCTCTATTGAGCCTCATGGGCCAGATCGAATGGGAAACCAAGGCGAAGGGTCTTCCCCCTTCAAATCCTTCGACAGGGCCTGCAAGCCCGCCACGCTTAATGCGCACTAAAATGCGCACATCTGCAGCCTCGGCCATGCGCACCACCCTGGAGCTGCCCGACCCCCTGTTTGCCCGCTTGAAGGCCCGCGCAGCCAGTGAGCAGACAACCCTCAAACAACTGTTGCGCAACTACGTGGAACAGGGTCTCAACGCAGCTACCCCAACGACGGCACCAAAGCGCACAGCAGCAGGCCTGCCCCAGCTGAACAGCCCGCTCTCGATGTCCAGCAACACCCTGAGCAACGCCACGCTATTTGAGCTGCTGGACTCTTGAACACCCGTTCCGACCCAGCGGATCTGCCCGATCTGAACGTGTGGCTGGCCTTGGCCGCGACACAGCACCCTCACCACGCACAGGCATTGACGTATTGGGAACAGCAAGCCTCCGGCCGGGTGCTGTTCTGTACGGTCACGGCCCTAGGGCTGGTAAGGCTCTTGAGCCAACCAAAGCTGATGGGCGCATCCGTTCTGGGTTCAGCGGAAGCCTCCGATCTGCTGCAGGCGTTCCGCCGTCAACCCGGCGTGGCCATGGCAGCACCGGAGCACGACAGCTGGGACCTCTTTCACACCCTGCTTTCCAGCGCCGAGCTGCCAGCCCGACTTCAAACCGATGCCTATCTGGCCGCCCTGGTGATCGCCAACGGCTGGCGGCTGGTTAGCTTCGATCGCGATTTCGAGCGCTTCAAAGGCCTGAACTGGCTGCCACTCTGACCTCAGCTGAACAGATCGGAAGGTGACAGCGCCGCCAGCAACGGCGCCACGGCATCCTTCTCCGATAGCTGGGCCTCTGCGCCAGCCAGGGCCTCGAGGGGCCAGGCGATCGCTAGCGCAGGATCATCCCAGCGGATGGCGCGCTCACACTCTCGGCTCCAGAAGTCGGTGGTTTTGTAGAGCGCCTCAGCCTGCTCACTCAGGGTGAGGAAGCCGTGGGCAAAACCCGCCGGCACCCACAGCTGCTGCTTGTTGTCGGCGCTCAGCACTGCCCCCACCCACTGACCAAACGTGGGCGAACTGCGGCGGATATCCACCACCACATCGAAGATCTCCCCCAGCACGCAGCGCACCAGCTTCCCCTGGGGATGGGGCGGCAGCTGGTAGTGCAGGCCCCTCAGCACCCCACGGCTGGAGCGCGAATGGTTGTCCTGCACGAAGGCGGTGTCGCCGGCGGCAGCGTTGAAGGCTTGCTGGTTCCAGCTTTCGAAGAAGAAGCCCCGCTCGTCGCCAAACACCCGCGGCGTCAGTAGCAACGGTCCCTGAACGGGCACGCCGGCCGCCGTGGTGAGCACTTCAACCTGCATCGGGGGTCTCCAGAAGTTGCAGTAGATAGTCGCCGTAGCCGCTCTTGCGCAGCGGAGCAGCCAGGGCCGCGAGCTGGTCGGCGCTGATCCAGCCCAGCCGCCAGGCCACCTCCTCAGGGCAGCCCACCTTCAGCCCCTGGCGATGCTCCAGGGTGCGGATGTAGCTGCCGGCCTCATGCAGCGAATCGCAGGTGCCCGTATCCAGCCAGGCCATGCCCCGGCCCATCAATTCCACCTGCAGCAACCCCTCCTCCAGGTATTGGCGATTGAGGTCGGTGATCTCCAGCTCGCCCCGGGGTGACGGCTGGATGTGGCGCGCCCGCTCCACCACCGATGAGTCATAGAAGTAGAGCCCGGTCACCGCGTAGCGCGACTTGGGCTTGCTGGGTTTTTCCTCCAGGCTCAGCACCCGGCCATCCGCGGCAAACTCCACCACCCCGTAGCGCTCCGGATCCCGCACCGGATAAGCAAACACCGTGGCTCCCTCAGCTGGGCCATTGCAGGCCTGGAGCTGGGGAATCAAATCATGGCCGTGGAAAAGGTTGTCGCCAAGCACAAGGGCCGCCGCCGCACCGTCCAGAAAATCGTCGCCAATCAGAAAGGCCTGGGCCAACCCGTCCGGGCTGGGCTGCTCGGCGTAGGCGATCGTCATGCCCCAGCGAGAACCGTCACCCAGCAGGCGCTCAAAGGCCGGCTGATCCTGGGGGGTAGTGATAATCAGCACCTCCCGAATCCCCGCCAGCATTAACGTGCTGAGCGGGTAATAGATCATCGGCTTGTCGTACACCGGCAGCAGCTGCTTACTTACCGCCTGCGTGATCGGATGCAGCCGAGTGCCGCTGCCTCCGGCCAAAATTATTCCCTTACGGGTCACAGGGAACGCTCCGCTGGGAGAATGCTGCCATGGCAGCACTGCGCCTCCTAATCCACGCCCCTGGTGCCCCTGGCATGCGCTGGTTTGGCTTTGGGCCAGGCCTGCGCCCTACCCGGGGCCTGTGGAAGCTGCAGCGCCTGTTCAACAAGCACGCCTTCTGGGCCCAGCAGCGCAGCCACGGGCAGCTGCGCCGCCTGCTGGCTGGCAGCGCCGTGGTGGTGAGCTTGTGGCATGGCAAGCGCCTAGTGGGCTTCGGCCGGGCCAGCAGCGATGGGATCTATCGCGCCGTGCTCTGGGATGTGGTGGTAGCCGGCGACCTGCACGGCCAAGGCCTGGGCCGCCGGGTGGTGGAGGCCCTGCTGGCCGCCCCCGCCCTGCGCGGCGTTGAGCGCGTTTATTTGATGACCACCAACAGTGCTGGCTTTTATCAGCAGCTGGGCTTCCGCGATGCAGCCCCCCAGGCCCTACTGGTGAAACAAGGAGTTTCAGGGGCCTCGGGGGTTTCGACCGGATAGGCAAGCGCGCCAGCCGCCTCAGCTAGATCCCGATCGAAGGTCGCCGGCAACAGGCCCAGGCGATAGGCAAGCTGGAGCTGAAGCAAAAGGGGCAGGGCTGCAATGCCAGGCCTGTAGCGCTGGCGGTGGCGCACCATCGCAAAGTCGTCCGGCTCAAAACAAACCACCGGACAACGTTCCGCCAAAAAGCCATCTAGCAACCGTTGCGCGGCCTGGCTGTCGAGCTCCCCCTCGAGCTCCATCACACTCCACGCACTCACCCTCAGCAGCCTCTCCCCCACCCGCTCCAACCAATTCAGAGCAGCGGCACTCTTTGGCCCCGGCAGCAGCAATGCCCGCAACAAAGAAACATCGAGCAGCCGGCCGTGGCTGCCCATGCGCCGCCAGGGTTCAAACGGCTCCATGGCCTGCCTCCTGGTGCAGACGACGTAAGCGCTCAAGCCAAAGCTCAGCTCCAGCCTGGCCTGCCAGCTCAGGAATCAGCCGCGCCACCGGTTTGCCGTAGCGACTGATCACCACGCACTCACCAGCTTGTATGCGATCGAGCAAGCCGGACAACTGCTGGCGAGCCTGAGCAAGCGGAACCGTGGTCATGGCGGCGGCGGGGGCGAAGGAAGGGTTGCGCTGATGGGCACTGTCAAAGAAGTTGTACAGCTGTACAACTTCCCGCATAGCGTCGAAACAGCACCACCAGCATTCCCACAGTCAGCATTCCCACTGTCAAGAGAAACCCAGTCAAGGGAAACCCAGGCAGCCGAAACCAACTACCCGCCACTTACGGACGCTGCGCCCACGTGGTAGCACCACCAAACCAAGCACCTTCGGCCCGGCGCCTTTAGTCGGGAATAGCCGCCATCAAGCTGCCCATCTCCAGGGCCTGCAGGCCGTAATTCCAGCCCAGGTTGCTCTTAATGCCGGCCCGCTCTAGGGCCTGCTGCAAGGTGTCGGTGGTGAGCACTCCGAAGATCACGGGAACGCCGGTGTCGCGGGCCACGGCAGCCACTCCTTTGCTCACCTCGGCCACCACCACATCGAAATGGGGGGTGTCGCCTCGAATCACGGCCCCAAGAGTGATCACCACCTGGTAGCGACCGCTGGCCGCCAGGCGCTGGGCCACCAGGGGGATCTCGAAGCTGCCGGGCACCCAAGCCACATCCAGCTGGGCACTGGCATCACTGGTGTCGACTCCGTGGCGCGAAAGGCAGTCGAGGCAGCCGCTCAGCAGCTTGCCGGTCACCAGGTCATTAAAACGGGCAACCACGACCGCGATACGCAGACCAGCCGTATCGGTGAACCGCCCTTCAAAAATCGCCACGCTTCAGACCACAAAGATGCTCATGCCCCAGTTGAGCAGCACCAGGGCCACCCAGGCGAGGCCGCCAAGCAGGATCAGGCGATTGGAGCGGCCTGAGTCTTCACTGCTGGCGTAGAGCACCGGCACCGCCACAATCAAGGCGAACGACAGCACCACCAGAGCCAAAACGGTGAGGGTGTTGAGGATCTGCATGGATTAGCAGCGGCTACACGCCGATCGGTTGCGAGATTCTCACACGCAGACCCAGGTCAGCCGGGGCACCGCTTCACAACATGAAGCCACCGGCAAGTCGACCTACGATCCAACCTCACCAGGAAAGGGCCGTGGCCGCGGAAGCCGAACAACAGCTTTCGCTCACCGCCGCCCTGGGCTTGGCCGAAGAGCCCCAGCCCGTACCCGAGCCCGGCCCAACCCGGCCCCGCAACCGTCAGCGCCAAGCCGCCCCAGCTGCCCAGCCGGCCGCAACCACAGCAAGCTCAAGCCCCGACTCCGATCTGCCCCCCTGGCACCACCACAGCCTGGTGAGCGCCGAGCAGCTGACGCCGATGCTCCGTCACTACGTGGAGCTCAAGGCCGCCCATCCCGATCGGGTGCTGCTCTACCGCCTCGGCGACTTCTTTGAGTGCTTCTTCGAAGACGCCATCACCCTCTCTCGCCTGCTGGAGCTCACCCTCACCGGCAAGGAGGGCGGCAAAGCTGTCGGGCGAGTGCCGATGGCGGGCATCCCCCACCATGCCGCCGAGCGCTACTGCGCTGAGCTGGTGCGCCGCGGCCTCAGCGTCGCCCTCTGTGACCAGCTGGAAAGCACCCCGGCCAAAGGCGAACTGCTAAAACGCGGCATCACCCGGGTGCTCACCCCCGGCACGGTGCTTGAAGAGGGCCTGCTGGCTGCCCGCCTCAACAACTGGCTTTGCGCCGTGGTGATGGAGGGCGCGTGCTGGGGCCTGGCGGTGGCCGATGTCAGCACCGGTGAATTCCGGGTCACCGAGCGGACCGGCAGCGCCGGCTTGCATCAGGAGCTGCTGCAGGTGGAAGCCGCCGAGGTGCTCTGGCCCGGCAACACCGCCAGTGCCAGTGCCGGCCCCTGCCCCACCTGGTGCCCTGAAGCCCTACGGCTAACGCCCCTGCCCCGCACCCCCTTTGAGGCGCCGGAAGCGTCCGCCACCCTCAAGCAGCGCTTCGGCCTGGCCAGCCTTGATGGCCTGGGGCTCGGCGAAACGCCGCTAGCCCTGCGCGCAGCGGGCGGCCTGGTGGCTTACCTCGACGACACCAGCCGAGCCCGGGTGCCCCTAGATCCGCCCACCACCTGGCAGGCCGGCGACCAGTTGGTGCTCGACGCCGCCACCCGCCGCAACCTGGAACTCACCAAAACCCAGCTGGGCGGCAGTGTCCACGGCTCCCTGCTCTGGGCGCTCGACCGCACCCACACCGCCATGGGCGGCCGCTGCCTGCGCCGCTGGCTTCAGGCGCCGCTGGTGGAGCGCGCGGCAATCCTGGAACGCCAGGGCGGCGTCAGTGAGCTGGTGGCCGATCGCGGCCTGCGACTAACCCTGCGCCGGCTGCTGCGTCCGATGGGCGACCTGGAGCGCCTGGCCGGCCGCGCCGGCGCCGGCAGCGCCTCGGCCCGGGATCTGGTGGCATTGGCAGATGGTCTCGAACGCCTACCCCAGCTGGCCGCCCAGCTCACCAACGTCACCAGCGCCCCGCTGCAGGCCCTGGCCCGCCCCTGGCCCGAGCTTGAAAGCCTGGCCGGCGAGCTGCGCCACGCCCTGCTCGACACCCCACCCCTATCGCTCACCGAGGGCGGCCTGTTCCACGACGGCGTTGATCCGGCCCTCGATGAGCTGCGCAACCAGCTCGACGACCAGGACACCTGGCTGGCCCAGCAGGAATCGGAGGAGCGCCGGCTCAGCGGCCTCACCAGCCTCAAACTCCAATACCACCGCACCTTCGGCTACTTCCTGGCGGTGTCGAAGGCCAAGGCAGCGGCGGTGCCGGAGCACTGGATCCGCCGCCAAACCCTGGCCAACGAGGAGCGCTTCGTCACCCCAGCCCTGCGCAACCGCGAGGGCGCCATCCAGCAGCTCAAGGCCCGCGCCGCCCAGCGCGAATACGAACTGTTCTGCGCCCTGCGCATCCAGGTCGGCGACCAGGCCGCCGCCATCCGCACCGCTGCCCGGCTGGTGGCCGAGCTCGATGCGATCGGCGCCCTGGCTGAGGTGGCCGCCACCGGCGGCTACTGCTGCCCCGAGATCACCGACCCCGCCGGTCCCGAGGCCCGCCTGCTGCAGATTGAAGCCGGCCGCCACCCGGTGGTGGAGCAGCTGCTGGTGGAAGAGCCCTTCACCGCCAACAGCGTGGTTCTTGGTGCCATCCCCGAGGCAAACCCCGAGGCAGCCCCCTACCCCGACCTGATCATCCTCACCGGCCCCAACGCCAGCGGCAAAAGCTGTTACCTGCGCCAAACCGGCCTGCTGCAGCTGATGGCCCAGATGGGCAGCTGGATCCCAGCCACCTCGGCCCGCCTCGGCATCGCCGATCGCCTGTTCACCCGCGTCGGCGCCGGCGACGACCTAGCCGCTGGCCAATCCACCTTCATGGTGGAGATGGCCGAAACCGCCAACATCCTCCACCACGCCAGCGAGCGCTCCCTGGTGCTGCTCGACGAGATCGGCCGCGGCACCGCCACCTTCGACGGCCTCTCGATCGCCTGGGCCGTGGCCGAGCACCTGGCCACGCCGGCCGAACGCGGCGGCATCGGCGCCCGCTCGATCTTCGCCACCCATTACCACGAACTCAACGCCCTGGCCGGCCAGCTGGCCAACGTCGCCAATGCCCAGGTGCTGGTGCAGGAAACCGGCGACGCCCTGATATTCCTGCACCAGGTAGCCCCCGGCGGCGCCAGCCGCAGCTATGGCATCGAGGCCGCCCGCCTAGCCGGCGTTCCCGCCGCGGTGGTGCTGCGCGCCCGCCAGGTGCTGGGCCGCATCGAAGCCAACAGCGTCATACAAGTGGATCAAGACGAACCCAGCGGGGCCGACGGCGCGCTCGCCGCCTGAAGCCAGGCAGCCCGCAGCAGGGCGTTGCAGGCCGCTGCCACCAGTCCGGCTCCGCCTTTGGAGCCCTCGAGCCGCATATGCACCAGGCCACTCTCAGCCAGGTGACGCTTGCTCTCCGCCACCCCCACAAACCCCACCGGCATGCCGATCACCAGGGCTGGTGCCGGCACGCTTCCCGCTGCCACCAGCTCGAGCAGCACCTCCAGGGCCGTGGGGGCGCTGCCGATCAACACCACACCTGGCTGGCCCTGCCCGGCCAGCGCCGCCGCCATGCCGGCGGCCGTGCGGGTGGAGCCCGCCGGCGCCTGCTCAGGCGACCAATCCAGCACGCTGCGCACAGGATTGGCGAAGGTGCGCCGCGCCATCGGCGCCACCGCCGCGGCCGCCATTGCCGTGTCCGTGAGGATCGGCACCCCCGCAGCTAACGCCGCCAAGCCGGCGCCGCAGGCGGTAGCGGGACAAACCAGATCGACCGCCAAACCCGGATCACCGCTGCTGTGAATCAGACGCAGCAGCACGTCCTGCTGCAGGGGGCTGAGCGACGCCAGCGACGCCGCCATCCCCGGCATCTGCCGGATCAGCCGCAAGCTCTCACTAAAAATCGGGTGATCCAGGGAAGGCACTCCGCCAAGAGCCGCAGTTTCAGCATTACTCATGGTCCGGTCCAATTCTCATGACCCGTTTCTGAGCGGTGCATCAATCACCAGCAGCGCTGTCCTTAATTATGTACAAGCTGTACAGCATGTACGGTCTGTACAGATTCGTGCACACCTATGCCTGACACCACCCTGGGCGTCGAGGCGGCCAGGCGCCGCCTGCCGGAACTGCTGGAGCGGGCGGCGGCAGGCGAGCGAATCGTGATCCAGCGCCACCGCACCCCCATGGCCGCTCTGGTGCCGCTGGCAGGACAGGCACCGGTCGATCCCCTGCTCCGCCAACGTCAAATCCAGAGCCTGATGGCCCTACAAGGCAGCGGCCGGGGCTGCTGGGATCCCCAGCAACGCCAACCAGCCCGGCCAGCACCGCCACCGCCAGCTTTTGTACAACCTGTACACAACCTGCCCCACCAAGGCGCCTTCAACCCCCGCCTGCTAGCCCACGGCTCCCGGATCGCCCTCGATGGCACCGCGCTGGTGGCCTTTCTGGCCGACGCCAAGGGTGCCGGCAAACACCTCGAGCCCCTGATGCAGGGCATAGCGGCTGGATATTGGATTGGGGTTGTCAGCAGCTTGAGCCTGATGCGGGTGCTTGAGGGGCCCCTGGCCCGCGGCGACGAGGCCCTGACCCAGCGCTACATCCAGGCTTTCAACAATCCCCACCACTGGCAACTGATCCCGAGCGATGGCGCCATCGCCGCTGCCGCCGTGCGTCTGCGCCGCCAGGAACCCCAGCTCGACGACAGCTGCGCCATCGAACTTGCTACTGCGATCCATTCCGGCGCAGTGGTGCTGGTCACCGACCATCCGGCCCTGGCCCAGACTGAGCTCCATCCGGTGCTCAGCGCCCTGCGGATCTGAGCACCGCACACCACCCATGCCCATTCACCTGCTCTGGGGCGACGACGAGGCTGCCCGCAACCGTGCCGTCGAAGCGCTGGTGCAGGCGCAGGTGGATCCCAGCTGGGCCACCATCAACCTCAGCCGCCTCGATGGCAACGACGCCGGCCAGGCGACCCAGGCCCTCGAGGAGGCCCGCACGCCGCCGTTTGGCGCCGGCAGCCGGATGGTGGTGCTGCAACGCAGTCCGTTTTGCAGCCAGTGCCCAGCTGAACTGGCCGAGCGTTTCGAGGCCGCCCTGGTCCAGGTGGCGGATGGCTGCCATCTGGTGCTGGTGAGTTCCGGCAAACCGGATGCCCGGCTGCGCACCACCAAAGCCCTGCAGAAGCTGGTGAAGGCTGGCCAGGCCAGCGAGCAAAGCTTTGCCCTACCAGCCATTTGGGACGGCGCCGGCCAGGTGGAGCTGGTGAGCCGCACGGCCCGGGAGCTGGGGCTGAAGCTGGAGCCAGCCGCAGCGGCAGCCCTTTCCGATGCCATCGGCAACGACAGCGCCCGCCTCGCCAGCGAGCTTGAAAAGCTCAGCCTCTACGCCAATCCCATCACCCTCGCCGCCGTGCAGGCCCTGGTGGGCGGTCAGACCACCAGCTCCCTCGCCGTGGGCGATGCCCTGCTGGCTGGCCAGCCAGCCGACGCCATTGCCCGGCTCGATGCCCTGCTGGAGGCCAACGAACCGGCCCTGCGCATCGTTGCCGCCCTCAGCAGCCAGATCCGCGGCTGGCTTTGGGTCACCCTGCTCGACCAGCAAGGTGAAAGCGACGTGGCGGTGATCGCTAAAGCGGCCGGCATCGGCAATCCCAAACGCATCTACGTGATGCGCAAGCAGATCCGCGGCAGCCAGCCCGCCGTCTTCCTGCGCCTGCTCAGCCAGCTGCTCTCAGTGGAGGCTGCCCTCAAGCGGGGCAGTGATGCCGGCGATGCCTTCCGCGACGGCTTCCTGCTCAACGCTTAAGGGATCAAGACGGATAATTAGTCCTTCTTTCACTGACGCCCACCGCCGCACCCCGCCATGGCCCTGCTGGTTCAGAAGTTTGGCGGCACCTCGGTGGCCGATGTGGAGCGCATTCAGGCAGTGGCCCGACGCATCGCCCGCAGCCGTGAGGAGGGCCACGAGCTGGTGATCGTGGTTTCAGCGATGGGCCACACCACCGACCAGCTCACCGGCCTAGCCCGCGCCATCAGTAGCAACCCACCCCAGCGGGAGCTGGACATGCTGCTAGCCACCGGCGAGCAGGTATCGATCGCTCTTCTTTCCATGGCACTGCACGCCGAGGGCGTGCCGGCGGTGTCGATGACAGGCACCCAGGCGGGCATCGTCACCGAATCGGCCCACGGCCGCGCCCGCATCCTGGAGATCCGTACCGAACGGCTACGACGCCTACTCGCTGATGGTCAGGTGGTGGTGGTGGCTGGTTTCCAGGGCACGAGCAGCGGCGCCGGCGGCACCCCCGAGATCACCACCTTGGGCCGCGGCGGCTCCGACACCTCGGCGGTGGCCCTGGCAGCAGCGCTGGGCGCCGATACCTGCGAGATCTATACCGACGTTCCCGGGGTTCTAACCACCGACCCCCGCAAGGTGGCCGACGCCCAACTGATGGCCCAGGTGAGCTGCGATGAAATGCTCGAGCTCGCCAGCCTGGGAGCCTCGGTGCTGCACCCGCGGGCGGTGGAGATTGCGCGCAACTACGGCGTGCCCCTAGTGGTGCGCTCCAGCTGGAGCGAGCAGGCCGGCACCCTGCTCACCAGTGGCACCCCCAGGCCGATTGGCCATGAGGGGCTGGAGCTAGGTAAACCAGTGGATGGCGCCGAACTCCTAACTGACCAGGCCGTGCTGGCCCTCGCCCACGTGCCCGACCGGCCCGGAGTGGCAGCCCAGCTGTTCGAGGCCCTCGGCGCCGCCGGCCTCAACGTGGATTTGATCGTGCAAGCCACCCACGAGGGCAGCTCGAACGACATCGCCTTCACCCTGGCCGCCGCTGAATGCGACCGGGCCCAGCTGGTGTGCCGCGAGGTGCTGGCAGGGCTGGGCGCGACCCTCAACGATGGCGGCGCCCAGCTGAGCGCCGAGGCCGGCTTGGCCAAGCTGAGCATCTCTGGAGCCGGGATCATGGGCCGGCCAGGGGTGGCTGCCCGGCTGTTCGACACCCTGGCCCGCTCAGGCATCAACCTGCGCCTGATTGCTACCAGCGAGGTGAAGGTGAGCTGCCTGGTGGCTGGAGACCAGGCGGAACGGGCCCTGCGGGCCGCTGCAGAAGCCTTCGAGCTGCCTGATCAGCAGCTGCGCCGCAATCCCAGGCCCTGCCGTCAGGGGGATCCAGCTGTTCGCGGCGTTGCCCTCGACCGCGATCAGGCCCAGGTGGCAGTGAGGCGCCTGCCCGATCGCCCCGGCACCGCCGCGGCCGTCTGCCGCACCCTGGCCGACGCCAGCATCAGCCTCGACGCGATCGTGCAATCCGAGCGCACCCACGCCGGGCCAAGCCGCGATATGAGCTTCGTGCTCAAACGCGACGATCTGACGCGGGCGCAGCAGACCCTGGCGCCCCTACTGCGGCAATGGCCCGGCTCCAGCTTCGAGGAGGGGCCCGCCATAGCCCGAATCAGCGCAGTAGGGGCCGGTATGCCATTCACCCCAGGCACCGCGGCCCGCATGTTCCGCTGCCTAGCCGACGCAGGCATCAACATTGAACTGATCGCCACCAGCGAGATCCGCACCAGCTGTGTCGTAGCGGAAGCCGAGGGCATCAATGCGCTGCAAGCGGTGCACGCCGCATTTGCACTGGGTGGCATCGCGCAATATCGGGCCGAAGGCACCGAGGCGCCTGGCGAGGTCGAGGTATCGATGGCATGAACTGGGGCCGCCACCGCCTTCCCCTTGCCCTCGCGGCAGGTCTCGACGCTGCTGGGTTAATCGCCGCAGCGTTAACCGTGAACGGCCTGCGCCAAAACAGTGTTGGCAATCAACAGCTCTTGCTGCTGGGCCTAGTGCTGATCTACCTGAGCCTGGGCTGGCTGTTCGGCTCCTACACCCTGCTGAAACTGACGCGGCTGCGCTGGATACAACTGCTGCTGCGGCTCGGAATCACCAGCGGCGCCAGCATCGTGGCGGGCGCCCTGCTGGGTTGGCTTCTGCGGGTGCCTCAAGACATCACCCTGCTGCACCGGGGCAGTCTGATTCCTATGTTCAGCCTTGTTTCCTGCTGGAGCGCCCTAGTGCGGCTGGGGCTGCGCCAAGGCCAACATCTGTCCTCCCAACCTGCCTGGCAGATCGTGGCGCTGCCCCAGGAAGTGGAGGCCATCACCAAGGAATGGCGGCGCAGCTACGGCAACAATCCCCTGCCGCCAATCCTGCCGTTCAGTTCCACGCTCTGGGAACGCGATTCCCCCAACGCAACCATCGCACTCAGCAGTGGCGTAGCCGCCGAAGCGGACGTACAACAATTTTGCCAACAGGTAGTCGGCCAGGGCCATCCTGTGCTGTCCCTAGCGGCCATGGCGGAGCAAGAGCTACTGCGCATTCCTCCCCACTGGGTGGGCGATCAATGGCTGCTGTTTTCAAGCCGCATCGATGGCACCAAGAGCACGTTTGAGCAGCAGCTCAAACGCTTCGCCGATGTGTTGATCAGCCTAGTGCTTCTGGTGATAACCAGCCCGGTCGTGGCGCTGGCCGCCCTATTAGTCCGATTGCAGGACGGTGGTGGCGTGATCTATCGGCAACAACGCACCGGGCTAATGGGCCAGTCCTTCGCTGTGCTGAAACTCCGCACCATGGTGCCCCTGGCCGAAACAGGTAGCGCCCTATGGGCAGCAGAGCAGGATGCGCGCATAACTCCGATCGGCCAATGGCTGCGCCGCACCAGGCTCGATGAACTGCCCCAGCTGATCAACGTGCTGCGAGGGGAGATGAGCCTGATCGGCCCGCGTCCGGAACGGCCCGAACTAGAGGGTCAGCTAGAGGCAGAAATCCCCAACTACCGCCTGCGCCACTGGGTGCGGCCCGGCCTCAGCGGCTGGGCCCAAGTGAACATGCCTTACACCTCAAGCATTGAGGATTCGGAGTTGAAACTGAGCTACGACCTTTTCTACCTGCGCAACGCCGGTCTATGGCTGGATCTACTGATCATGGTCAAAACCATCAAGATCGTGCTCAAGGCCGCCGGTCGTTGACCCCTCACAATCGCGCTGATCAGAATCGCGCTAATGCTTCCCCACCAACTTCTGGCGCAGGTTTTTAATCTTGTCGCGCAAGTTGGCAGCCTCTTCAAACTGGAGATTCTTAGCAGCCCCCTTCATCTTCTCTTCAAGCTGCTGGATGAGCTCCGGCAGGGCATCCAGCGGCACATTGTTGTGCTCGGCCTGCTCGGTGGCCTCCTCCAGCTGGTCGTCGTTGAGCCGCCGTGACATCTCAAGAAAGGAGAGAATCGAATTGCCGGCCCGCTTGCCTGCAGGGGTGGGGGTGATGCCGTGCTCAACGTTGTAGGCGTGCTGAATGGCGCGGCGGCGCTCGGTTTCTGAGATGGCCTTAGCCATCGAATCGGTGAGGTTGTCGGCATAGAGGATCGCCATGCCCTCGATGTGGCGGGCAGCCCGGCCAATGGTCTGAACCAAGGAGCGCTCGGCCCGCAGGAAGCCCTCCTTATCGGCATCAAGAATCGCCACTAGCGATACCTCGGGCAGGTCCAATCCTTCTCGCAGTAAATTCACCCCCACCAGCACGTCATATTCGCCATTCCTGAGATCTTGGATGATCTCGATCCGCTCAATCGAGTGGATTTCCGAGTGCAAATAGCGCACTCGCACGCCGTTTTCGGCCAGGTAATCGGTGAGATCTTCTGCCATGCGCTTGGTGAGCGTGGTCACAAGCACTCGCTCGTTTTTCTCCGCCCGCACCCGAATCTCGCCGAGCAGGTCGTCCACCTGACCCTCACTAGGACGCACCTCCACGATCGGATCGAGCACCCCGGTGGGGCGGATCACCTGCTGCACAATCTGGCCACTGCTCTGCTCCATCTCCCAGTTGCCTGGAGTGGCACTCACAAAGATCGTCTGCTGGGCCTTCTCCCAGAACTCCGAACCCTTGAGCGGCCTGTTGTCGGCAGCGCTGGGCAGGCGAAAGCCGTGCTCAATCAGCACCTGCTTACGCGACTGGTCGCCGTTGTACATCGCCTGCAGCTGGGAGCAGGTGACGTGGCTCTCATCCACCACCAGCAGCCAGTCTTTAGGGAAATAGTCGATCAGGCATTCCGGCGGCGTGCCCGCCTCTCGCCCGGCCAAATGGCGGGCGTAGTTCTCCACGCCATTGCAGTAGCCCACCTGCTCGAGCATCTCGAGGTCGTAGGTGGTGCGCTGCTCCAGCCGCTGGGCCTCTAGGAGCCGCCCCTGACCGTTAAGTACATCGAGCCTTTCACGCATCTCATGGCGGATGGCCAAAATCGCGTCCGCCAGCCGCTCCTTTGGCGTCACAAAGTGCTTAGCCGGATAGATATTGATTGTGTCGAGGCTTTGCAGAATCTCCCCGGTAGTGGGATCCACGTAGCGGATCGCCTCCACCTCATCACCAAAGAGCTCAATCCGCACCAGCCGGTCTTCATAGGCCGGGCCGATCTCCAGCACATCTCCCCGCACCCGAAAACGACCGCGGGAAATCTCCAGGTCGTTGCGGGAATACTGGTTGTTTACCAACTCCCGCAGGGAGCCTCGCAAATTCAGGGTCTCGCCCACCTTAAACTTGACTGCAGCTTTTAGATATTCACTGGGGATACCTAAACCATAAATACAACTAATAGAAGCCACAACGATCACATCGTTGCGTTCAAACAGCGAACGGGTCGCCGAGTGGCGCAGCATGTCGATCTCTTCGTTGATCGAGGCTGTTTTGGCGATGTAGGTGTCGGAGACAGCCACATACGCCTCCGGTTGGTAATAGTCGTAGTAGCTGATGAAATATTCAACAGCATTATTCGGGAAGAACTCCCGCAGCTCATTGCAGAGCTGGGCCGCCAAGGTTTTGTTGTGAGCCAGCACCAAAGCAGGACGCCCGGTCTGGGCGATCACATTGGCGATCGTGAAGGTCTTGCCGGTGCCGGTGGCGCCTAGCAGGGTCTGGTAGCGCTCGCCCCCATCAACACCCTGCACCAGCCCGGCAATGGCCGTGGGCTGATCTCCCTTGGGTCGGTAGGGGGCGTGGAGTTCAAACGGAACCATGCCCCCATTCTCGGGGTCAAACCACCGGAGCTGTGGTGATCAGGGCAGCTGCGCGAGTGAAGTCGACATCAAGGCCAAGGATCCGCAGGATCACGGCCGACAACACGGCATAGACAACACCGCCGAGAATCGCGCTCACCACTCCGTTTTTGAGGCGGAATCCCTTGATCAACCAAGCCGCCAGACCAAACAGCACCACGGTGATTGCCCAGTTGAACAGCAGGCTCACCGGACTGATCAGGCCCCCCAGGCTGGTGACCGCCCACACCGGCCCCAGCAGCAGCTTCAGCGGCCAGATCAACAGGGTGCCCAGCAAGCCGATCACCACAGCGGAAAGCATGGCGATCGGGAAACTGCTCACCTCCACTCCCAAGGGAAGCCAGGCCACAATTAACAGCACAATGGCCCGAATCGGCCACTGCAATAGCCACATTAAAGAACCCATGAAAAAGATGCGGTGATCATTGCCGCAAAATAGTCATGGGTTCAGGCAGAAACAACTGAGCTTGGCGTTAACCAACAACGATTGCGCCTGCAGGCATTCCAAGTGCCTCGCGTAGGCCGCGCACGACGGCCACCATGGCCAGAGGGTCGTTCAGCTTGTTGATCGCCGAACCAACCCCCACACCGGCGGCACCGGCGGCGATTGCCATCGGCACGGTAACGGCGGAGAGGCCAGAGGCACATAGCACCGGGGCAGCACTACCCGCTTCAACACTGTCCGCCGCAGCCAAGGCCCGGCTGATGCTGTGGGCAGCGGCCAGGGTTGGAGCCGCCTTCTCAATAAGGCCGAGGCTGCCGGCGCTGAAGGGCTTAGCGCTTGTGCCGCCCTCGGTTTGGATGATGTCGGCACCAGCGGCCACCAGATCCACCGCCAGCTGCTCCTGCTGATCGAGGGGCAGCACATGGGGCACTGTGACGCTCAACACCACCTCGGGCAGCAACTCGCGAGTGCGGCGGGTGAGCTCAAGCACTTCGGCGGCATCGAAGATGCGACCGAGGGGGTAAAAGGCGTCGTAGTTGCCAATTTCAACCATTGCCGCCCCGGAAGCCACAGCAGCGGCAAAAAGCTCGGGCTCAACTGCGCTCACGCAGATCGGCAAACCGCTCACTGCAGCGGCCAGCTGCACCAGCTCCGGATCGCAGGCCACATCGATCAAATCGGCTCCGCCTTGGCCAGCGGCCCGGCAGATCCGCTCCACACTGGCAGCATCAAAATTAGTAAGGCCAGCGATCACCTTGAGCAGGCGGCGATCAGCAAGCGCGGCTTGCAGGGCGGAGGGCAGCTGCTCAAGACGCGACTTCGCAACCATGGAAACGCAAGATTTGAATAGTGAATCGATTCTCCCACCCGGGCCGCGCTGGAGCCCGGACCACCTGCGGCTGCATCGCCATCTGCGTCACCATCCCGACCTGTTGCCGGCGGGAGCGCCGCTGCTGCTAGCCATCTCGGGTGGTCAAGATTCCATGGCCCTGCTGGCCCTACTACGCGACCTGCAGCGCCTGCACCAGTGGCCCCTGCACCTCTGGCACGGCGACCACCGCTGGCGACCGGAGTCGGGCCAGGTGGCAGCGGAGCTGGCCGGTTGGTGCAGCGACCAGGGGCTCGAGCTGCACGTTTCCTCCTGGCTGAGGCCGCTGGAGGCAACCAGCGAAGCTGACGCCCGCCACTGGCGCTACGGCCAGTTGGCTGAGCAGGCCAGATGTTTGGGGGTGGGCCATGTGGTGACCGCCCACACCGCCAGCGATCGAGCCGAAACTCTGTTGCTGCACCTAGCCCGAGGAAGCCATCGCCGCGGCCTGGCGAGCCTGCGCAGCCTGCGCCCCCTCACCAGCCCATCGAGCCCGACCACCCATCCAAGCGAGCCAATCGCGCTGGCGCGGCCGCTGCTGCCCTTCTCCCGGGCCGACACCACCCGGCTTTGCGAGCAACTGACGCTGCCCGTGTGGCACGACCCGAGCAATACCGACCGCCGCTACAGCCGAAACCGAATCCGGGCCGAGGTGGTACCCGTGCTGGAGGAGCTCCATCCCGGCGCCGCCAAGAGGATCAGCGCCCAAGCAGAGCGGCTGGTGGAAGAGGTGGAGAGCCGCAACGAATTAGTGAATCTGGCCCTGCAAACTCTAAAAACAGCCGGGAGCCAGGCTGGGACACCAGGCCTACAGCGCCAGGAGTTGGGCCACCTAGCCGTAGCCAACCAGCGCCAACTGCTGCATCACTGGCTTGAGCAAAGCACCAGGCTGGCGCTCCCTGCCAGGCAACTCGAAGAACTATTGCGGCGGCTACAACCGGGCCATCCCCCAGGCCAGGCAGACCTAGGCGCGGATTGGCAGCTGCGCTGGGATCGCTGCACACTGTGGCTGCACCATCCCGCCGCACACCTGCCGCAATGACAACCTCGCCGAACTCGCTGCAACAGCGTTATGAGGCCATTGAGCGGGTTTACAGCGAACGCCAATGGGACGATGTGGCCCGCTTAAGCGAGGAGCTGCTGCTTGAGCTGCCCAACGAGCCCGCCGACCCCCTGCGCCAAAGACTGCAGCTCTTACTAGGCCACACCTACCTCTACGGCTACCAAGACAGAGCTACAGCAACCGGTTTTTACAGCCGCGTTCGAGCAGCCACGCAAGAACCCGTACTCCGGGATATCGCCGACCAGGGGCTGGAGCAATGCGCCAGCCAGGCAGCACAACTGGAAGTTGCACCGGAGCAAGCCTCGAATGCACCAAGCACTGGAGGCCAAGCCTTCCCCTTCGGCAATGAGCCAGTAGCGGGCGGAACAGTAATTACCAGCTCTGGCTCGGCCATGCCCTGGATGGAGCAACTTGGAGGCATCGAGGCGGCGGAGGTTCAGGTGCCCGTGCCGGCGCAGGTGCCGAATCTGGTAGTTGAAGTGGTCGATGAGCCAGAGCTGATCGAGGTGGCCCAGGCAGATGCGGCGACTGCTCAAGAACTGGACGTCGCCGTGAGCAAAGAGAGCCTGGCTGAGCCAGAAGAGCGTTTTGCCAAGCAAGTCGGGGGACCTAGCCCCGAGGAGTTCGCCGAACTCTCCAAGGGGCTGCTGCGAGTGGTGATCCGCTGAGCTGGTGCTGGGGCCGATCAGCCCGCAATAGCTGCTGAACGGCGGCGCCGGGTACGGCCGGCGGGTTCCGGCTCGAGCTCTGCTGGGGCTGGGGCCGAAACCTCAGCAACTACAGCGGCTGGGGCGGCAGTAGGAGCAGACACAGGCGTGGCGGCAGGGGCGGCAGCTCCAACGGCAACCAGCTGACGCTGGGGTGCCGGCACGGCGCCATCACGGCCACGACCACCTCCATCACGGCCGCCTGCATCACGGGCAGAGCGACCCCGGGGAGCGGGGCGGCTGTCGGGTTCGGCGTCGGCGCGGCCCTTGTAAGCAGGCGTACCGGCAGGGGCTGGCTGCACCAGGCAAATGATCAACGGCTCCACCTGGAGCTCGCGGCGCAGGCGGCGTTGCAGACCCACCTCTACCTCTCGCTGCACACCGACCCAATCCACCTCAGGGGCCTTGCCACCGGTGTTGCGGCAGAGCTGATTCCAGCGATTTTCCAGCACCCAGCCGATTTCGCGCTCGGCCCACATCGAAAGCCTGCGGGCATCAGCAGTGGTGACCACACCACGGATATTCACCCGCGGCGGCGCAGCCATCACACCGTCGGTGCTGATCACCGCAAGCAGAGTGATCACGCCGTCTTCTGCCAGCTGCTGGCGCTCCTTCAGCACCCGGGCATCAACAATGCCGTTCCGGGAAGCATCCAGCAGTTCGATGCCGGCCTTGACGGGGTCGCCTTTACGGATCGAATCGGCAGTGAGCTCCACCACATCACCGTTGTCGATGATGAGCATGTTGTCGCCTGGTACCCCCATCGATTGGGCGGTTTTGCTGTGGGCCACGAGCATGCGGTGCTCGCCATGCACGGGCACAAAATACTTGGGCTTGGTTAGGGCCAGCATCAGCTTCTGGTCTTCCTGGAAGCCATGGCCAGAGACGTGAATACCCTCGCCCTTGCCATAAACCACCTTGGCGCCGAGCATCATCAGCCTGTCAATGGTGTTCACCACCGAGATGGTGTTGCCAGGGATCGGGCTGGCCGAGAAAATAATCGTGTCGGTGCTTTTCACCTGCACCTGGGGATGCTCACCACGGGAGATGCGGCTCAAAGCTGCCAGGGGCTCACCCTGACTACCAGTCATCAGCAACAGAGTTTCGCGGTCGGGCAGATCGCGTATCTGCTTGATCGGCACAAACAGATCATCGGGGGCGCGCATATAACCCAACTCCCGCGCCTTGGCAATAACGTTAAGCATGGAGCGGCCCAGCAGTCCCACCTTGCGGCCGTTCTTTAGTGCCAACTCCAGGATCATCGACACCCGGTGAATCGAGCTGGCAAAAGTTGTGATGATCACGCGGCCTTCTGCCTGGGAGATGTGACGATCCAGGCAAGGGAACACTGAACGCTCAGGCGGGCAGAAGCCCGGCACTTCGGCATTGGTGGAGTCACTGAACAGGCAAAGCACCCCCTTGTCGCCGTAATGGGCGAGGCGAGCCATGTCGAAGGTCTCGCCATCCACCGGCGTGTGGTCAAATTTGAAGTCGCCGGTGAAGATCACCGTGCCCACAGGGGTGGTGATGGCCAGCGAGAAGCTGTCGGCCATCGAGTGGGTGTTGCGGATGAACTCCACTGAAAAATGTTGGCCCACCTTCACCACATCGCGGGGCGCGACGGTTTGAAGGATGGTGCGATCCATCACACCGGCCTCCTCCATCTTGCCGGTGAGCATGGCCAACGCCAGGCGCGGTCCATGAATCACGGGGATGCTGAAGTTTTTAAGGTGGTGGGCAATACCACCAATGTGATCTTCGTGACCATGGGTCACGATCATGCCGCGAATCCGCTTCTGGTTTTCCTTGAGATAGCTGGTATCTGGCATCACCACATTGACGCCATGCATGCCATCACTGGGGAAGGCCAATCCAGCATCCACCAACATGATGTCGTCGCCGTACTCGAACACGCAGGTGTTCTTGCCGATCTCATGCAGGCCGCCCAGGGGAATCACCCGCAGGTGGGGCGGCTTGGTGGCGATCTGACTGGTGCCCTGGGCTCGGCCGTTGGAACTGGTCATGGAGAAGGAGTTTTAGGGAAAAGGAACAAACTGAATCGATCTGGTCTCAAGCCTTGGCGTCAGGTAGGACGCAGGGCGGCCAGGGTTTCGGAGAGGCGTTGTCGCACGTCGGTGGTGGCGGAAAGCAGGGGAAGACGGGGTGCACCCACGGGCCAGCCGCTGAGCTCCAAGGCGGCTTTGACGGGGATCGGGTTGGTGCTGCAGAAAAGGGACTTGCACAGGGGCAGCAGCTGGTCGTGCAGAGCCAGGGCTTGGGCCAAATCCCCCGCGTAAAAGGCGCGCACCATGGCGCTGATCTCAGCGCCGGCCAGGTGGCTGGCCACACTCACCACTCCCACAGCACCAACGGCAAGCATCGGCAGGGTGAGGGCGTCGTCACCGCTATAGATCGCCAGACGGTTGCCGCACAGGGCCCGCAGGGCGCTCACTTCTTCTGTGCTGCCGCTAGCAGCCTTGAAACTCACCACGTTGGCGCAGTCGAGCAAGCGAGCCACGGTGGCTGGCTCCAGGCTGGTTCCTGTACGACCAGGGATGTTGTAAAGCATCAGGGGCAGATGGGGTGCCGCCGCTGCCACAGCGCGGAAATGGGCCTCAAGGCCGTCCTGGGGGGGCTTGTTGTAGTACGGCACTACCACTAGGGCGCCGTCCGCACCGAGGGCCGCCGCCTGCCGAGTCGCCTCCACCGCTTCGGCGGTGCAATTGCTGCCACTTCCCGCCAGCACGCTGGCCCGATGCCCAACCGCTTGCTTCACGGCAACTAAAAGAGCGTGCTGTTCGTCCCAACTGAGCGTGGGTGATTCGCCAGTGGTGCCGCAAACCACGATTCCATCGGAGCCCTGCTTGATCAGATGCTCTGCCAGCTGGGCCGCAAGGCCCAGATCCACCGAACCATCGGCGGCGAAGGGGGTCACCATCGCCGTCAGCACGCGGCCAAATAGCGGTGTGGCTGGCTGGATAGGGCTCAAGCAGCACCTCCGGGCAAAACCGCTCCATCTGCAGCCGCCGGGCCCTGGATCAACAGCTCGGCAATCTGGATCGCATTGAGAGCCGCACCCTTGCGAATCTGATCACCGCAGAGCCACAGCTCCAAGGCATTGGCATCACTGAGGTCCTGGCGGATACGTCCCACCGCCACCGGATCGCGGCCCGTCACATCCGTGGGCATCGGGAAGCGGTTGGCCTCAAAGTTTTCCAGCAGCTCCACGCCGGGGGCCTCAGCCAACAGGGCTCTGGCCTCCTGCACCGGGAAGGGCTCATGAAATTCAATATTTACGGCCTCTGAATGGGCCCGCAGCACCGGCACCCGCACACAGGTAGCCGAAAGTCGCAGCTCCGGCGTGCCCATGATCTTGCGGGTTTCGTTGAGCATCTTCAGCTCCTCCTCGCAATAACCATTGGCCTGCAGCGGAGAGTTGTGCAGAAAAAGGTTGAAGGCCAGGGAGTGGGGCAGCACCTCACTCACTGGCTCACCTCCATCGAGCACGGTCCGGCTGAGCTGGCGCAGCTCCTCCATCGCCCGGGCACCGGCGCCGCTGGCGCTCTGATAAGTGCTCACCAGCACACGCCGAATTGGCCGACGCGCCGCCAAGGGGGCCAAAACCAGGGTGAGCAGAATTGTTGTGCAGTTGGGGTTGGCAATGATGCCCCGATGGGCAAAAGCAGCCTCGGGGTTCACTTCTGGAACCACCAACGGCACCTCCGGATCCATTCGGAAGGCGCTGGAGTTATCGATCACCACGGCGCCAGCCCGGGCCGCCACCGGGGCCCACTGGCGCGACACCGAGCCGCCGGCTGAGGCGAGCACCACGTCCACCCCTTCAAAAGCTGAGGCCTCCACGGGCCGGATCGCCAGCGATGTGCCCTGCCAGGCAAGGCTTTGACCAGCGGAGCGGGGTGACGCCAGGGGAATCAGCTCAGCCACAGGAAAGTTGCGCTCAGCGAGCAGCTCGAGTAACTCCTGGCCAACGGCACCGGTCGCACCGAGCACCGCAACCCTCAAGGGGCGACTGGGCAGGCAGGGAGATGGCGGGGTAGGGACGGGCTGGGCGGCGGTCAAGGGAGCGGGAGAAGAATCAAAACTCGGTGGCGGAGCTGGTGATCAAACGTCAAACCAGCTAGGGGCGGAAAGCTGCAACAAAGAAACCGGCCATGGTCGAAGCCGTTGTTTGCTGATTCGGGAACTATCGCTTTCGTCGTGCGCCGAACCGACAATACGCGCTGGGAGCTCGGAACGGCCGCTTTCTAGGATCGGGGTCTGCAACTGTTTTCCATGAGCTCAGCCGCCGCCCCCGCCGCCAGCCCGCTGTCGATAAAAGCCAGTCCCCGTCCGGGCAGCCGCGTGGCCCTCGAGGTGGCCATCCCCGGCGGCCGCAGCCAGGCCAGCTATGACGCCGCCGTGGACAAGCTGAGTCGCAGCATCAAGCTTCCCGGCTTTCGCAAGGGCAAGGTTCCCCGGCCCGTGTTGCTCCAGCAGATCGGTCCCCTGCGCATCCGCGCCACGGCCCTAGAAGACCTAGTGGACGCCGCTTTCCGGGATGCTGTTAGCCAAGAAATGGTGGTAGCCATCGGCAGGCCCGAGCTCACCGAAGG
The DNA here is from genome assembly GCF_024345755.1 of Cyanobium sp. L1E-Cus. Classification (NCBI taxonomy): domain Bacteria; kingdom Bacillati; phylum Cyanobacteriota; class Cyanophyceae; order Synechococcales; family Prochlorococcaceae; genus Cyanobium; species Cyanobium sp. L1E-Cus. Next base: position 267,203 of record NZ_JAGQBS010000003.1, on the reverse strand, counting down.
CTTTGAAGTCGTGATGGAACGCTTCGAGCCCGGCAGCGCCCTCACCATCACCCTGGAGCTCGACGTCGAGCCCACACCAAAACTCAAGTCCACCAAGGGGCTAAAGGCTGAGGCCGAGGCAATCAAGTTCGATCCGGCCCGCATCGATGAACTGATCGAGCAGTCGCGCAAGCAGCTGGCCACCCTGGTGCCCGTAGAAGGCCGCCCCGCCGCCAGCGGCGATGTGGCGGTACTCAGCTTCAGCGGCATCTACGTGGATAGCGGCGAGGCCATCAGTGGTGGCAGCAGCGATGCCATGGAAGTCGAGCTGGAGGAGGGCCGGATGATCCCCGGCTTCGTAGAGGGCGTAATCGGCATGGCTATCGGCGCTAGCAAAACCATCGACTGCCAGTTCCCGGAGAGCTACCCCCAAGAGGAGGCCGCCGGCCGCCAGTCGCGCTTCGAGATCAGCCTGAAAGACCTCAAGTGCCGGGAACTACCCGCCCTTGACGACTCCTTTGCCCAGCAGGCCAGCGACAAAGCCACCCTGGCCGAACTGCGCAGCGATCTGGAAACCCGCCTCAAGGACGACGCCGAGCGCCGGGCTAAGGCCAGCCGCCACGACGCCCTGCTCGCTGCCCTAGTGCAAGAGCTTGAAGTGGAACTACCCGAAACCCTGGTTCAACAGGAAATCCGCAACCTGGTGGAGCAGACAGCTGGACAGATCGCCCAGCAGGGCATGGACGTCAAAAAGCTGTTCACCCCGGACCTGGTGCGCTCATTGATGGACACCTCCCGGCCGGAGGCAGAGGAGCGCCTGCGCCGCAGCCTGGCCCTCAAGGCCCTCGCCGCCACCGAGGCGATCGAGGTGGAGGCCAAGGAGCTCGAAACCAAAATCAAGGAGATCAGCCGCGGCCTGAGCCAGCAGGGCAACATCGATCCCGAAAGATTGCGTCTGGCCGTTGCCGACGACCTGCTGCGCGACAAGCTGCTGGAGTGGCTTGAGGCCAACAGCACCATCACCGAAAAGGCTGCCACCCCAGCCGACGCCGACCCTGACGCAGCAGGCGAGGAGCAGGCAAAGACCAAAGCGAAAGCCAAGGCCAAACCAGCCAAAGCCCAATAGCCACAGCCAGGACCAATAGATTGGTCCTCCGAGAGCTTCCCCGCGCGTGATCGACGCCACCCTTCGCCATCCCGTCCACAGCAGCTGGAGCCCCAGTGGCTCCCCCGGGGTGCTGCCCACGGTTGTGGAGCAGTCGGGCAAGGGCGACCGCGCCTTCGATATCTATTCGCGCCTGCTGCGCGAACGGATCATCTTTCTGGGCACCGGCATCGACGATCAGGTGGCCGATTCCCTAGTCGCCCAGCTGCTGTTCCTCGAAGCCGAGGATCCGGAGAAGGACATACAGATTTACGTGAACTCCCCAGGCGGCTCAGTGACCGCCGGCTTGGCGATCTACGACACGATGCAGCAGGTCTCCCCAGACGTGGTGACCATCTGCTACGGCCTGGCCGCATCCATGGGTGCCTTCCTGCTCTCGGGTGGCACCAAGGGCAAGCGGCTGGCCCTGCCCAATGCCCGGATCATGATTCACCAACCCCTCGGCGGCGCCCAGGGCCAGGCAGTGGACATTGAAATCCAGGCCAAGGAGATTCTTTTCCTCAAGGACACCCTCAACGGTCTGATGGCTGAACACACCGGTCAGCCCCTCGAAAAAATCACCGAAGACACTGACCGCGACTACTTCCTTTCCCCCGCAGAGGCGGTTGAATACGGCCTGATCGATCGGGTCGTGACCGAATCCCCTGCCGCCACAGCTGCTGAGTGATTCCGGCCGGTTTGATCCTTAAGGTCAGCTGACGATCCATTATTTCCTGTCGATCCTGGAATCAGGACTCCCCTGCCCATGGCCAAGTTCGACGCCCACCTGAAGTGCTCGTTCTGCGGCAAGTCGCAAGAACAGGTGCGCAAGCTGATCGCCGGCCCGGGTGTCTACATCTGCGATGAATGTATCGATCTCTGCAACGAGATCCTTGATGAGGAGCTGGTAGACGGACATAGCGGCACAGCCAGCGGCGGCGGAAGCGGCCGCCATGCCGCCGACTCCAGCCGCGGTAAGGCCTCCAGCAAAAAAACAACCAAACCCGCTCCAACTCTGGCGGAGGTGCCCAAGCCCCGGGAGATCAAGGCCTTTCTCGACCGCCAGGTGGTGGGCCAAAACGAAGCAAAGAAAAATCTTTCCGTAGCTGTTTACAACCACTACAAACGCCTGGCCTGGCAAGGCGATGGCAAGGGTGAAACGGACCAGACAGCCACCAAGCTGCACAAGAGCAACATCCTGCTGATCGGCCCCACCGGCTGCGGCAAAACGCTCCTGGCCCAGACCCTGGCCGAAATGCTCGATGTGCCCTTTGCGGTAGCCGACGCCACCACCCTTACCGAGGCGGGCTACGTCGGAGAAGACGTGGAAAATATCCTGCTGCGGCTGCTGCAGAAAGCGGATCAGGATGTGGAACAGGCCCAGCGGGGCATCATCTACATCGATGAAATCGACAAGATCGCCCGCAAGAGCGAAAACCCCTCCATCACCCGGGACGTCTCCGGAGAAGGGGTGCAGCAGGCATTGCTGAAAATGCTCGAAGGCACCGTGGCCAACGTGCCGCCGCAAGGAGGCCGAAAGCATCCCTACCAGGAATGCATTCAGATCGACACCAGTCAGATCCTGTTCATCTGCGGTGGTGCCTTCGTCGGCCTCGAAGATGTGGTGCAGAAGCGGATGGGCCGCAACTCCATCGGTTTCCTCAGTGCCGATGGCAGCAGCCGGCCCCGCAGCGGCAAGGATCGCCATGCAGCCGAGGTGCTGCGCCATCTGGAGCCCGACGACCTAGTGCGCTACGGCCTGATCCCCGAATTCATTGGTCGGCTGCCGGTTAGTGCGGTGCTTGAGCCCCTCGACACGCCAGCCCTGCAAGCCATTCTCACCGAACCCCGGGATGCCCTGATCAAGCAGTTCCAAACCCTGCTGAGCATGGACAACGTGCAGCTCGATTTCGAAGCCGGCGCTGTTGAAGCGATTGCCATCGAGGCCCATCGCCGCAAGACGGGCGCCCGGGCCCTGCGCGGCATCGTCGAAGAGCTAATGCTCGACCTGATGTACGACCTGCCCTCCCGCAACGACGTCAAGAGCTTCACCGTGACCCGGGAGCTGGTGGAGCAGCGCAGCAAGGGCAAGGTGGTGCCCCTCGGCAGCGCCAACCTGGATTCGCCACAGCAGGCCAGCGCCTGATCGGGCCCGCACCGATGTCCGCAGCTGACCACTTACAGGTGCCGCGCCAGCACGGTCTGTTCTTGCATCACGGCATCGATCTAGGCGACGGCAGCGTGGCCCACTACCTGGAGGGGCGCGAAATCCTGCGCAGCCCCCTGGCCGATTTCAGCCGCGGCGAACCTGTAGCGGTGGTTCCCTATGCCGCGGGCGACTGCTCCCCGGCCGGCGTAACCCTGCGGCGGGCCATGGGGCGCCTGGGCGAACAGAATTACAACTTGCTGTTCAACAACTGCGAACACTTCGCCCATTGGTGCAAGACCGGCCGGCATCGCAGCGCCCAGGTCGAGGATTTGCTGCACACCGGCAGCCTCGGGGCCCTGGCCATCGGTCAGTGGGTGCCAGCGGCCATGCTCAGCGCTGCCCGAATGCTGCTGCGCCAGGGCAACCTGACCGAACTCGACAAGCTGCGCCAAGGCCTGCAGCAGAAATTGGAGCAGGAGCTTGGCCGGGCTGAAGCTCGCTGGGGCCAAGACCGCTTCGAAAACCTGAGGCTGGCGGCCCAGAAACTGGCCGACCAACTCACGGCCGTGGAAGAACTGGAAGAGCGGCTAAGGCGCCAGCTCGAACCGGACCAGGGCCACTAATCTCAAGCCTCAGCTTCATGAGCCCAACGGCGATCTCCAGCTACCAACCCCTCCACCACAAATACCGTCCCCAGCGCTTCGACCAGCTGGTGGGGCAGGAGGCGATCGCCGCCACCCTGGGCAACGCCCTGCGCACCGGCCGGATTGCGCCGGCCTATCTGTTTTGTGGCCCCCGCGGCACGGGAAAAACCTCCAGCGCCCGCATCCTGGCCCGCTCCCTCAACTGCATCGGCAGCGATGGGCCCACCCCCGAGCCCTGTGGCGTCTGCGAGCTCTGCACCTCCATCGCCGCCGGCAATGCCCTCGATGTAATCGAGATCGACGCCGCCTCCAACACCGGCGTCGACAACATCCGCGAGCTGATCGAGCGCTCCCGCTTCGCTCCGGTGCAGGCCCGCTGGAAGGTGTATGTGGTGGACGAGTGCCACATGCTCTCGACCGCCGCCTTCAACGCCCTGCTCAAAACCTTGGAGGAGCCACCGCCGCGGGTGGTGTTCGTGCTGGCCACCACCGACCCGCAGCGGGTACTCGCCACGATCCTGAGCCGCTGTCAACGCTTCGATTTCCGCCGCATCCCCCTGCAGGCCCTCGAGCAACACCTCAGCTGGATCGCTGAGCAGGAGCAGATCGGCATCACTCCAGAAGCCCTGCACGTGGTGGCCCAGCGAGCCCAGGGGGGCCTGCGGGATGCGGAGAGCCTGCTAGATCAGCTCAGTCTGCTGCCGGCGCCGATCGAGGCCACAGCGGTATGGGAGCTGCTGGGGGCTGTACCGGAGCAGGAACTACTGGCCCTAGCCGGTGCCCTGGCCAGTTGCGATCCCCTCGCCCTGCTGGAGGGTTGCCGCGAGCTGCTGGAGCGGGGCCGGGAGCCCGCCGCCGTGCTGCAGGGGCTCGTCAGCCTGCTGCGGGATCTAGTGCTGGCTGGCACGGCGCCCGACCGCCTAGAGCTCACCAGCGTGTCGCCCCAGTTCCGCCAAGCCCTTCCCGATCTGGCCCGCTCCCTCGGCAAAGCCCGGCTACTGCAGTGGCAGGCTCAGCTAAGGGGCAGCGAGCAGCAGCTGCGCCACAGCGTCAACCCGCGCCTGTGGCTAGAGGTGCTGCTGTTGGGTCTGCTGGCCGAGCCAGTAGCTGCCGCCCAGCCAATCTCTGCCGCAGCCCCCACCGCAACTGCGCCTGCAGTTGCACCGCTGGTTGCACCCCCAGTCGCACCGGCGGTCGCGCCAGCAGCCGCCCCAATCCCGGCTCCGGCTCCAGTCAGCGACGAGCCCAACAGCTCCGCCAAACTGCCGGAGCTCTGGCAGCAAATCCTGGCGGGCCTGGAGCTGCCCTCTACGCGAATGCTGCTGTCCCAACAGGCCCGGCTGGTGCGCCTCGATGAGCGCCGCGCCGTGGTGCAGGTGGCCGGCAACTGGATGGCCATGGTGCAGAGCCGCCTGCCCCTGCTGGAAGCAGCGGTAGCTAAGGCCCTAGGCAGCCCCCGCCAGCTCACATTGGAAGGGGGTGGGGAGAGCGCCGCACCAACTGTCACCGCCCCCGGTGCCGCCACCCCCAGACCGACACCACCACCGCCAACGCCAGCACCACTGCCAAGCCCAGCAGCCCTACCAAGCCCAGTAGCCAATCCGCCACCCGCGGCAGTTACTGCGCCCCCCTTAGCCGCACCCCTCGATGACAAGGCCAGAAGGCTGGCGGAGTTCTTCAATGGCGAAGTAGTTGAACTCGATGGGCCGCTCGACGAATTAACTGGCGATGCATTGACTGGCGATGCAGCTGAGGCGGCTGCCTGAGCGGGGCCAGCACAATTGCGTAACAGGTAATCAGGCGGTTGCCGGATCTTCGATTTGGGACTCTTCCTCCTCGCCGAGGTGCATGGTCTTTGCCCAAACCAGGCTCTTGGGAAGCAGGGCCATGCGGAGAGTGGTCCAGGGAATCACCACAAACCAGTGGCTCAAATAGGCAATGCCCAGGAGCAGGTTCCAGACGTTCATTGCCGGCAGGGCCGGGCCCTCGCTAGGGCGACGACAACCGGCCAAAATCGCCCCTCCAGAGAGCCCAAAGGCAACAAAGGAAAGGGGCCAGATGGTTGGGCGGGTGCCCGTAATCACGGCGCCGATCAAATCGGCAATCGCCACCACCGGCAAAAAGTATTGGAGCAGGAAGAAGCTGGTTAAATCAAGCTTCTGACTTGCGCTTAGACGCTCAGAAATCAGGCCGGGCCAGTAATCGAAGAAGCGCTGCAAACCGCCTTCAGCCCAACGCTGACGCTGACGCCAGAGGGCAGCCACACTCAGCACCGCCTCTTCCTGTACCGGCGGATCCCAGAGGATGCCAATCGGCTGGCCGTCGAGCAGCAGCCTGAAACTGAGGTCTAGGTCGTCGGTGACCGTGTCCTCGTTGAAACCACCGCTACTGAGCAGGGCGTCCCGGCGTAGCAGCTGGCCATTGCCGCGCAACTCGGCTACGCCTCCAACTGCTAAGCGACCCTGCTGGATCACGGCGTCGAGGGCCATCTCCATGGCTTGGGCCCGGGTCAGCCAATTGGCGGTGGCATTCACCTCAGCTTTGCGCAACTGCACGGCCGACCAGCCACCAGCTTCCGCGTAGGGAATCAGCCGCTCCAGGGTGTCGCTCTGAAGGTCCGCATCAGCGTCGAGCACGAACATCCAGCGGCCCTGAAGCTGCTGCAGCACAAGATTTAGAGCGCCCGATTTGCCGCCGCCGGCATCTGGCTCACGCCGCAATACCTGCAGAAAAGGATGACGCTCCTGCAGCTCAGCCAAAACCTGAGGAGTCCGATCGCTGCTGGCGTCGTCAATTACCCAGAGCCGCATCTGCCCCTGCGGGTAGTTCAACTGAGCAATGCGCTCCACCAAGCGGCCAATAACTGCCTGCTCATCGCGGGCCGCCACCACCACGTCCACTGCGGGCAGGGGTTCGGCCCCTTGAGCGGCGGAGGCTTGAGCTGGTTCTGGGCTGCCTAGCGAACCAAAAACCTGGCGCAACACGGTGCGCAGGCTGTAGCCCCCAAGCAGCACGGCCAGGGTGAGAGCCGGGATCAGGCGCAGCGACTCATGGAGCCAATGGGGAGCCATTCCCGCCCAGCCGCAGCCGATCAGGAACAGGGCCGACTTGCCGCGACGGTGATCGGTGGTACGGCCACCCGCAGCCATGGCGATCCCGAAAGTCGCCGAACTCTAAGGGGAACTGGCGGCCGAGCCGGGCTGGGACAGGGGGCTGATGCCTGGCAACGCCCTGAGGGACTGGAGGCTGGTGCCCGGATAGTAGTGATCGAGGATGCGAGCCATGCTCCAGCCACGCCGGGCTAAGTCGATAGCTCCAGCTTGAGACAAGCCGGCACCGTGGCCAAACCCTCCCCCCTCGAAAATCCAGCGACCCGGGCCGTCGGGCCGCAACACAAAGAGGGTGCTGGGCAACTGTCGCAAGGTGCGGCGAATCGCATCACGGCGCAGCACCACGCTCTGCCGCACTCCACTGGCTCCCTGCGCCTGGATTTCCAGCGCCAATACCCGTCCACTGGGGCCCCGCTCCAGCACCGCCAGGCGTGTGGGCGGCAGGCCCAAGGACAGGGCAGCGCGGCTCAAGGCCTGCTGAATCTGGGCCGAATCGAGCTGGCGAGACCAGCGGAAGCGGGGGTGGTCGAAGCCATAGGCGCGGGCGGTAGCCGCCAGGGCAGCTCCTAGCCGGGCCGGCTGCAACGGCAAAACCACAGCGGCTGCAACGGCTGGCGGACCATCCACCCGCGGCCTCAGATAGGGCAGGGCGTCCCCAATCCACACCTCCTCAAACCCGGCCGCAATCCCCCCATTTGTTGCGTGATAGACGCCATGAATCGGCGCACCCTGCCAGCTCAAGACTTGATATTGGGTGGCGGCAATCGCCTGGCGTACAGCTGCTCCGGCCTGGCTGGGGTCTGCGTACACCTGGCATTGGGTATCGGCGCATAGGTGGTAGCCATCCACCACGAATCTCCCCTGGTTGCGCAGGGCCCAGGTGCGGGCCAGGACCGTCTGGGCAGCCAGGGCCGCCGCGGGGGAGCCTGCCCCGATCTCATGGGGCACAACCCCAAGCAGGTAGCGCTCTAAGGGCACCTCCTCCACCAACGACCAGCTGCCGTAGGCATCTCCCTGGAGCCGAAATGGACCTGCAAACACACCCCCCTGCCAGCTCAGCCCCCCCGGGGCCTCCAAGCGCAAGGGCCCCTCTAAGCGAACCGGGCCATCCGGGCGCCGCAGCTCCAAAACCAGGCGATCGCGCTGCAACTGCTCCACCAGCCGCGGCCTAACTCCAGCGGGCGCTGGAGCCTCGGGCGCGGCCCACACTTCCCATTCGGCCGGGTGGGCAATCACAGGGGTGGCACCGGCCAGTCGCCAGCGGCCAGAAGCCTCCTGGGCGCTCTCGTAGCTAGCAAAGGGCCCCCACACCTGACGGCGCAGCGCCAAGGGCTCGGCCAACGGCAGCCTGCGCCAGTGCAACTGCAACAGGGGCGCCTGAAACCGCTGGCCCGTCGCACTCAGCAGGGTGAGGTTTCCAGCCGCGCTGCGTAGCTCCAAGGGAGTAGGCGGACCCAAATGGGCCGCCAGGGCCACCCAGAGCACCGGCGCTGTGGCCGCCACTGCCGGCGGAGGCTGCACGGGCCAATGCAGCGCAGAAGCAGGGCCGGATCCAGGTGAAATGGGAGGTGCGGCGGCCCGACATCCCCCCGCGAGCAGCAGCGTGCTGGCCCAAATGGCTAACGGCAACAACGATTGAGCCGAAGAGGACCGGACTGAAAACATTGCTTAAAAGGAGGGGTCTTGGAGGAAGGCACTGCCACGTCGTACTCTGCTTGTTTGTGCCCGCCGCAACGCGAGAAATGCCGAAGCTCAAGACCCGCAAAGCAGCCGCCAAGCGGTTCAAGGCCACCAGCACCGGCAAGTTTCTGCGTCGCCGAGCCTTCCTCAACCACCTGCTCGATCACAAGAGCCCGAAGCGCAAGCGTCATCTGGGCACAATGGCTGTTGTTGATGAGCGCGATGCGGACAACGTGAGGGCGATGCTCCCCTACGCCTGAGAGCGACCTCGGACAATTTTTACTTTTATCTTCCTGATCTACTGCTATGTCACGCGTCAAGAGGGGCAATGTTGCCCGCAAACGCCGTAACAAGATTCTTCGCCTAGCCCGTGGCTTCCGCGGCGGCAATGGCTCCCTCTTCCGCACCGCCAACCAGCGGGTGATGAAGGCGCTTTGCAATGCCTACCGGGACCGCCGTCGTCGCAAGCGCGACTTCCGCCGTCTCTGGATCGCCCGGATCAACGCAGCAGCTCGGCTCAATGGCCTGAGCTACAGCCGCTTCATGGGTGGTTTAAAGAAAGCAGACGTGCGCATCAACCGCAAAATGCTTGCCCAGCTTGCCGTGGTCGACCCCGGCAGCTTCACCAGCATCGTGGGCGCCGCTTCAAACTGAGTTCCACCGGTAGGTCTTTTTGGACGCCCTCCTTCCCCAGGCCTACCTAATTGGGCTGATCGTCCTGCTGGGGGTCGCTGCAGTTGTAGTGGCCCGGCAAATCTGGCGCGTACGTTCAGATGAAGCCACCCTGGCAAAGCTAGAGCGTAGTGAAGGCCCTAAGCCATCAGACGCTGCCACGTTGTACGAGCTTGGCTCTGTGCAACTACGCAAGCGCTTGTATGGCCAAGCCGCCGAATCACTCAAGCAAGCTCTTAAGAAAGCTGAGGCTGCTAAAGAACCGGCTGAAGCCCAAGCTGTGATTCAAAACGCCTTGGGCTTCGCCTTGGCAGCTCAAAACAACTACAAAACGGCAATTCGCCATTACCGGCTGGCATTGGAAGCCAAGCCCGCCTACCCAGTAGCACTCAATAATCTTGCCTTCGCCCTGGAAAAGCAGCTCAAGCTGGAAGAGGCCAAGCAGACATATGAGCAGGTGATTGAGCTTGACGCCAATAACAAAACCGCCCGCAAACGGTTGAAACTCCTCGATCGCAAGGCCGGCCTGAATCGGGCGGCCTAAGCGATTATTTATTCAACTTTCACCAAAGTCCGCGTACTGCAGCGCCGCGGGTTGGACCAACTACGCGGCTAGCACTTGATAGGGGACGCAGATCCAGGCGGCCGCCACGGCTGGTGAGACGAGGTGCCTGCCAGCCTGACAACTGCAGGCCCTGAAGACCCGTAAATACCCCTCCCATTTCCAGACCCGGCACCTCGCACTCGCAGAGCATCAGCAGGTCGAGCTGGTCTGATTCGGCGTTGAGGTTGCCCTGCACGGGAGTGGTAACCCCTCCCACCGTGAGTTCACCGCGCAGGTCAATCATCTGGCCTATCGGCTTGACCGAGGCAAGCCGGAGCTCAGCACTGACAATCTGGGAATTGTCAAAGGATTGATAAGTACCACTCCATACGAGCGGCATCTCCCCGGCCAGCAGCTGGGCCCGGCCAACTGGATCAAAGGTCTCCGCACCTCCCAGACCACTAAGCGACTCACCACCGACGCTGGTAGCCGAGGGAGGGGTAAAAGGCACAAAGGCTTCACTGGCCACGGGTGTAGCCGCCTGCGCCGGGAACAAACCGATTGGCAACAGTGCAAACGGCAATGCGGCTAACGGCAGGGCAGCACGAAGAACGGCAAAAGACACAACGACCAGAACTGACTAATGGGAGGCTAGGACCGTTGCCGAGATCTGGCCCTGCTCCGTGGTCACCACCGCTTCCAACAACGAACCGCACACCCATCGGGATCCACTTGTGATCGGGGGGCGCAGCTTCCGCAGCCGCCTGATGACCGGCACCGGCAAATATCCGAGCCTGGCGGCCATGCAGGCCAGCCTGAAGGCCAGCGACTGCGAAATCGTGACCGTTGCCGTGCGTCGGGTGCAGAGCCAGGCTGCCGGCCATGCAGGCCTGCTGGAGGCCATCGACTGGCAGCGCATCTGGATGCTGCCCAACACGGCCGGCTGCGCCACCGCCGAAGAAGCGATCCGGGTGGCCCGCCTGGGACGGGAGCTGGCAAAGCTGGCAGGCCAGGAGGACAACTGCTTCGTGAAGCTGGAGGTGATTCCAGACTCTCGTCATTTGCTGCCCGATCCATTCGGCACCCTGGCAGCCGCTGAGCAACTGGTGAAGGAGGGCTTCACGGTGCTGCCTTACATCAATGCCGATCCACTCCTGGCCAAGCGACTCGAAGAGGCTGGCTGCGCCACCGTGATGCCCCTGGGCTCGCCGATCGGCTCGGGCCAGGGCATCCGCAACGCCGCCAACATCGCCCTGATAATCGAAAACGCCAAGGTGCCCGTGGTGGTCGACGCCGGTATCGGCGTGCCCAGCGAGGCCGCCCAGGCCATGGAAATGGGCGCAGACGCCCTGCTTATCAACAGCGCCATCGCCCTGGCAGGCGACCCCCCGGCGATGGCGCGGGCCATGGCCATGGCCTGCGAGGCCGGCCGCAGCGCCTTCCACGCAGGTCGGCTACCCATACGCACAAACGCCAATCCCAGTTCGCCCGAGGTTGGCCGGGTAGGGAGCTGAAGCCGAACGCCTGTAGTAGCTTGCAAAGCGGAGCATCCGCTCGTCCTGCAGGGGTCTGAGGTTTTCGGAATGGGCGTTGCAATGAAGGTCTTCGTTCTCGGTGGCGACGGCTTCTGCGGTTGGCCCTGCGCGGTGAACCTGGCCGATGCTGGCCACGAGGTGGTTGTCATCGACAACCTCAGCCGGCGCAAGATCGACGTCGACCTGGAGGTGGAGTCGCTGACGCCGATCGCCACCATGGGCGACCGCCTTAAGGCCTGGGAACAGGTGGGCGGCAAGCCGATGCGGTTTGTCCATCTGGACATCGCTGGGGAATACGACCGGCTTCTGGAGCTACTACGCCACGAGCGGCCCGATTCGGTGGTGCATTTTGCCGAGCAGCGCGCAGCTCCCTACTCGATGAAAAGCAGCGCCACCAAGCGCTATACCGTCGACAACAACGTCAACGGCACCCACAACCTGCTAGCCGCGATCGTGGAGAGCGGCCTCGACATCCACATCGTGCATTTAGGCACGATGGGGGTGTACGGCTACGGCTCCCACCGCGGCGCCACCATCCCCGAGGGCTACCTCAAGGTGGAAGTGCCCCAGCCCGACGGCAGCCGCTTCGAGGAGGAGATCCTGCACCCGGCCAGCCCGGGCAGCGTCTATCACATGACCAAGACGCTGGACCAGCTGCTCTTCCTCTACTACAACAAAAACGACCAGATCCGTATCACCGACCTGCACCAGGGGATCGTCTGGGGCACCAACACCGAGGCCACCGAGCGCGACCCACGCCTCACCAACCGCTTCGACTACGACGGCGACTACGGCACCGTGCTCAATCGCTTCTTGATGCAGGCAGCGATCGGCTATCCGCTCACTGTGCACGGCACCGGCGGCCAGACCCGCGCCTTCATCCACATCCGCGATTCGGTGAAGTGCGTGCAGCTGGCCCTGGAAAATCCGCCGGCCAGGGGCGAGCGGGTGAAGATCTTCAACCAGATGACCGAAAGCCACCAGGTTGGTGAACTAGCCCGCAAAGTGGCGGCTCTCACGGACGCCCAGATCAATTACCTGCCCAATCCGCGCAACGAAGCCGTCGAAAACGATCTAATCGTCGACAACCGCTGCTTCATCGAGCTGGGCCTCAACCCCACCACCCTCGATGACGGCCTGCTGGCTGAAGTGGTGGATGTGGCGCGCCGCTGGGCTGATCGCTGCGACCGCAGTCGCATTCCCTGCCAATCCGCCTGGACCCAAACCCAGGCTCAGGCCATCCAGACGACCTAAGGCACAACTCCAAACCCTTGAAGATCGCCTTTTTCACCGAAACCTTTCTGCCCAAGGTGGACGGCATCGTCACCAGGCTCACCAAGACGGTGCAGCATCTAGTCGCGGCTGGCGATGAGGTCCTGATCTTCTGCCCGGAAGGCGCCCCCGAGACCTACATGGGAGCCCAAGTGGTGGGAGTGCCCGCAATGCCCCTACCCCTCTACCCCGAGCTCAAGCTGGCCCTGCCTCGGCCGGCGGTGGCAGAAGCCCTGGATCGCTTCAAGCCAGATCTTGTCCACGTTGTCAATCCCGCCGTCCTGGGGCTCGGCGGCATCTGGCTGGCCAAAACCAAGGCCTATCCCCTGGTAGCCAGCTACCACACCCATCTGCCCAAATACCTGGAGCACTACGGCATGGGCATGCTTGAGCCACTGCTATGGGAACTGCTCAAAGCTGCCCACAACCAGGCCCGGCTCAACCTCTGCACCTCCACCGCCATGGTGCAAGAGCTAAGTGAGAAAGGAATCCAGCACACCGATTTGTGGCAGCGCGGCGTAGACACTGAGCTTTTCCAGCCGGCGCTGCGCTCCGATGCCATGCGACAGCGGCTGCTAAATGGCCAGAGCGACACCGGCAAGCTGCTGCTCTACATCGGCCGCCTATCTGCGGAAAAACAGATCGAACGGATTCGGCCCGTACTTGAAACAATGCCCGATGCCCGGCTGGCCCTAGTTGGAGATGGTCCCTACCGCCTGCAACTCGAGAAGATCTTTGCGGGCACACCTACCCACTTCGTGGGCTACCTAGCCGGGCAAGAGCTGGCGGCGGCCTACGCCAGCGGCGACGCTTTTCTATTCCCCTCCAGCACCGAAACCCTGGGCCTGGTGCTGCTGGAGGCCATGGCGGCCGGCTGCCCGGTGGTGGGCGCCAACCGCGGTGGCATCCCGGACATCGTCAGCGATGGGGTCAATGGCTGCCTTTACGAACCAGACCAGGAAGGCAGCCTGGCTGCTGCGGTGGAGCGCCTCCTTGGCGATGCCACTCAACGGGCCGAGCTGCGCACCAACGCCCGCGAGGAAGCCGAGCGCTGGGGTTGGTCTGGAGCTACCGAACAACTGCGCGGCTACTACCAGCGCCTGTTGGCCAAGCCTGACCTGCAACTAGTGGCCTGAATCAGGACTGGGGCGCCTGCCCCGGCAGGCTGCCCCGGAACCAGGTGTTCATCAAAGCCTTCACCATCGGAGCTGCCACCGTGCCGCCATAGCCGCCGGAGTTTTCCCCGAAGGCGATGATCACCAAGGTGGGCTTATCTGCTGGGGCATAGCCGCCAAACCAGGCGTGATCAGGCCGGGGTGGATCTTCGCCAGTGCCGGTTTTGCCAGCCACCGGAGGCAGGTTGGGATCATTGAGAAGCTTGGCGGTGCCGATGGTCACCACCTGGCGCAGCCCATCCCGCAACACCCGCAGGGTGGCCGGCTTAAGGCCGATCCAAGTCCGTTGGGTGGGACTCTCCACCAGGTGGGGCGTCACCAGCCAACCACCGTTGGCCACCGCGGCGTATAGCCGCGCCATCTGGATCGGGGTCACCTGTAGGGCCCCCTGGCCAATGGCCGAGGTGATGGTATCCACGGGTGTCCAGCCCTCACCCAGCACCTCCTGTTTCCAAGCCTGATCGCCCAGCAAGCCCGGGGTCTCCTCCTCCACCAGCTCAATGCCCGTGACCTGGCCATAGCCCATGCGCCGGGCAGCTTTGAACAGCTCATCGGGGCCCACCTTCAGCCCCACCTGGTAATAGAAGGTGTTGCTGCTCACGGCCAGGGCGAAAGGAAAACCGATGGCCCCATGGGCGCCATGGTCGCTGTAGCAAAGGCCCGCATAACAGAACGAATTCATCGTCATCACCTTCGAGTCGGCCGTGTAGCGGCCCGACTCCAGACCCGCCACAGAGGTGACAATCTTGAAGGTGCTGGCCGGTGGAAAGCCCTGGAAGGCGCGATTCAGCAAGGGCGCATCGGGGGAATTGAGGCTGCTCCACTGGCTGGAACTCGGCGCCGGCGAAAAAACATTGGGGTCAAAGGTGGGCCGGCTGGCCAGGGCCCGAATTGCTCCGGTTTGGGGGTCGAGCGCCACGATCGCCCCCTTGCGCACCCCGTCGAGGGCGCGCTCTGCAGCCTGCTGCAGCGCCAGGTCCAGGGTGAGCCGCAGGTCCTGACCAGCCTTAGCAGACTTCTCCCCGATGATGCGCTGCACCTGGCCGGCAGCATTCACCTCCACCTGCTGGCCGCCCCACTCGCCACGCAGGTGCCCCTCAAACTGCTTCTCGACCCCACTGCGGCCCACCCGATCCTGGATCCGGTAACCCTTGGGCTGGAGCTGGGTGTATTCCTCTTCCGTGATCCCGCTGGTGTAACCGAGCACGTGGGCTGCCAGCCGGCCGTGGGGATAGCTGCGCAGGATGTCCACATCCACCTCGGCGCCCTGGAGCCCGGCAGCCTGCTCCCGGAAGCGCAGCACCTGCTCAGACTTGAGGCCACTGGCCAGAGCTATCCGAAATCCCTCCGCATTGGCACCACTACTTCGACGCGCCTCCAGCTGGGCCGCAGGTAACCCAACCACCGTCGCCAAGCGATCTCGCAGGGCCGGCCACTGGGCGTCACCCACCTCCCGCGGCTGGATGTAGAGGTTGTAGGTGAGCCGGCTAGTGGCCAGCACCTGGCCATGACGATCCAAAAGGCGACCCCGGATCGGGTTGCGGGGCAGCAGCCGAATTCGGTTTTCATCGGCCCTGGCGCGGTTCTCAGCGCCGTGCAGCAACTGCAACCAGGCCAAGCGCGCCACCATGGCACCGCTGAACAGCAACACCACAGCCAGAAGCAGGGCCGACTGACGGCCCATGCCGGTGTGACGGGAGGCAGCTGGACCAAAGGCCATGGTCAGGCGTTGAGCTCGAGTCGCTGCTCCAGCTGCTCCAGTCGAGCAGCAATGCGGGCCAGACCCTGCTGCAACTCCAAGGCGTCCTGGGGATCGGCTTGGTGTGCTCCCTCAGCCCCTACCTCGGTGGCCACATCGTGGACCTCCACCTTCATCACCGGGTTGCCCAGGCCGGGGCTGACCCTATCCAGGCCCTGGCGCAGCTGACTAGCGGCAGGCTCGCCCTCCTCCCGCAGGCTGCCGAGGGGATCGGCCTCCTGGCCGTCAAAGGCTGCCATCACCTCGCGAGCCCCGCCCTTACGGGCCCGCTCCACCACCGCCAAACCCACGGGCAGGACGTCCTGCATCAAGGTGAGCCGGAGAGCATCAAAGGGGTCGGTAGCCATGGCGGCGTTCCTGGCTCAGGAACCACAGTCTGACCTGCCTGCAGCCCGGTGCTCAGGGCGCCAGCCGCTGGATCCCTGGATCAACAATCACCTGGCGGGAGTTCTGCTGACTACCCCACCACCAACCCGCCGCCACGGCGATCACCAGGAGCGAGGCCAGCGGCACCAGGGCCTGGCGGGTGACGTCAAGGGCCAGCCATTCGCCCCAGGCCCGCAGGGTGCGCTCCCGGTCAAAGCGTCGCCGGGCCTTCTCTTCCTCCTGCTGGCGCCGGCGCAGGGAGCGGGTCACCCAGCGCTCAAATGATTTCTTCTTGGTGACCGCCATCTTGCGCTCAACCTCGAGCAGATGACCGGCCGAGAGCTCAGGGTTGAAGGTGCTGATCAGCTCCAGACTCTTGAGGAACATCTCCACGGCGCCATCTTTGGCGGCCCGCTCACCCTCTTCAAGCAGCTCCCAGTCCACCTCGGGATAAAAGCGGAGCCGGTTGCTGGCGATCTGGTCTTCCATCAACTGGCCTGGCTCCCGCAGCCAGCGGTCCGTATTGGCATCGAAACGGCGCCAATACAGAAAGGGATTGAGATATATGGTTTTGCCAGCCAGGACGATGCTGTCCTGCTGCAGCCGTCGCTGCATGTCGGGATCGGGGGGTGTCGAGCTGGGGGGCGCGGAGGCGGCAGTCACGACGTATGGGCTGGGAGCCGATGGTATCGAAGGTCGGCGTCTCGGGCTACTCCCGCAACACCTACTCCCACTCGATGGTGCCAGGCGGTTTGCTGGTGATGTCGAGCACCACCCGGTTCACGCCCTTGACCTCATTGACGATGCGGTTGGAGATTTTCTCGAGTAGGTCGTAGGGAAGGCGAGACCAATCGGCCGTCATGCCGTCTTCCGAGGAGACGCAGCGCAGCACGATCGGGAAGGCATAGGTGCGTTTATCGCCCATCACCCCCACGCTGCGCACCGGCAGCAGCACGGCAAAAGCCTGCCAGATCTCGTTGTATAAGCCTGCCTCCTTCACCTCCTCGCGCACAACCAGGTCGGCGTCACGAAGGATGTTGAGCTTCTCGCTGGTGACCTCACCAAGGATGCGAATCGCCAGACCAGGACCGGGGAAGGGGTGCCGGCCAACGATTTCCTGGGGCAGACCCAGGCTGCGGCCCACCTTGCGCACCTCGTCTTTAAACAAGCGACGCAGGGGTTCCACCAGCTTGAACTGAAGATCCTTGGGCAGGCCACCAACGTTGTGGTGACTTTTGATCTTCACTGCCACCCGCTCACCGGTTTTGGGGTCAATACCCGTGCCGGCGCTCTCGATCACATCGGGATAGAGGGTGCCCTGGGCCAGGTAGTCGAAGGGGCCGAGGCGCTTGCTTTCCTCTTCAAACACCCGGATAAATTCCGTGCCGATCAGCTTGCGCTTCTCCTCCGGGTCGGTGATGCCATCGAGCTTGTTGATGAAGCGCTCGCGGGCATTGATGTATTCCACGTTGATGTGGAAGCGCTTGTCGAAAAACTCCACCAGAAACTCAGGCTCGCCTTTGCGCATGAAGCCTTGGTCGATGAACATGCAGGTGAGCTGATCGCCAATCGCCTTGTGCAGCAAAAAGGCGAGGGTGGAGGAATCAACGCCTCCCGAGAGAGCCAGCAAAACCCGCTTATCGCCGACTTGGGCGCGCACATCAGCCACCGCTTCGTCAATGAAAGCTGCTGTGGTCCAATCGGCCTCACAACCACAAATGTGATATACAAAATTGCGCAGCATTGCCATGCCGCCGGTGGAGTGGACCACCTCAGGATGAAACTGCACGCCGTATAAGCGCCGCTGGTGATCAGCGACGGCGGCCTCTGGGGTGTTGTCGGTGTGCGCCAGCCGCAAGAAGCCCTCGGGTAGCCGTTCCACCGAGTCGCCGTGGCTCATCCACATCGTCGAGCCGTCTTCGACGTTGGTCAGCAAATCGATCGGGTCGTCAACGTGCAGCGGAGCCTTGCCGTATTCCGCCCGACCGGCGGCCACCACCGAGCCACCCAGCTGCTGCACCATCAGCTGCATGCCGTAGCAAACGCCCAGCACCGGAATTCCCAGCTCCCAGATAGCCGGGTCGCACACGGGAGCCCCCGGCTCATACACCGAACTGGGCCCGCCGCTGAGAATGATGCCCCGGGGGGCAATCGCCCGCAGCTCCTCGGCCGTGGTGGTGTAGCCCATCACTAGGGAGAAGACTTCGGTTTCCCTAACCCGCCTGGCGATCAGCTCCGAATACTGGGAGCCGAAATCAAGAATCACAATCGCCGGATAGCGCGTCGATTGGGAGGTGGCGTCAAGCTGGGGCACTGGGGCGGTAGGGGAAGCGGTGGAAGACATCGTCAACGCTGGGCCCTGGAGCATTCGAACAAGCCTAGGCGTCGCTCCGGGCAGGGCTGCGTAAAGCCGTGAGCAACTCCAAGCCAACCGGGCCCTGGCCGCAGATCTGGCGGGAGCGATCGAACAGCACGGCCCCCACCGCCATCGACTCCTGGCCGTAGCGGGCCAGATAGCGCAGGCTGCGCCGCTCCACCGCCGCAGCAATGGCCTGACGCAGGCGCTCGGCTCGCGGCCCGTCCCGCTGGGCCAGTTCTCCCAGAGCCGCATCCACGGTGGGGGCATCGTGAAGAGCCTGCAAGGATTCACCCCCCAGCCCGGCCAAGGCCGCCAGGGCCGTGAGCACCTCGGCGCGGCCATCGGCTAGGTGGTGGTGGGTGTGGAAGATGCCGCCCGCCAGCTTGATCAATTTGCCCTGATAACCCAGCAGCAGCAGGCGGCGCACCCCGGCCTGGGCCGCCGCCACGAGCAGCGGTCCGAGCCAGTTGCCCGCCTTGAGCAGCAGATCAGGTGGCAAACCCAGCCTGGGCGCCAGATCGAGCCCGTTCTCACCGATCACCAGCACCAGATCACCGCAGAAAGCAGGCGCTGCGGCGCGTTCGCGCAGAGCCGCAAGGGCCTGGGCCAGTTGGTCGGGGCCCGCGCTGCGCTGCACCTCAGCCTGGGTGCCGATCAAGGCCAGGCCATCCACCACCCCAAAAGCCGCATTGCTGGTGCGCTCGGCCAGGCGCCTGCCCTCTGGAATCACCACCTGCAACTCCAAACGTCTTCCCGGCGGCACCAGGGGCCGCAGGTTGCACTCGAGCAGCTGTTCGGCATAGGCCGACACGCACGCCTCACCACTGGCCTGCAGCACCCCCACCCCCTCGCCGGCCCGCAACTCAAGCCACTTGCCTGGCCCCTCCAGCCAGCGCAATTGCACCCATAGCTGCAAGCCACGGGTGAGGTCGAGCACCTCCGGCCCCGGATCACAGCAGGCCATGGCCAGCACCCAGCCATCCGCCAAGGGCGCGGCCGCTAGCACCGGCACCCGGGCGGGCAGCTCGCCGGCTGCCGCAGCGTCGGGATGGAGCCAAAGGGGCTGGTGACGCTGCCAGGGCTGGCCAAGCAGGATCACCAGGGCCGCCCGGGCTGCGGCCGTAAGCCACACCGGCACGGTGTATCCGGCAGTGGCATCCGCCGAGGCAGGGTCGATTTGGTTCAGCTCAAGCAACGGGCGAAAGAACACTGTTTTTTATGGTGGTTGATTGTGCGGTCCGCCGCCGCCCGCCGTATCCCCTAGCCATGCAGGACAAACTCAGCCTGATGATCCCCGGCCCCACCCCGGTGCCGGAACGCGTCCTGCTTGCCATGGGCCGCCACCCGATCGGCCACCGCAGCGCCGACTTTCAGAAAATCGTTAAGCGCACCACCCAACAGCTGCAGTGGCTGCATCAGACAAAGGGCGACGTGCTGGTGATCACGGGCAGCGGCACCGCTGCCATGGAGGCGGGAATTATCAACGTGCTGAGCAAGGGCGACACGGTGCTCTGCGGCGACAACGGCAAGTTTGGCGAGCGCTGGGTGAAGCTGGCTAAGGCCTATGGCCTGAACGTGCAGGTGATCCAGGCCGAATGGGGCCAGCCCCTGGACCCCGAGGCCTTCCGCGCCGCCCTAGAAGCCGACACTGCCAAAGCGATCAAGGCCGTGATCCTCACCCACTCGGAAACCTCCACTGGGGTAATCAACGATCTGCAGACCATCGCCTCGCACGTCAAGGCCCACGGCACCGCCCTCTGCATCGCCGACTGCGTCACCAGCCTGGGTGCCTGCAATGTGCCCATGGAGGAATGGGGCATCGACGTGATCGGCTCCGGCTCCCAGAAGGGCTACATGATGCCGCCGGGGTTGGCTTTCGTGGCCATGAGCGACCGGGCCTGGGAAGCCTGCAAGCACTCCGATCTGCCGAAGTTTTATCTGGATCTGGCCAAATACCGCAAATCGGCCCATGCCGACAGCAACCCCTTCACCCCGGCCATCAACCTCTACTTCGCCCTCGAAGCAGCCCTGGAAATGATGCAGGCAGAAGGTCTTGAAAAGATCTTCGCCCGCCATGCCCGTCACCGGGCCGCGGCCCAAGCAGGTATGAAGGCGATTGGTCTGCCCCTCTATGCCGCGGAGGGCTGTGGCAGCCCAGCCATCACCGCCGTGGCGCCAGAAGGCATCGACGCCGAAGCGATGCGCAAAGCCGTGAAAGAAAAGTTCGACATCCTGCTGGCTGGCGGCCAGGATCACCTCAAGGGCAAGGTGTTCCGCATCGGCCACCTGGGCTTTGTTTGTGATCGCGACGTGCTCACAGCCGTAGCTGCAATCGAAGCAACCCTGCAGGATCTGGGCTTACACAAAGGCAGCGCCGGTGCTGGCGTAGCCGCCTGTGCAGCAGCCCTAGCCAAGGGCTGAGCAAGCGTCCGGGGAGAGCAGGCTTTGCGCCGTTCTCCCCAAGACTCTGCTAATTTAATTTATACACCTTGCGGGTGTAATTCAGTGGTAGAATGTCAGCTTCCCAAGCTGAACGTCGCCGGTTCGAGTCCGGTCACCCGCTTTATTATCAGGCCATCAGATTGGGCAAGAGACGAATTGGCCCAGCAGACGAATTAGGCAAGCGGAATTAGCCTGATTCAGCCCCGAGGCTTGATCAGCTGCAAAACCTGAGGGCCGGTGGCCGCCATCCGGCGCTCGCCATCCAAAGCCGCAATGATGAAGCGTGCGGCTTGGGGCAAATCTCCTTGCTCAGCAGCAAGGCGCGCCCGAGCCTCATCGGCCCGAATCGAAACAAGGAATTGTTCGCGCGCGTCAGCCGAGGGTGCGGTAAACGAAGAAGTACGCGCAGGACTAGTAAAAATGGCAGTCATCTCAACGGTATCTGAACGGGAATGGCCCATGCAAAAACGGCCTTAGCCATCCTGGAAAGGGTTGATATACCCCTTACAAGATTAAAGCATTCCTTTTGATCATACGCCAGGCTGAACATACCCAGTGAAAACATCACCTAGCTCACCCAGGCCCCCCGCTCATCATGTTCCTGGCTCTTCCCGATTGCCACCCAACGCGGCAATTTGATCACGCAAAGACTGGGATCTCTGTTCATCACCCCGGGTGAGGGCCACTGCAAGTGCAAACTCCAGCTTCTCCAACTGATGCTCCCCCTCTCCAGAGGTAGGTGGGTAGCCGCT
This sequence comes from Cyanobium sp. L1E-Cus, assembly GCF_024345755.1. NCBI lineage: Bacteria > Bacillati > Cyanobacteriota > Cyanophyceae > Synechococcales > Prochlorococcaceae > Cyanobium > Cyanobium sp. L1E-Cus. Next base: position 245,621 of record NZ_JAGQBS010000003.1, on the reverse strand, counting down.
GCGGCCGGAAGGAGCCTGATTGGTAACTGACGGGGCTAAGCCCGAGGCTTGCGAGCAGCGATTGGTGGAACTGTTTTGGGAGGGAGTGGGGTATGCCATAACTACTTTCTTCCCATTCTGACACCGCTGACCAGCCCCCGGGATCAGGCCGCTGCCGCCATTTCATCGTTTTGGTCGTTGAGCTCGTTTTGGTCGGTGAGCTCGAGCAAGGCGCGACAGTCGACCAGCAGTCGTTCAACGTTGTCGAGACTGGTGATCTCCTGGGGATCATGCTCTGCCTGCCGATCAAGTTGCAGCTCCGTGGCTTCCAAACGCTGCTCCAGCCTCACAAGCCGCTGGGAGAGGGCGTGCACGGTTTGGGCCAAATCTTCAGCATTACGGCTGATGCGGAAGGAAACCGACTCGTAAGCCATGGCAATCGGGGCATGGGAGCCGATCACAACACACAAACCAGCACCAGCCAAGGCCAGAGCTCTTCCCTGCCCCAGACTCGACTTAGGCCAAAGTGATCGATACGTTGGGCCCCGGTATCCCCGTTGACGCCCCAGGCCATGGCACTAAGGATGACTTTGAGGCAGATTCCCGGGCTACGCCGAGCCCTGCTGGTCCTGGTTGGCAGCGCTGCTGGATTCGGCCTCGTCCTACCCGGCCAGGCCCAGACAGCTGAGGCCAATGCCGCCGCCGCCAACGCCGGCTCAGGGGGCAAGGGGGCTCAGATCTATTGCTTTATGCGCAGCAGCGGCAACAGCCACCAGGTGAGCTGGGATGCCGCCTACGCGGTGATCAAACGCCAAAACGACAAACTGTTCAAGACCTCCCCGGAACACGCCGCGGTGATGATCACAGAAGCTGTGGTGCAGAACCCCAGCGTGTTTCCCGACTGCGGCCGCTACCTAGGTGACCTGTTCGCAAAACCCGAAGCCAAGCCAGAAGCCAGCACCAGCCCAGCGCCTAGTGGCACCTCCCGCAGTGAGCGGCTGGGTCAATAAGGCTCGCCAATATTTATGCCGAGCCGGATGCCGAAGCAGCTGCCGAGCCGGGGGCAGCTTGGCCGCCCTGGCAGGGCTGCTGCTGCTTGCCGGTGGCTGCGCTGAAGAGCCCTTACCCCAGCGCCAGGTACGCAGCGACGACTGCCTGCAAACCGTGCAGCTCGACCAGCTAACGGAACAGATCGGCCGCTGCGACGCCGTAGTGGCGGCATTTCCAACCAACCCAAGCCCTCTCAACGATCGCTACCTGCTGCACAGCCTGGCGGGCAACGAGGCAGCAGCCTGCGCTGATATCAACCGAGCTGCAGCCCTTGCACGCTCTAAACCACCAGCCAGCCTGGATCCCCAACTGCGCACCGATCTGAACCTGCGTCAACAGCTCTGCAGGGAAGGCAGTGGCAAAGCCATAGGCAGTGGCAAAGCCATGGGCGCAAACCAAGACCGCCCCCAACCCTGAGCAGCCTCACCAGCGACCCATCAGGTCTCTCATCATGGCCGGCAAACTGCGGCGCTCCAGCAGTTGGGAGCGCCGCTGCAACAACACGGCGATGCGCTCGGCCTTACTGGCCAGTAAGCCGTCCACCAACTGGTCGGCAACGCCCAGCTGCAGCCAATGGCTGGTCAGGCAGGCCCCCATACCGATGCGGTGACAGCGATCTTCTGCCTGTTCCGCATCCCCTGGGGTCCAGGGGCGCTCAACTAGCACCACATGCCGCGCCCGGTGCAAGGTGAAGCCCAAGCCCCCGGTGCCATAGGTAGCGATCAGCAGGGAATGCTCACCGCGCTGAAACGCATCAACCTGGGCCTGGCGCTGGGCCGGCGGCAGAGCGCCGGTGAGAACACAACTGTCTTCAAAACTGCGGTGCAACATCTCAGCCGTAGCCACGAAGCCCGTAAACACCACCACCGCCTCGCCCTTGGCCAGCAACGGAGCCACCAAGGCCCGGGTGGCTGGAAGTTTGTAATCGGAGCCGATCTGGCGCAGGGCCGTGAGCACGGCCAGCAGCTCGGCATCGCGGCGCACCTCACCGAGGGCAGCCCGACGGCGATAGTCGTCGACCTTGACCTGCAGCCGGTGCTGAAAGCCGCGGGCCGAAGGCTCATCCAGCTCAACTGGCCACAGCTGGCGCAGCTTGGGGGGCAGGTCGAGGCAATCCTGCTTACGGCGATGCAGCACCAGGGGCCGCACCAGCCGCTGCAGGTCTTCCAGATGGCTGGCCCCGTTCGCCTGCCAGAGGCGCCGTCCGCCCTGCTCGCGCCAATGGCCCTGGCAGAAGAGTTCCTCAAAGGCCCGTTGGTCGCGGGCGAGGGGGTGGCCGATCGCCGCCAGCAGGGGAAATAACTGGGCTGGGCGGCCATTTTTCATCGGCGTGCCGGTCAGTAGCCAGATGGCTCGCAGCCGGGGGTGGCGGGCCAGGCGCAGCAGCCCCTGGCTGCGGCGGGTATGGCCGTTTTGGGCGAAGTGGGCCTCATCGGCGATCAGCACGGTGCCGGCGGGCGGCAAGGCGTCGGGCAACCGGGCCCAGCTGTGCAGCTCCAGATGCAGGCCAAGGCTGGCCGCCTCACCCTGCCAATGGTCGTGCAGACCAACCGGGGCAATCACCAAGATGCGGCAATCGGCTTGGCGCACCATGGCCCGAGCCGCCATAAGGGCTGTGAGCGTCTTACCCAACCCCATGGCATCCGCGAGCACGGCACCGCGGCGGGCCAGTAGCCAACGCACCGCGGCCCGCTGATGGGCAAACAGGAGGCGGCCATCCAGCAAGGGCTGCTCCAAATCTGCCGACGCCACCAACTGCCGATGGGGCGGCAGGGGGGGCAGGGGCTGCTCCAGCCAGGCGAGCCACTGGGCCAGCTCGGGCTGCACAGGAAACCGGCCTGCCAGGGCTTGCTGCAAGGCGGCGGCAGCTTCTAGGGGAAATGACCAGCAACGCTGCCGACCCGACCAACTCCCCCGGGGGCGGATCGCCCGCAACTGGGCCTGGGTGACCGCGTCGTAGGGGCTAACTACCTCAATCAAACCCGTCGCCCCCAGCCGCAGCAGACAGCGCATCCGCGGAAGTGCAATCGTCGACACATTGACACCCCAGGCGGTGGGGGCAAACTTTGATCAACCGAGTCGCGCTGATGCAGGCCAGGGATGGGGTGTTCCTTGAGGATCTCTGTCCCAAATTGCGCGTCAGACGCTGGCGCCAATCCCTTCATCTAATCACCGACCAACACTGCATTTATTGCGGTGAACGCTCGGAATCAATCGACCACGTACACCCCCAGAGCCGGGGCGGGCTAAGTGTCACCGAGAACTGCGTGCCCGCCTGTCTGGCCTGTAATGGCGACAAGGGAGATGCGGATGCCTTTGCCTGGTACCGGCGACAGCCCTTTTACGACCCCCGCCGCTCCATGGCGATTCGTGCCTGGACCGATGGAGACCTGCGTCTAGCAATGCGGCTGCTCCAGTGGGTGCATCCGGGCCAATTGGAAGAACTGGTGGAACCTCACCAGACCCGGCAGGCCTCGGCGCCGTTGTGGCGCTGGCAGATGGCCTCCTGAACCTGGGGTCCCTCGGGGGCAACCACCAAAGCCAGCAGCAGCAGCACCCCCGCCAACACCGCCGGCACGGTGATTTCACGACCACTGGAGCGGGACCGCTGCCTTGAAGAGACCGGCGTCTTAGAAATTGGTGCCGGGAAGTTAAGAGCCGCCCGCAAGCCAGGCGCAATGGAGCTTGCAACACGAGAACCAGTAACAGGGAAGGCTGAGACCGGAAAAGCTGAAACCGGAAAGGCTGAGACAGTGAAAACTGGGACCGTGAAAACTGAGACCGTCATGGCGATCACTTCAGGAATAATACAGGTGTACTCATGATCCAGGCACTTGTCAAGCCCGCCCGCCAACTGCTGGTGATCGGCGGCGGCTTCACGGGCCTGCGGCTTGCCCAGGCCGCCCAGCGCAGCGGCATGGCGGTTCGCCTCACCAGCCGCCAAGCACGCTCCAGCGGCGAGGGCCTGGAATGGCTCCCCTTCAACAGCTCTCCAGACGGCGCCTCCCTGCCAGCCCCTGGCGCCCTGGCTGGCATCACGGATGTGGTGGTGTGCGTGCCCCCGGATCCAAGCCAGGGCGATCCGGTGCTGCGCTTACTAGGACCAAGCCTGCGAGAGCTGCCCCTGCAATGGCTGGGCTATCTCTCCACCACCGGCGTCTATGGCGACACCGCTGGGGCCTGGGTTGACGAAACCGCCCCAACCCCAGCCCGAGCCGGCCGCAGCCAGGCCCGGGTTGGGGCGGAGCAGGCGTGGCTAGCCACAGGACTACCCGTGCAAATTTTCCGGCTGCCAGCCATCTACGGACCCAACCGCTCGCCATTTGCGGCCCTGCAAGCGGGGCAAAGCCGTCTCATCCACAAGCCTGGCCAGATGTTTTGCCGAGTACACGTCGACGACATCGTCGGTTGCCTGCTGCACTGCCTGGCCCGGCCGCAGCAGGAGCGCCCGACCGTGGTCAATGTGACCGACAACTGCCCCTGCCCCTCCAGCGAGACCCTGGGCTATGCGGCCCACCTACTGGGGCACAAACTGCCACCAATGGAGCACTACGCCGAGGTCGCCGGCAGCATGAGTCCCATGGCCCGCAGCTTCTGGAGCGAAAACCGGCGGGTCAGCAACCAGCTGCTGACCCAACAGCTGGGCTACAAGTTGCGCTATCCCAACTACCGGGAGGGCTACCGGGCCTGCTTAGCGGAGGAGCTAGGTGGCGGGCAGTCCCGGAGATCCCCGGGATCAACCACGTAGGGCAGGCCCAAATCAGCCAGCAAACGCCCCCAACGCAACTCGATCCAGCCCTTGCTGAGCCCCGTGCCCAGACCCAGCAACAGACCCCCCAGCAACAACCAGCGCAGCATGGGCTCCACCACAAGCGGCCAAGCCCCATCCAACCCCACCCCAGCCCGGCTTGCCATTGCCCTAGGGGATCCTGCCGGCATAGGCGCTGAGGTAACTCTCAAGGCCCTGGCCAGGGCGGAATGGCGCTCACAGCAGCCCCTGCTGGTGGGTTGCCGCCGCTGGCTGGAAACCAGCTACCAACTGCTCAAGCCCAGCAGCAGCGAACCGCTGCGGGATCCCGCAGAGCTGGAGGTTCTTGATCTGCCCCTACTGGAGAGCTGCCAGCCAGGACGCAGCACCCCGGCCTGCGGAGCAGCAAGCTTCAACTGGCTCACCGCCGCCGTCGAGCTGGTGCTGAGCGGCCGCTGCCGGGCCCTGGTGACAGCGCCAATCGCCAAGGCCAGCTGGCACGCTGCCGGCCACCCCTACCCAGGCCAAACCGAGCGGCTGGCGGAACTCAGCGGCAGCCCCGAAGCCTCGATGCTATTCACCGCGCTAGCACCCGCGGGCCACTGGCGCCTCAACACCCTGCTGGCCACCACCCACATTCCACTGGCCGCCGTTCCCCAACATCTCAATGGAGCCTTGGTGCAACGCAAGCTGGATAAGCTCCTGGCCTTCTGCGAGCGCTTCAACCAAGCCCCCCACCTAGTGGTGGCAGGACTCAATCCCCATGCCGGCGAGGCGGGGCGCCTGGGGCAGGAGGAGAGCACCTGGTTGGAAGCAACCCTGGAGGCCTGGCGCCGGCAGCATCCAGAGGTGCAGCTCGAAGGCCCATTGCCGCCGGACACCTGCTGGCTAAGCGCGGCCGCCGCCTGGCCGGGCCCCAGACCAGGCCCAGATGGCTACCTGGCGCTGTATCACGACCAGGGACTAATCCCGGTGAAATTGCTGGCCTTTGATGCCGCAGTCAACACCACCTTGGGGTTGCCGTTTATGCGCACCTCACCAGACCACGGCACAGGCTTCGCAATCGCTGGCCAAGGCCTAGCCAGGGCCGACAGCATGGCGGCTGCCCTTATTACGGCAAGGGATCTGGGCTGAGGATTCCAGCGCAACCGCTCAAGCCGGCCGCACCCGCATCAACACCTGACCAAATTCCACGGGAGTGCCGTTTTCCACCAGGATTTCAACCACCTCACCGCCCACCTCAGACTCCAGCTCATTCATCAGCTTCATCGCCTCAAGAATGCAAACGGTCTGGCCGACTTTGATGCGGGCACCCACTTCCACAAAGGGGGCTTCGCCCGGAGCTGCAGCTCGATAGAAGGTGGCGACCATCGGTGCTGTGACCTCAAGCAGGTCGCCGCGGCTGGCAGCAGCCGGTGGCGGTGGAGCCGAGGGGGCAACGGGCAGGGGGGCCGCTGCCTGCAGCACCTGGGCCGGAGCGGCACTGGCCTGGAAAACAGTTGTAGGCGCTGCACTGGGAAGGTTGCGACGCACCTCCAAGCGGAAGTCGTCTCCTTCGAGCTTCAACTCCTGGATGTCGCTCTCGCCAAGCAGGGCGAGAAGATGCTGAAGCTGGTCGTGGTTGAGCTGCATGGCGATCAGTTCTCCCTGCCCAAATAGCTGTCGGTACGAGTATCGATCTTGATTTTCTCGCCGATCGACAGGAACAGGGGCACCATCACCTGGGCTCCCGTTTCAACGATCGCAGGCTTGGTGCCGCCCGTGGCCGTATCGCCCTTGACGCCCGGATCGGTCTGGGTGATAGCCAGCACCACCGAGTTGGGTAGTTCCACCTCCAAGGGTTTGCCGTTCCAGGCCACCACGTTGACCTCCATGCCCTCCTTGAGGTACTTGCGGCTGTCACCAATCTGTTTGGCCGTCAGCCGGGTTTCCTCGTAGCTGCCCATATCCATGAACACGAAGTCGTCACCCTCCATATAGGTGTGCTGGAGGGTGCTCTTTTCGAGAATGGCTTGGGGCAGCATCTCACCTGCCCGAAAGGTCTTCTCCACGACGTTGCCGCTCTGCACCGCCTTGAGCTTGGTGCGGACGAACGCCGATCCCTTGCCGGGCTTGACGTGCAAAAACTCAACGACCCTCCAGACCTGGCCATCCAGCTCAATTGAGGTACCGGTTCGAAAGTCGTTGCTGGAGATCATTCCGGCGGTTCAGATCTGGGGGATTGTAAGGCTGGCTACCGGAACGGGCCTCTGCGGGGTCATTCCGGAGGCCCTGAAGTTGTGCCAAAGTCCGCTCAACGACAGGGTGTTGCCATGGCACGGGGTCAATCCAGCTGGGCGAATCGCTCAACGTGGGCGCGCTGGTTTGCTGGCGTAACCAGCTTGATGCTGGTTGTACTGCTCGCTGCCCCCACCGCCTGGGCTGCCCTGCCCCAGGGCAATGCCGTGACCGACCCGGCAGCGCTGCTGCGCAATGCCTTGCCAATCAAGGCCCCCGACCTGCAGGAACTTCAGCATCGCCTCGAGGCCACCAGCGACGACCTGCGCGCTAAGCGCTGGCCAGCCCTAGCCAGCTCCGTGCGGCGTTGTATTTCCTTACTGGGCAGCCGCAAGGCAGCCATGCTCGAAGGCTTCGATGCCCCGGCGAAAACCGAGGCCACAGCTCTGCTGGACCAGGTGGGAGAGCAACTGCAAGTGCTCGCCGCCGCCGCCGAAGGCCAGGAGCGCGACCCCTTCCTGGCAGCCCGCCGTGAGGCGCTCAACAGCATCGGCAAAGCCGAAGACCTGCTTGTGGGGCCGTTCCCCTATGAAATTCCTGCTGAATTTGCCGATTTGCCCAGGCTCCTGGGCCGGGCAACCGTGCAGCTCACCACCACTAAAGGCGACCTAACTGCGGTTGTAGACGGTTACAACGCGCCCCTCACCGCCGGCGCCTTTGTTGATCTGGTGCAACGCGGCTTCTACGACGGACTGCCCTTCATTCGAGCCGAAGATTTTTACGTGCTGCAAACCGGCGATCCGGAAGGCCCAAATGATGGATACATCGACCCGAAAACCAAAACGGAACGCAAGGTACCGCTAGAGATCAAGGTGCCAGGCCAGAGCGAGCCCTTCTACAACCAAACCTTCGAAGACCTCGGCATGTTCAAGGCCGCACCAGAACTACCCTTCTCCACCAAGGGCACCCTGGGCTGGGCCCACTCCGATGAAGTGCTAGACGACGGCTCTTCCCAGTTCTTCCTCTTCCTGTTCGAACCTGAACTGACCCCTGCCGGCCTAAACCTGATCGACGGCCGCTATGCCGCTTTCGGTTATGTGGTGGATGGCTTTGATGTTCTCGAAGAACTCACCGCTGACGACGGCATCGTCAAAGCACGAGTGCAATCAGGATCCGAAAATCTCCAACCCCACAGCTGAATTTCTAAAGTAAGCATTAAAAAGCCGCCCTTCAGGGCGGCTAATATTTTGATGCTTAACTCAGCTCACTTCCATTGCTTGGCAACAATTTCAGCCAGATCAACAACGCGCTGGCTGTAGCCCCACTCGTTGTCATACCAAGCGATAACCTTCAGCATGTTGCCACCCATCACCAGGGTGAGCTCCGAATCAATGATCGTCGATTCGTCGGTGCCGGCATGATCGCTGGAAACCAAAGGTAGATCGCAATACTTGATGATGCCCTTCATGGCATTCTCCGATGAGGCCTTGAGCAAGGCATTCACCTCTTCCTTGGTGGTGTCGCGACTGATATCAAGCACCATGTCAACCACCGAGACATTCGGTGTGGGCACTCGCATAGCAATGCCGCTGAGCTTGCCCTTCATCGGCGGATAGACCAACGCCACAGCCTGGGCAGCGCCGGTGCTGGTGGGAACAATGTTTACCGCAGCGGCCCTGGCACGGCGCAGGTCGCGGTGGGCCGCATCCAGGATGCGCTGGTCACCGGTGTAGCTGTGGGTGGTCGTCATCGTGCCCTTGACGATGCCGAATGCTTGATCCAGCACCTTCACCACAGGAGCCATGCAATTGGTGGTGCAGCTGGCGTTGCTGAGAATGTCCCAATCTTCGTGGCGGTACTGATCGGCGTTAACGCCCACCACAAAAGTGCCAACCTTCGCGCCCTTGCCAGGTGCCGTGAGAATTACCTTTTTGGCACCAGCTTCAAAGTGCTTGCTGGCACCCACATCATCGTTGAACACTCCGGTGGATTCGATCACCAGATCGACGCCCCATTCCTTCCAGGGAAGGTTGGCGGGATTGCGGTCGTAGAAGGTTTTGATCGTCTTGCCGTTGAGGACGATCGTGTCCTCGGTGGTGGTTACGTCCACGCCCCGCAGGGGGCCGAGCATGGAGTCGTACTTGAGCAGGTGGGCCATGGTGTTGGTGTCACCGGAGCCATTGATGCCCACTAGTTCGATGCCAGTGTTGGCCCCACGGCTCAGCCAGCAGCGGGTGAAGTTGCGACCAATCCGGCCAAATCCATTGATCGCAACGCGCAAAGTCATGGCCGATTGCGGCAAAAGCCGCTAGCGAAGGTGGTTTTGGCTGCCGATCATACAGAAATTGATCCGCTCTCCCCTCTTGCAGGAATGGTGCACGCCGAGGAACATGCGCAAACGCGCAGCAACTCGTAAAGGTTTTCGGGCTGTTGTCAGCTTAATTTTGTGCTCATCTGAACCCTGATTTGGAGTTGCGTTTGGCGCCCCTGCTCGATCGTCACCAGCCACTCCACTTCATTGGCGTTGGTGGCATCGGCATGTCTGCCCTGGCAGGGATCCTGGCGGAACGGGGCTACGCGGTAAGTGGCTCCGACCCCCGGGACAACGCCGTGCTCGACCGCTTGCGGCGGCTGGGGGTGCGGGTGTTTTTGGAGCAGAACGCCGCCACGGTTGCTGCGATCCGCAGCGGCACCTCGGTCTCACCTCAAGTAGTGATCAGCTCCGCGGTGCCAGAGACCAACCCGGAGCTAGTGGAAGCCCGTCGCATGGGTCTGGCGATCTGCCACCGCTCCGACGTGCTGGCCGCCTTGATCAACAGCCAGGACTCCATCGCCGTAGCCGGGAGCCATGGCAAAACCACTACCAGCACCCTGATCGCCACCCTGCTGGCTGCTACAAAACACGACCCCACCGCAGTGATTGGCGGCATCGTGCCCGCCTTTTGCAGCAACGGTCGCCATGGCGAAGGCAGGCTGCTGGTGGCGGAGGCGGATGAATCGGACGGCTCCTTGGTGAAGTTCCGCTCATCCCTCGGCGTGCTCACCAACGTCGAACTCGACCACACGGACCATTACCCCGACCTCGAAGCCCTGATCACCACCCTGCAAAGGTTCGCCGGCAACACATCAAGGCTCCTGGCAAACCACGACGACCCGGTGCTGCGCGAGCGGTTCAAAGCCAGTCATTGGTGGTCGATCGAAAGCGCCGCAGGCGTCTCCTTTGCAGCGATTGCCCAAGAGCAAAGGGGTGACGGCACCGTTGCCGACTTCTTTGAAGACGGTGAGCTGGTGGGCCGCTTTGAACTGCCCTTGCCCGGTCGTCACAACCTCAGCAACGCGGTTGCGGCCATGGCCGCCTGCCGGCTGGAAGGGGTTTCATTTGCCGAGCTGGGCGAGGCGGTAGCCGCCCTCCAGGCCCCAGGACGGCGCTTTGATTTCCGCGGTTTATGGCAGGGCCGGCTGGTCGTTGACGACTACGCCCACCACCCCAGCGAGGTGGCCGCAACCCTGGCCATGGCCAAGCTGATGGTGGACAGCGGCCGCAGCACCCTGCCCGTGGCGCCACGGCGCTTGGTAGCAGTGTTTCAGCCCCATCGCTACAGCCGCACAGCCCAATTTCTGGACGGCTTTGCAGCGGCCCTATCGGAAGCCGATTCCGTGCTGATCGCGCCCCTCTACGCCGCTGGTGAAGCGCCGATTCCAGGCATCTCCAGCGCCGCCATGGCCGAGGCGGTGCGGCAGCTGGCACCCAACCTGCCGGTGGCGGTGGCCAACACTCTCGACGAGCTCGCCGCCCAGGTGGCCGCCAAGAGTCAAGAGGGTGATCTGGTGATCGCCATGGGTGCTGGAGACGTCAACAGCCTCTGGGAACGCCTCGAGCAGCGCCAGCAAGCAGTTGACAGCGCCATCGCTGCCTCTGCAAGCCCCCTGGCGGCCTGAGCCTGATGATTGCGGCCCCCAGCTGCCACCCTGCCCTACGCCAAGGGGTAGGGCTTCAGCCCTTCACCACCTGGAAGGTGGGAGGTCCAGCGGAGTGGTTTGCCGAGCCTGGAGAACGCGAAGAGCTGATTTCTCTGGCGGCCTGGGCCCGGGCCCAGGGCCTGTCCTTGCGCTGCATCGGCGCAGGCTCCAACCTGCTGATCGCCGATAGCGGCCTGCCCGGCCTCACCATCTGCAACAGGCGGCTGCAGGGGAGCCGGCTCGACGCCGCCAGCGGCCTAGTGGAAGCGGAAGCCGGAGAACCGATCCCCACCCTGGCCCGCAAAGCAGCCCGGCTGGGCCTGAGCGGACTGGAGTGGGCCGTGGGCATCCCAGGCACCGTGGGAGGCGCGGTGGTGATGAATGCGGGCGCTCAGGGCGGCTGCACGGCCGAATGGTTGCACTCGGTGCGGGTGCTGGACCCGGCCAATCCCGCAACGCCCTTCGAGCTGGAAGCCCGGGAACTGGACTTCGCCTATCGCCACAGCCGCCTCCAGGCGGAGAGCTGGATCGTGCTGGCAGCCACCTTCCAGCTGGAGGCCGGCCACGACCCCGCAGCCATCACCTCGCGCACCAGTGCCAATCTGCACAGCCGCACCAGCACCCAGCCCTACCAACAACCCAGCTGCGGCAGCGTTTTTCGCAACCCAGAACCACAGAAAGCAGGGCAGCTGATCGAAGCGCTGGGCCTGAAGGGATTGCAGATCGGTGATGCCCAAGTCTCGCCAATCCACGCCAATTTCATCGTCAACATTGGCCAGGCCAGCGCCAGCGACATCGATGCCCTAATCGCAGAAGTGCAACGCCGGGTGCTGGCCAGCCACGGCCTGACCCTCCACCCTGAGGTAAAGCGGCTGGGCTTCGGCCCGGAGCACTAGCTGCCCCTTAGCCTGAGCCGAGCAACTTCTAGGGCATGGCTGGCTTCGGACTCCCCAACTTCGGTCAGCTCACCGAGGCCTTCAAGAAGGCCCAGGAGCTGCAGCAAAACGCCCAAAAGCTCCAGGAAGAACTTGATGCAATGGAACTGGAGGGCCGCAGCGCCGACGGCCGGGCCAGCATCTGGCTCACGGGCAACCAGCAACCGCTGCGAGTGCAACTGGCCCCAGAACTGATCGCCGAAGGGGCTGCCGCCAGCGAGGCCGCCGTGCTGGAAGCGTTGCAAGCCGCCTACGAGCTGTCCACCGGCACGATGAAAGGCCGCATGGAAGAACTCACCGGTGGCCTAAATCTCAATCTGCCAGGCCTGGGCGGCTGAAATCCGTCACTTTTCCAGTGCCAGCCTGGCCATCCTCTTCCCCATCCAGCAGCTGCTGACGCTGGCGACGCCGGGAGAGCTGCCGCAATCCGGGCGCCAGGCGGGGCTCTAGACCCTGACCGCGGCGCCGCAGCCCCGACCCATCAGGGGAGTCAGCAACCCGGCCCGTTCGCTCGCCATCCAGCAGCAGATCGCTCAGGCACTGGGCATAAAGGGGGTAACGCTCCCAGTCGGAGCCAACGGCACAGCCGGGATCGCCCTGGTGCAGGCAATTGCTGAAGCGGCAGCAGCCCAAGCCCAGTCGTTGCCGAATCTCCGGAAACAGGGGGCCTAAGGCAACGGGATCGGCGGGCAGCCGCGGCCTATTGAATCCAGGCGTGTCGGCCAGCAGGGCTCCGGGCGCCAAGGGGAAAAGCTCCACATGGCGGGTGGTATGGCGGCCCCGCTGCAGCCGCCCTGACACCGCCGCCACCCGCAGGCCGAGCTCGGGGCAAAGACGGTTGAGCACGCTGCTCTTCCCCACCCCAGAAGGTCCACAAAGCACGGCGATACCTGGCTGGGCCAGCCGCTGCAGCAAAGGCTCCATGCCCTCGCCACTACTGGTAGATACCGCCAGGGCGTCGTAACCCCAGGCAGCAGCTCGCTGGCACCAACTAGCCACCTCGTCAGGCGAAACCAGATCCGCCTTGGAGAACACCAACTGCACCGGCCGCCCCGTCGCCTCAGCCGTCAACAAAAAGCGTGTGAGCTGGAGCAGATCCAGCTCTGGCTCCGCCAGCGCCACCACCACCACCACGAGGGCCACATTGGCCACGGCGGGCCGCTCAAGCAGGCTCTGACGCGGCTCCAGGGCCGCCACAGCCGCCCGGCCAGCAGGCCAGTCGATGCCATCCACCCAAACGCGATCCCCAACGGCGATGGTTTGGCCGCTTTTGCCAAGGCGGGTGCGCCGGGTGCACAAAAGTCGACTCAGGCCAGTGGGCCCTAGCTGATCCAGTTCCACCCAGCAGTAATTGGCCAGCAGGGCCACCACCTGCCCAATTAGGCGCAATGGCCCAGGCTCAACCCCCATGACAACGAACCTGCAGCCGCACGGCCCCTTGTTGCTCCGGGTGATCGCAGCAGGTAACCCCATGACCTGCGCTCTCCAGCCCCTGGGTCACCTGCTGCTGGGGCTCTCCCCGATCTAGGTCCACCTGCAGGATCTGGCCAGGAACCAAACGCTCCAGGGCCAGCTTGGTGCGAATGAAGTTGAGCGGACAAGCGATGCCACGCAGATCGAGCTGGGCATCTGGGTTGCCGTCTGCCCAACTGGCGCTCAACCGAAGAGGCCCCCAAACAAGCCGCTTTTATGGGGATGCTTGTGGCCCTTGTTGGTGTGGTGGCCGGCCAGCTGCTCCAGCAGCTCCCGCTCCTCAGCATTGAGCTTGGTGGGCAGCTGCACCTTGATGCTGACCAGGTGGTTGCCTCGGGCCACCGGATTGCCCAACTTGGGCACCCCCTTGCTCTGCAGGGTGAGCACCGCTCCGGGCTGGGTACCGGCTGGAATCTCCAACGACTCCTGGCCGTCCACCGTGTCTACCTCGATGGTGTCGCCCAAAATGGCCTGGAGGTAATTGAGCGTCACCTCCGAGTGGATGTTGATGCCATCGCGGCGTAAGCCAGCAGCCGATTGAACGCTCAGGAACACATAGAGATCGCCGGCGGGCCCACCCCGCTGGCCGGCATTGCCCTCATTTGCCACCCGCAGCCGGGTACCGGAATCAACCCCAGCTGGGATGTTGATCCGCAGCTTTTTACGCACCTGCTGCAGACCTTGGCCACCGCAGGCGCCGCAGGGGTCGGCAATCACCTGGCCGCTGCCCTCACAGGTAGGACAAGCCGCCACCTGGGTAAAACTGCCGAATGGGGTGCGGGTGGCCCGACGCACCTGGCCGGCGCCGCCACAGGTGCCGCAGCTTGTGGGTCCACTGCCCGCCTTGGCCCCGGACCCCTGGCAGGTGCTGCAGGTTTCGAGATGGCGAACCTGCACCTCCTTCTCGATACCAAACACCGCCTCTTGGAAGTTGATGGTGAGGTCGAGGCGCAGGTCATCGCCTTGACGGGGACCACGCCGCCGCGGACCTGCTCCAGCACCCGCCCCCCCAAAGCCACTGAAGAAGGTCTCAAACAGGTCGGCAAAGCCGCCCATGTCGCCCATATCCGGCGCGCCGCCACCGCCTAGGCCCGCCTCACCAAACTGGTCGTAACGGGCGCGAGTCTGGGGATCGCTGAGCACCTCGTAGGCCCGGCCGATCTCCTTGAATTTGTCTTCAGCCCCAGGATCTTTATTGACATCCGGGTGGTACTGACGGGCCATCCGCCGGTAGGCCCGCTTCAAAGTGTCTGGATCGGCGTCGCGGGCAGTGCCGAGCAGGTCGTAGTAGTCGGCCATCAGCCGTCCTGCTCCTCAGCCTGGCCATTCTCAGCTGCTTGGGGGCCAGCGGGGACGGCGCCGGAACCAGGCCCCATCGACACCTTGACCAGGGCGTGGCGCAGCACCCGACCGTTTAGGTGGTAGCCGCGCTGCAACTCCTCGATCACCACATCTTCGGCATGAGCCTCGCTGGGTTCACGCAAGACCGCCTCATGCAAGCTGGGATCGAAGGGTTCACCCTCTACCCGCATCGGTGAAACCCCAAGCTGCTTGAACACATCCACTAGCTGCTTGTACAGGCCCTGATAGCTGCGATGCAGCGCCTGGGCTTCCTCATGCTGGGGATTCAGCTGCTGCCTTGCCCGGTCGAAGTTATCGACCACCGGCAAAATCTCACCCAAGGTGGAGCAGGTGATCTGTAGGCGCAGGTCTTCGCTGTCGCGGCTCTGGCGCTTGCGGAAGTTGTCGAAGTCGGCAGCCAGACGCATGTATTGGCCGTTGAGGGCCTCATGCTCTGCCTTGAGTGCCGCCAGCTGGCCAGCCAGATCGGAACCCTGATCAGAAATCTGGTGAGAGCCGGCCTCTTGTCCAGCCTCCATCTCCGGAGTAGCCGGAATCTCGCTGGGATCAGCGGCCTGGGGGGCCCCAGCTCCCAGGTTGCTATCACCGCTCATCGAGGTGTCACCGCTCATGGCTGACAAGGTCGGACTTTGGTTCTAGACATGTTGAAGCGCCGGGCCTACCTCCCACAAGCGGCGGAAGCCCGCACCTTCTGGCTCCATGACCCTCACCCCTTCCCGCCCCGTCCCTGAAGCCAGCAGCGAAGAGCAGCAACGTCTGGAGGTGGAGCTGCTGGTTGGTGAGCCGGTGCTGCAAGCAACCGAGTTGCAGGCCCTTGGTCAAGACTTACTTTTTACGGGCAAAGGGCTGCCAGAGGCCCGCTGGCGCGAACTGGGCGCCTTGCCCCTTCAAGAAGCCAAAGGGAGATTGGTAGTTGCCGTACCTAGCAACTGGGGGCCCCAGCAGCGCCAGAATTTAAGTGAGGAATTGCAACGTGCCGGCTTCAACGCGGAGCTGAAGTTGGCGTTGGCGACAAATCTCACAACTGCGCTCACGGCAAAAGCACCAACTCCCGCTCCCGCAGCCTCCAAGCCAGCCCAACCGCGACCACCTGCAAGCTTTAACCCCCCCCGCTCCCTAACCAAAGACCTAGGAATCCCTGGCACCTCCGAAGGGCAGCTGCAGGAGGTTGCCGATGTCGAAGATCTGGAGGGCACTGCTGCTGCTGCCAGCAGCAGTGCCAATGCGTCACCAATCATCAGCCTGGTGGACAGAATCCTGATCGAGGCGCTCACCTTGGGGGCCAGTGATATTCACGTGGAACCCCAGGAAAACACCCTGGAAATTCGCTTTCGCCTCGACGGTGTGCTGCAGAAGCACTTCGAGGACCTGCCAAAGAGCCTGACGCCAGCCGTCACATCACGCATCAAGATCATGGCGGATCTGGACATCGCCGAGCGACGATTACCTCAAGACGGCCGCATAAGGCGCATGTTCCGCGGCCGCAAAATGGATTTTCGGGTAAGCACTTTGCCCAGCCGAAATGGTGAAAAAATATGCCTGCGCCTACTTGACAGCGGCGCTACTCAGCTCGGCCTAGAAACCCTAATCACCGATGCGGATGCAAGAAAAACCCTGCGAGAGCTGGGATCTAAACCCTACGGAATGATTCTGGTGACAGGCCCGACCGGCTCGGGCAAGTCAACCACCCTCTACGCCCTACTGGCTGAGCGCAACGATCCAGGCATCAACATTTCCACGGTTGAAGACCCGATCGAATACACCCTGCATGGCATCACCCAAACCCAAGTAAATCGAGAGAAGGGGCTCGATTTCAGTATGGCGCTACGTGCCTTTATGCGACAGGACCCTGACGTTTTGCTGGTGGGCGAAACCCGCGACTTGGAGACGGCCAAAACGGCGATCGAGGCCGCACTTACTGGCCACCTAGTGATGACCACCCTGCACTGCAACGACGCGGCCAGCGCCATCGCCCGCCTCGATGAAATGGGTGTGGAGCCCTTCATGGTGAGCGCATCACTGCTGGGCATCGTGTCCCAGCGGCTGCTGCGTCGGGTGTGTTCGGCTTGCCGAATTAGTTACACCCCCAATCCGGAAGAACTGGCCCGTTTTGGTCTGTTGAGCAGCCACGAAACCACGGTGACCTTCTTCAAGGCCAACACCCAGAACCGCAACCAGCAAGGCTGCTGCCCTGCTTGCAACGGTGCCGGCTACAAAGGAAGAATCGGTGTCTACGAAATCCTACGGATGACGGATACCTTGGCAGCAGCTGTCGCCAAGAGGGAACCCACAGATGTGCTGCGGCGAATGGCGCTTGAAAACGGCATGAAAACCCTTTTGGGCTACGGGCTGCAGCTAGTGCGCGAAGGTCACACAACCCTGGCCGAGGTCGAACGGATGCTGCTCACTGATTCAGGCCTGGAAGCTGAACGCCGCTCTAAGTCACTAAGCACCCTCACCTGCAGCAACTGCGGCGCCGGGCTCCATGACGACTGGCTTGAATGTCCCTACTGTCTAACCAGCCGCTGAGGGTCCCATGGCCGTGATGATTGAAGACTTGATGACTCAGCTTGTAAAGGATGGCGGCAGTGATCTCCATATCAGCGCCGGCCAACCTCCCTATGGCAGGTTTAGCGGTCAACTAAGGCCCATACACGATGTTTCCCTAGATGAAGAAAGCTGCAATAAACTAATCTTCTCCATGCTAAACAATGCCCAGCGCAAGCAGCTAGAGCAAACCTGGGAATTAGATTGCGCCTATGGCCTTAAAGGGATCGCCCGCTTCAGGGTCAATGTTTATCGCCAGAGGGGTACCTATGCCGCCTGCCTGCGAGCACTTGCCAACACCGTGCCCACTCTGGAAAGCCTAGGGCTACCACCGATTGTGGAGGAAATGAGCCACATGCCCAAAGGGCTGATTCTCGTAACAGGCCCCACCGGCTCCGGCAAAACCACAACCTTGGCGGCGATGCTCGAGCACATAAACCAAACCCGGGCAGAACATATATTGACCATTGAAGATCCGATTGAATTCACATACAGACCAGTAAAAAGTATCATCCACCAGCGCCAGCTCAACGAAGACACCCGCAGCTTTGCCAATGCCCTAAAGGCCGCCCTTCGGGAAGATCCCGACGTAATCCTGGTGGGCGAGCTCCGAGACCTAGACACCATCCAGTTAGCAATTACGGCAGCAGAGACCGGTCACCTGGTATTTGGCACCCTGCACACCAGTTCGGCCGCCCAGACCGTGGACCGCATGGTGGATGTTTTTCCCCCAACCCAGCAGACCCAGATTCGGGTGCAGCTAAGCAGCAGCCTTGTGGCCGTTTTTGCCCAGACCCTTTGCAAGCGCCACAATCCAAGCCCCGGCCAATCTGGTCGTGTCATGGCCCAGGAGATCATGATCAATACACCAGCCACCGCAAACCTGATCCGGGAAGGTAAAACCGCCCAGCTTTACTCTGCAATTCAGACAGGCGGTCAACTATCAATGCAAACGCTGGAAAAAGCCCTTGGGGATCTGGTACTCAGCAACCAGGTCACGATGGATGAAGCCCTTATGAAAACCTCCAGGCCTGAAGAGCTCAAACGCTTAGTCAACCAACTGGGCTGATTCACTACTAGGAACTCCAAAGCCATGCCTGCCTTCGTTGCCACCTACGTCAATCCTCGAGGCAAGTCAGTGCTTGTGGATATCGAGGCGACCGATCCGGCCCAGGCCAAACGCAGCCTGAGGCTGCGAGGCATCCGAGCCACCGAAATCAAGGCCAAGCCGAAAACCACGGCGACGGGATCGAGTGCTGCAGCCCAACTAAGTGAAAAACTTAGATTCTCCAAACTCAATGAACTGCTAGAGGCGAAACCTGGCATCAAAGATAAAGCTGTATTTGCCAGCAAGATGTCGGCCCTTGTCAATGCTGGCGTACCAATTGTGCGCAGCATCGACCTAATGGCATCTCAACAAAAGATGCCCCTGTTCAAACGGGCCCTGCAATCGATCAGCCTGGAGGTAAACCAGGGAATCTCCCTGGGCGAAGCCCTACGGCGGTGGCCGAAAGTGTTTGACAAGCTCAGCATCGCCATGGTGGAGGCGGGGGAAGCCGGCGGTGTGCTGGATGACTCCCTAAAGAGACTGGCCAAACTGCTTGAGGACAACGCCAAGCTTCAAAACCAGATCAAAGGGGCCATGGGCTATCCGGTGGCTGTGCTGTTCATCGCCATCTCAGTCTTTCTAGGAATGACAATCTTCATCATTCCCACCTTTGCCGGTATTTTTGATGGCCTAGGCGCCGAACTCCCCTGGTTCACTCAGATGATGGTGGACCTAAGCAGCCTACTGCGCTCAACCTTTTCTCTGTATCTGGTATTAGGACTTATTGCCGGGGTCTTTCTATTTGGCAAGTTTTATGCCACACCGATAGGCCGGCGGCGAGTAGATGCCCTTGTGCTCAAGCTCCCCCTGTTTGGCGAATTGATTCAAAAAACAGCAACGGCCCAGTTCTGCCGGACCTTTAGCTCCCTAACGCGAGCGGGGGTGCCCATTTTGATGTCACTTGACATAGTTAGGGAAATCACAAATAATTCCATTATCTCAGATGCAATTAGCAATAGCCGCCAAGACGTGTTGCAGGGAATTCCGTTAAGTGTGGCGCTTGGACGCATGAACGTATTTCCTGATATGTCTATCAGCATGCTCTCCATCGGCGAGGAAACAGGCGAAATGGACGCCATGCTCTCTAAGGTGGCTGACTTTTATGAAGACGAAGTGGAAGCCACCGTCAAGGCACTCACCTCCATGCTGGAGCCCGCCATGATCGTGCTTGTCGGCGGCATTGTGGCCTCAATCCTGCTGGCTATGTATCTACCGATGTTCTCGGTGTTTGATCAGATCAAATAACTCTCAGCCAAAGCCTGGCCGGCCAGCCAGCCGCTGCTCCAGCAGTGCTGGAAGTTGAACCCCCCAGTCACCCCGTCCACATCCAAAAGTTCACCCACCAAATAAAGACCAGGCTGCTGGCGACTCTCCATCGTCGCCAGGTTCACCTCACCTAGAGGAATGCCACCTGCCGTCACGAATTCTTCGCCGAAGGGGCCCCGCCCGGTAATGGCCAGCCGGGTATCACGCAAGGCCGATACCAACAGCTGCTGGTGCCGCTTAGCAAGATCAGCCCAGCGCTGCTGAGCGTCTAGGCCATGGCGCTGCAACAGGGCCAGCCATAGGCGCCGGCTGAGGGCGGGCCAGGGGCGCCAGTTGGCTAGTTGCCGCTTGGCCTGGTCTCGCTTGGCCTCGGCAAACAAGCCCTCAAGATCCTGCTGGGACAAGCCACCACTCCAATCAAGGCGCAGCTCACCCCGATAGCCACTGGCCTTGAGGGCGCGGGCAGCAAAAGCCGTAAGCCGCAGGGTGGCTGGACCGGACAGACCCCAATGGGTGATCAGCACCGGGCCCCGCTGGCGAAAAGGCTGGCCAGCCCGAGCGGCCTGGGGCTCCTGGGGCAGGTGCAAAGCCAGCTCCACCGGATCCATCACCACTCCGGCCAGCTCCAGCAGGGGATCGCCAGCCAGGGCCAAAGTGAATAGGGAGGGCACAGGCGCCACCAGCCCATGGCCTAGGGCCGCCGCCAGCTGGCGGCCGCTGGGATGGCTGCCGGTGGCAAGCACCAACCGATCGGCTCTGATCGCCCCGCCGCCCCGCACCAGCAGGTCAAAACCACCGGCAGCAGCAGCCGCGGCCTTCTGCAGGCTCACCCCTGTGTGCAGCTGCACCCCGGCCTGGAGGGCCGCTCGGCGCAAGGTGGCTGCCACCGATTCGGCACGATTTGAGCGGGGAAACAGGCGGCCGTCCGGCTCCTCCACCAGCTCGAGGCCATGGTCAGCAAACCAGGCGACGGCATCGCCGGGAGCAAAGCGCGAAAAGGGACCCCGCAGGGCTTGGCCGCCCCGGGGATAGTGCCCCACCAACGCCCGAGGATCCCAGCAGGCATGGGTGACATTGCAGCGCCCACCGCCACTGATCAACACCTTGTTCAACGGCTCGTTGGTGGCTTCCAGCAGGGCGATATCGCCAAGGCCGGCCTCAGCAGCACAGATGGCGGCCATAAAGCCGGCGGCACCGCCACCGGCCACGACAACGGCAGCATGAATTGGCAGCATGGGGAGATGGGCCAGATCGATCCAGCCAGTTATCGCTTCAGTGTGGCCCCGATGATGGACTACACCGATCGGCACTTCCGGGTGCTGATGCGGCAGATCAGCAGGCGCAGCCTGCTTTACACCGAAATGGTGGTAGCCCAGGCCCTGCACCACGCCAGGCAAGCACCTGATGCCAGCGCACCGGGGGGGCGGCTGGAGCGCCTACTGGGATTCGATCCGATCGAAAAACCCCTAGCCCTTCAAGTGGGCGGCGACGATCCTGGCTTGCTGGCTGAGGCCGCTGCCCTGGCGGCTGATTGGGGCTACGACGAAATCAACCTGAATGTGGGCTGCCCCAGCGAGAAGGTGCAAAAAGGCCGCTTTGGGGCCTGTCTGATGGCCGATCCTGACCAGGTGGCCCGCTGCGTTGCCGCCATGGCCGCCGCCTGCCCCTTGCCGGTAACGGTGAAACACCGCATCGGCATTGATGAGCGCGACTCATACGCCGAGTTGCTGGCCTTCGTGGATGCGGTGGCGGCAGCGGGGGCCCAGCGATTTGCAGTACATGCGCGTAAAGCCTGGCTGGAGGGGCTCGATCCCAAACAGAACCGGACGATCCCGCCCTTGCGCTACGACGTGGTGCACACCCTCAAGCGCGATCGACCGCAACTGAGCATCGAGTTAAACGGCGGTCTGGAAAGCCTGGACGACTGCGTGCAGCAGCTCGAATTGGTGGACGGGGCCATGGTGGGTCGGGCTGCTTATGCCCATCCCCTCCAGTGGAGGCAGGTGGACCAGCAGATCTACGCCGACGACAGCCAGCCGCTGGCCACAGCCTCCAGCGTGGTGGGGGGTTTGGTTGCCTACGCCGAGCAATGGCGCAGTCGGGGCGGACGGCTGTGGCCCATCGCCCGCCACCTAGTACATGTGGTGGAGGGGGTAGGCGGCGCCAAACGCTGGCGCCAGCAACTCACCGAAAAAGCAGGGTCAAGGGACGCGGATGCTGGCGTGCTGGCAGCCGCGGCCCTATCCCTGGCAGAGCGGGGCTACTAGCCCTCGGCGCCACCGTAGAAGTCGCCACCACCGCTATCGCCACCGCCACTGCGGCGGCGGCGGGTACGCCCAGCGTCGAAGCTGTCGCCACCAGCAGGATTGCCAGCGCCATAGCTCCGATCTTCCCAGCCGCGGGCACCAGATCCCCGATCGCCACCACCCGCATAACCGCCGCCGCCACCTGCGTAACCACCACCACCGCCTGCTCCACCACCACTGCCGCGGTTGTAGCCACCGCCGCCGCCGCCACCTGCGTAGCCGCCACCACCGCCTCCTCCGTAACCGCCGCCACCACCGCCGCCATAACCACCCCGGCGCGGGCCACCACCACCAGCTCCGCCGCCGCCGGTGCGGGGCTCCGCTTTGTTGATGCGCAGGGGACGACCCATCAGCTCAGCACCCTGCAATGCCTCAACGGCCTTTGCCTCTGCTGCTTCATCGCCCATCTCAACAAAAGCGAAACCACGCTTGCGCCCGGTATCCCGTTCAAGGGGTAGGGAACAGCTAGACACCTCACCGAAGGGTGCAAACAATTCCGCCACGTCTTCCTGCTCAGCGCGGAAGGGAAGGTTGCCGACAAAAATACTCACGAACTGAAGATCGGCCGCGGGACCGATGCATGTGGGCCAATGGGCCACTAACCGATCCACCCTAAGACGACTAACGAAAGCTGGCTGCTCTCAGCAGGCAAGTCGCATCCGAATTTGCTGCAACTGCTGCTCAACCTGGTCAAAGCCCGTGCCCCCCTCGCTGCGCCGGGCCGCCACCACCTGCTGGGGAGTAATGGCCTCATAAATGTCGGCTTCAAAGGCAGGGTGCAGCAGCTGCCAGCGCCCCAGGGGCAGGTCGCGCAGCAGGATTCCCTCAGCCAGGCAGCCCTTCACCAGGCCGCCCACCAACTGGTAAGCCTCGCGGAAGGGCACCCCCTTAGCCACCAGGTAGTCGGCCACATCAGTGGCGTTGGAGAAATCCGCCGCCACTGCCGCCTCCAGGCGCTGGGGCCGAAACTCGAGCCCCTCTTCAAACAGAATCGCCATCGCCTCCAGGCAATCGAGGCAGGTACGCACCCCGTCAAACAGGGCCTCCTTGTCTTCTTGGAAGTCCTTGTTGTAGGCGAGGGGCAGGCCCTTGATCATGGTCAGCAAACCCATCAGGTGGCCAAACACCCGGCCGCTCTTGCCCCGCACCAGCTCGGGCACATCAGGGTTCTTTTTCTGGGGCATCAAGCTGCTGCCAGTCGCACAGCGGTCGGTGAGGCCAATAAAGCCAAACTCTTCGCTGGCCCAGAGAATCACCTCCTCACTGAGCCGGCTTAGGTGCACCAGCACCAAGCTGGCGGCAGCCATGAACTCGACCGCAAAGTCCCGATCACTGACCGCATCGAGACTATTGGCGTAGATGGTGTCAAAGCCCAACTCGGCGGCGGTCTGGCGCCGATCGATGGGCACCGGCGTGCCCGCCAGGGCCGCGGCCCCCAGGGGACAGATATTCACCCGGCCGCGCACGTCTGCCAAACGGGCCCTGTCCCGCTCGGCCATCTCGATGTAAGCCAGTAGGTGGTGGGCCAGACACACCGGCTGGGCCCGCTGCAGGTGGGTGTAGCCGGGGATTAAGACCGTGCTATGCAGCTCAGCCTGAGCCAGCAGGGCCCGCTCAAAGCGCAACAAGCCCCCGTCAATGGCATCAATTTGGCCGCGTAGCCACAGACGCAGGTCGGTGCCCACCTGGTCGTTGCGACTGCGGCCGGTGTGCAGTTTCTTGCCCAGGGGGCCTAGTAACTCAATCAGACGCCGCTCAACGGCGAAGTGCACATCTTCAGCCTCCAGGCCGGGGTTGAACTCGCCCCTGGCTGCCTCAGCTCTCACATTCTCCAGGCCCTCGATCAACTGGGCCGCCTCGCTCTCGCTGATCACAGCGCAACTACCCAACATGCGGGCATGGGCGATGGAGCCGTCCAGGTCTTGCTGCAACAGGGTGATGTCAAAACCGATCGAAGCGTTGAAGCGCTCGATCGCCGGATGCAGGCCCTGCTCGAAACGCTGGCTCCAGGTAGACGCGGTGGAATCAACAGCCATTCGGGGCTCGGCGGGCGGCGCTAGGCAGGTAATCAGCTTGGCAGGGAGGGCAGCATCAGCTCCTCCTTCACCTTGAGCACCACCATCGAAGCGTCATCGTCGAGCTGCCGGTCTGCCCCCACGAAGCGATCGAGCCGGGCAAACAGCTGGTCGAGAATCCCCTGAGCGCCGATGCCGGAGCGGCAGGCCGCCTGCAGCTGAAACACCAACCGCTCCTCGTCGAAGCGCTCGCCGCTGAAGCCGGTGGCCTCGGTCACCCCGTCTGTGTAATAGAGCAGCACATCGCCTGGATCCAACACGATCTGCTCAAGACCGTAATCGGCTTCGCTCTGCAAACCAATCAGCAGACCTGGGGCATCAAGGCGCTCCACCTGGTTGCGCTGGCGCCGCCAGATCAAGGGCGGATTGTGGGCCGCATTGGCGTAGCGCAGCAAGTGGGTGCGGGGGTCGTAATCGGAATAAAAGAGGGTCACAAACCGGTGCGACTGGGCCAGGTCTTCCTGGGCCAGCTGGTTGAGGTCGTGAAGGATGCGCTCGGGGGAGTGGCCGCTCAGCACCTCGGCCCGCAACATGCCGCGCAGCATGGTCATCAGCAGACTTGCCGGCACGCCTTTGCCCATCACATCGCCCATCACCAGCGCCCAGCGGGCCTGTTCGCGGCGGCGGCCCAGCAGCTGGGGCCGGGTGGGGATGAAGTCGTAATAGTCACCGCCCACCTGGAAGGCGGGGCGGCAGCGGGCGGCCAGCTCAACGCCATCGATCACCGGACAGCGGTCCGGCAGCAGCTGGGCCTGGATTTCAGCACCGATGCTGAGCTGGCGATCGAGCCGCTCATGGCGCCGCATGGTCTGGAGCAGGGCCTCGTTTTCCAGCGCCACGGCGGCAAGGTCGGCCACCAGCTGCAGGTGGCGGCGATGCACCTCGCTCCAGGCAAAGCCCTGCCGATTGCTGAAGATATATAGGCGGCCTCGCTGGAGGCTGCGGGAAACCACCGATGTAGCAACCACCTGAGCTCCGCCCAGCAACCGGCCCACCCGCTGATCAAGCAAGGCCGCCACAGCCGCATCACCGCTGAGAGCTGCCAAATCCCCATCCGCCAACGCCGCCAGCTGGCGCACCAGCTCGGCGCAGGGCTCAGCAGGCGTGGCCTGCAGATACTCGCGCCAAAGGCGGCCATCCTCGTGGAACACCACCAGCACTGCCCCCTCGGCTTCCACCAGCCGGGCCGCCACCAGCGGCACCAGCTCCAGAAAGCGACCCAGATTAGTGAAACTGCGCAGGGCAAAAGCCAAGGAAGCCAGCAGCTCCTGGTTGCGCCGCTGCTCCCGGCTGAGGCTGTCGAGCAGTTGCCGCAGCGAGGCTGCAGCCGACAACAGGGCCGGACCCTGGGGAGAAACCGGATGGGGGGGCGGCTTATTGCTCACCGATTGGGCACGGTGCGGCCGCGGCGGTTTCGCAAGATAGCGGCGACACGGGCAAGTGCCCTACCGGCCAAGGCAAGCAGGACCTCAGCGAGCCAGCAAGGCCTCAACAAACTCAAAGCTGTTGAAGGGCCGCAGGTCGCGAATACCCTCACCAGCACCAATGAAACGGATTGGCAGCCCGGCTTCAGAGGCGACGGCTAGGGCCACACCACCACGGGCGCTGCCATCGAGCTTGGTGAGCACCACGCCAGTTAGTCCGGCGGCCTTGGCAAAAGCCATGGCCTGACGCAGGCCATTCTGACCCTGGCTGGCATCCAGCACCAAAAGCGACTCCACCACCGCCTCCGGCGCCAGCTTGTCGACAATCCTGCGCACCTTGCTGAGCTCTTCCATCAAGTTGTGCTTGGTCTGCAGCCGGCCAGCCGTGTCCACCAACACCAGCTCAGTGCCCTTGGCCTGGGCAGCACCGATGGCGTCATAGACGACGGCCGCTGGATCGGCATTGGCGCTGGGATTGGAAATCACCGGCACCTTGCTGCGCTCTCCCCACACCTGCACCTGCTGCACCGCCGCGGCCCGGAAAGTATCAGCAGCAGCAATCAGGCAGCTGTAGCCGCTGCGCACCGCCAAGTTGGCCAGCTTGCCGAGCGTGGTCGTCTTGCCCACGCCGTTTACCCCCACCAACAGCCATACGTTGAGCTGCTCGCGGCGGGGGGCTAGCAGGGGCTGGCCACTGGCCTCGATCGGTTGGTCGAGGATGGCGCGCAGCTGCTCCTTAAGGAAGCGCAGGCCCTCGGCGGGATCCACCACCTCCTGATTTAGCCGCTGGCGCAGGGCACCAAGGGCCCGGTCGGTGGCCTCCACCCCAACATCGGCCCGCAGCAGGGTGGTTTCCAGACCATCAACCACCTCTGGCGTGAGCGGATCATCACCGAGGTTGTCGAGCAGCTGGGTGACCAATCCCTGGCGGGTTTTCTCGAGGCCCTGGCGCAAACGAGTGAGCCAGTCGATCTCCTCAAGCGAAACCTGATCAACCCGCTTGCCCTGGGCCGCGAGTACCTCAGCCGACCAGGTGAAGGTGGCGTCGAAATCGCCCAAGCTGGGCTCAGCTAGTTCGGGCGCTGCAGGGGATTCAAGGGCGGGAGCCCCTGGAGCCGTGATCGCCTGTTGGCGTTCGGCCCGCTGGGCCGCTGCCTGCTCCAGCAGGGAAAGGGTTGCGGCCACTGGAGTGGCCGCCGGTTGGGCAACCTGCTGAAGATCCTGCTCAAGACCCTGTTCGCTCTGCTGGGTATTGATCTGTACAGGCTGTACAGAATCTGGGAAAGGGGGCTCAGCGGCAGATTCGGTCTCAAGCTGCCGCCGCTTTTGCTCCTCCTGCTGGGCCTTGAGGCGGGCGTAGGCCTGGCGGGCCCATTCCAGCGCCTCAGCGTTGGGATCGGAGGAACCCTCAACAGGCTGTTCTTGAGCCTGTTCTGGACCCTGACCCGAAACCTGTTCAGAAGCTGGCGGCGGGGTTGCTGATGGGTCAGCTGGGGATGGGCCGGTGCGATTAAACCAGTCGTAAACCATGACTTGCTCAGGCCTCCGCCGCGGAACGAGCTGCCGTAAAGCGCCGCAGCACCCCGTTGATCATGCGGCGGCCCTGCTCATCGCTATAGCGATTGGCTAACTCCACAGCTTCGTTACAGGCCACAGCAGGGGGGGTGCGGAAGCTTTCGAGGTCTACGGCTGCCAGCCGCAGGATGTCCCGATCGATGCGGGGCAGGCGAGTAAGACGCCAACCCTCCATTACCCGATCCAGTCGCTCATCGATCGCCTGACGGTCTCGCAGCACGGCCTCGACCCGGGCGATGGCACCGAGGCGCACCTCTTCTTGGTCGGCCAGCATAAGCAGCCGGGGCAACTCCAGGCTTGCAGAAAGGCGGTTAAGAGCCTGTTCAGCCGCGACCAGGCCGGCGTTGAGGTGCTGGCGCACCCGGGGCAACTGCTGCTCACCCTGCTCCTGCAACTCGCTATCAAGCAGTTGCTGCTGGGCGGCCTGCAAGTCTTCGGCGGAGCGATCCAGGGACTCACGCACGTCCTGGCTGAGGGTGGCGAGCACCTGCTGCAACAGGCCCTCCATGCCAGTTGGCAAGGCCGGGGCAGACGAGCCGCGATCACTGGTCTGACCAAGCATCAGCAGGGCCAGTTCACGGGAGAGGGTGCGGCTCTGCATCAGGTGGGTTCTGCCTCAGGAAAGTTGGGGGGTGCGCAGCTGGGCCAGCAGGCTGGAGAAGCTGCGATTGGGGGTGGAGCGCTCGTCGGGGTTAACGATGCCGGCGGAAATGATTGTGCGGAAAGCATCCTCCACCGAGATCTCGAGATCCTTAACAGAACCCTCTGGCACAACGGTGTACCAGCCGGTGGTTGGATTCGGGGCAGTGGGAATGAACACACTCAGCATGGGCTCAGTGAAGCCTGCCTGCAGGGCAGAGCCGATCGCGCCAGTCACAAAACCCAGGGCGTAGAGACCCTCGCGGGGATACTCCACCAGCACGACCCGACGAAACTTGCTGGAGTTGCCCTGGAGGAATGTTTCCAGCAGCTGCTTGAGGGTTTTGTAAACCGAGCCAGCTAGGGGGATGCGCAGCAGGGTCCCTTCGCCAAACTCAAGCAGCCAGCGACCAACAATGTTACGGGCCATCAGGCCGATCAACAGGATGCCGAGCAGGGGCACCAGTAGACCAACGCCCAGGTTGATCAGCTCCTGCAACACCGGATTGAGGGTATTGAAGGGATTGAACTGCTTAGGGATAGAAGTGAGAAACGCCAGCACGAAACGGCTCACCGTGGTGCCCAACCAGATCGTGGTTGCCAGTGGAATCACCACAAGCAAACCAGCGATCAAATCGTTCTTGAGATCGGATTGAAGCCGATCCCCTAGGGGCTGATCCGATCTGGGGCTGGATTGAACCAAGTGACAATCCGGAGATCCGGCCTGCAGCAATCTGCTTTCAACTTAGCCAGCCGTCCTCACAGCAGGGCCACTAAGGCCAAAAGCACGAAGCTGATGGCCAGCACCACTGCCGTGCCGGTACCCACGAAGCGACGCTGCTGAATGGCCAGATCACGACCCAAACGGGCCTGGCCAAGTTGCTGCTCAGCACGCTGAAGCTGGGGTTTGATCTGAGTGTCGATGACCCTGCGAGCCTTCTGCTTTTTAATCTCGGAACTATCGGTGGCAGGGAGCTGGCCGCTCTGCTCGCCCTGGGCAACCAACTGATCGATGAAGGCGGGGTCTTGAAGCTGCTGCTTCTGGCGCTCTAGCTCGCTGGTCTGCTGGGCGAGGGCGGCATCGGCCTGCATGGCCTGCTGCTCAAGGTTCTGGGTGGATGTGATCGACAGAGGAACAGCCACCAACATCGCCAACGCCAGCAAGCCGGAGAGCACCACCACGCTCCAGCGGAGCGGGGTACGCCCGGCGGCGGGATGATCGAGGCGACTACCGAACAACATCAGGAGCAGGCCCACCAGGGCGATCGGCGCCTCGCCAACTAGGCGATCGGCGAACATGGCTCGGAACGGCTCCAGAGCCCAGTTCCAGCTGGCCAACATGGCTAAAAGGTGCAACCCGAAGATCACGACCAGGGTGAGACCGAGCCAGCGCAACAGGTGGCCCAGGCGGCCGAAGGAAGCAGTGCTCACAGAAGGGTCTCGCGACAGATTTAGACAACGGCGCAACTGTACGGGCGATGACGCTGCACGCCCACCACGACCTTGTACTCCGTCTAAAACAGCAAGCCCAGCAGCTTGGGTTTGACCCGGTCGGCCTCGCCGCCGTGCCATCCGGAGAGCGCCTAGGCCTGCGGACGGCGGCCCTGGAGCGCTGGCTTGCAGCGGGCTATCAAGCCGACATGGCCTGGATGGCCGACCCGCGCCGGCGCGCGGTGGAACAGCTACTGCCCGGGGTGCGCAGCCTGCTGGCGGTGGGCCTCAACTACTACGTGGAGGCCGATCGGGCACCGGGGGCACTCAAGGTGGCCCGCTATGGCTGGGGGCGGGACTACCACCGGGTGATCGATGGCCGCCTGCGCCAGCTGGGTCGCTGGTTGGAGCAGCAGGTGCCTGGGGTGGGTTGGCGGGCCTGCGTCGACAGTGCACCGCTGATGGATAAGGCCTGGGCCGAGCAGGCCGGCCTGGGCTGGATTGGCAAAAACGGCAACCTGATCAATCGCGAGCGTGGCTCCTGGCTACTGCTGGGCCACCTGCTCACCACCTTGGAGCTGCCTGCCGATGCTGCCGCCACAACCCTTTGCGGCAGCTGCAGCCGCTGCCTGCCGGCCTGTCCCACCGGCGCCATCACCGAGCCCTTCGTGGTGGACAGCCGCCGCTGCCTGGCCTTTCACACCATCGAAAACCGCGATCCCGAACTGCCGCAAGCGATCACCAGCAAATTGGAGGGCTGGGTCGCCGGCTGCGACATCTGCCAGGACGTGTGTCCCTGGAATCAACAGCCGCTGCAAAGCAGTGAAGATGCGGATCTACAACCCCGGCCCTGGCTGCTGAACCTGCAGGCCGAGGAAGCCCTGGGGTGGAGCGACGCCGACTGGGATACCAAGCTGCGAGCCTCGGCCCTGCGCCGACTCAAACCCTGGATGTGGCGGCGCAACCTGCGGGCCAGCCGGAGCGGCACTGCCTAGGCTGGCCAAACCCGTCTCCCCGTAATGGCTCCGCGCTGGTCGCGCCCTGATTTCAGAACTGCCCTGCTGCCCGCTGCCCTCGGGCTGCTGCTGACAGCGGGGCTGCCCGCCCGGGCGTTGGTGCCCTACGTGTACGTGCCCCAACGTCAGGAACTCGAAGCTGCCGGTCTGGGCATCGCCCAGGCGGCGGCCCGGCTGCTGCGACTTGGTCAAGCCAGGGACGCCGCCAGGCTGGCTGCCCTGACGGTGCAGCTGCTACCAGAAGATCCCCGCGGCTGGGTGTTGCTGGCTGAGGCCCAGCTGCGCAGCAACCAGCTGGAACAGGCCGGTATATCACTGGCCAAGGCCAAGAAACTCGATCCAAGCAACCCTGGGATCTGGTTTGCCGAGGGTTCCCTAGCCCTACGGGCCGGCAAACCCAATGAGGCCATCGGCCTGTTGGAACAGGGCCTGAAACTGGACAAGCGCAACGCCGGCGCCTATTTCGACCTGGGCAACGCCCACATCCTGCTAGGCCAGAGCGGCCAAGCCTTGGCTGCCTTTGAGCGGGCCTCTTCCCTGCGCAAAGGCTTCTGGGAAGCCCTCAACAACCAGGGGCTGGTGTTGTTCGAGCAGGGCAATAAAAAGGCGGCCATCAGCCGCTGGCGCGAGGTGTTGAAGATCAAGCCAGATGCGGCTGAACCAACCCTGGCCCTGGCCGCCAGTCTGTTTGCCAATGGTCCGGAAAATCGCAGCGAAGCTGTCGAATTGGTTGGCAAGGCCCTCGACACCGAACCCAACTACGTGCTCGACAGCCACCAGAAGGACCAGCTCTGGGGACCGAAGCTGCGCAGCACCACCGCCGAACTCTTCAAGCTGGCCGAACTCAAACCCGTGGTGGATCGGGCCCTTGCCAATGCCAGCCCGGAGGGCGAAAGCAGCGACGAGGAGTAGTTGGGGAGCCCTGGACATCATCTGTAGGCTGAGCCCCAGCTTGCTGCCCCAGACCCCAACACCGGATGGCCGAGGAGCGATCAGGCGAATCCATCGGACCGGGCAACGACGCCCGCATCGAACCGATTGCGCTGCACCTGGAGATGCAGCGGTCCTACCTCGAATACGCCATGAGCGTGATCGTTGGCAGGGCCCTGCCGGATGCACGCGACGGGCTCAAGCCAGTGCAGCGCCGAATCCTGTTTGCGATGCACGAGCTGGGGCTCACCCCGGATCGCCCATACCGGAAATGCGCCCGGGTCGTCGGCGACGTACTCGGCAAGTACCACCCCCATGGTGATCAGGCCGTCTACGACGCCCTGGTGCGCCAGGTGCAAACCTTCGCCAGCCGCCATCCCCTGCTGGATGGCCACGGCAACTTCGGCTCCGTGGACGACGACCCCCCGGCGGCGATGCGCTACACCGAAACCCGCCTGGCTCCGATCGCCAACGAAGCGCTGCTGGATGAAATCGGCGCCGACACCGTTGACTTCGCGGCCAACTTCGATGGCTCGCAGCAGGAGCCGACGGTGCTGCCAGCCCAGCTGCCCTTCCTGCTGCTAAATGGCTGCACCGGTATCGCCGTGGGCATGGCCACCAACATCCCGCCCCACAACCTGGGCGAGGTGGTGGATGCCCTAATCGCCTTGGTGCACAAACCGGAGCTAAGCGACGAAAAGCTGCTGGAGCTAGTGCCCGGCCCAGACTTTCCCACCGGCGGCGAGGTGCTGGTGGGGCAAGGGGTCCGCGATACCTACCTCGTGGGCCGCGGCAGCATCCCGATGCGGGGCGTCGCCCACATCGAGGAGGTACAGCCCGGAAAGGGACGCCATCGCCGCGGCGCCGTGGTGATCACCGAGCTGCCCTACCAGCTCAGCAAAGCCGGCTGGATCGAGAAACTGGCTGAGCAGGTAAACGACGGCAAGATTGGCGGCATCGCCGATATCCGCGACGAAAGCGACCGTGAAGGCATGCGGGTGGTAGTTGAACTCCGCCGCGACGCCAACGCCGAAACCGTGCTGGCCGACCTGCAGCGCCGTACCGCCCTGCAAAGCAACTTTGGCGCCATCATGCTGGCCCTGGTAAACGGCCAGCCGGTGCAGTTGAACCTGCGGCGCCTGCTGCAGGAATTCCTGGACTACCGGGAACTGACCCTGATCCGCCGCACACGCCACGCCCTCAAGCGCTGCGAAGACCGCCTGGAGGTGGTGGAGGGCCTAATAAAGGCGCTCCATGCCCTGCAGCAGGTGATCGCCCTGATCACCGCGGCCCCCGATGCCGCCAGTGCCCGGGCGGCCCTGCAGGTGCAACTCGACCTGAGCGAGCGTCAGGCCGATGCGGTGTTGTCGATGCCGCTGCGGCGCCTCACGGGCCTTGAACAGGAAAGCCTGCTCAAGGAAGCTGCCGAATTGGCCGTGGAACGCGAGCGGCTGCGCCACCTGCTGGACGACCGCACCGTGCTGCTCGACACCCTGGTGGCCGAACTCAAAGCCCTGCGCAAGCGCTTTGCCACGCCCCGGCGCACCCGGCTGGTGGAGGGCGGCGATGCCCTGGTGGCCCAGCGAGCTGCAGCCATCCGCCCCAACGCCGAACTGCAGCGCCAGCAAGCCTTTGGCGCCCTGGCCCCGGAAAGCCGGCTACTGATCCAGGCCGATGGAGCTGTGAAAATCCTCAGCGCCCAGATGCTGGGGCGCCTGCACCTGGATGAACCCATCCAACTAGGAGAGCATCCGGCACCAGCCCGGCTGATCCTGCCGATCAGCGAGCAACCGCTGCTGCTGGCCTTCACGGGTAGTGGCCGGGTGGCCTTGCTGCGCTGGGAATTCGCTGGCCAGCAGCCGGGGAAGCTGGAGCGCTTCCTACCCGACAGCATCGAAGGCGAAGCGGTAGTGCAGGTGCTTCCCCTACCCCGCCAAGGCAGCCTGGGACTCCTAAGCAGCGACGGGCGTTTCAAACGTCTGCCAATTGAGGAGTTTCAGGAACTGTCTGGCCGGGCCACCACCGTGCTCAAGCTCAAGGAGGGCGTTACCCTGCAGCGGGTGGTGGCCGGCCAGGAAGGAGACACCTTGATAGTGGCTACCAGCACTGGCCGCGTGCTGCGGCTAAGCCTGGACGAAACCCAGCTGCCCCTGATGGGGCGCGCTGCCCAAGGCCCCCTACTAATGCGCCTGTTGCCAGGTGAGCAGCTGGTGGGTGCCGCCTGCCTGACTGCAGCGGAAACGGAAACCACCGGCGCAAACCAAAGCACAGTGGTGGTGGCCACCGCCAGTGGGCAACTGAAGCGGCTGCTGGTGTCGAGCCTGCGGCCTTGTCAGCGAGGCGACATGGGGCAGATCGGCCTGCGGCTGCAGGAGCGGGGCGATTACCTGGTCGACCTGCAAAGCCCAACCAGTGCTGCGGTTGGAAGCGCCGTGCTGGGACTACTGACTGATAAGGGCTGGAGCTGCCGCATCGACTTAAACGAGCTGGAGAGCGAAGACACCAGCGGCACTGGCATCAACCTGAAGCTGCCCCAAGGACAGCAAATTCAAGAACTGATTCCTCTTATCAACTAACTGCCAATCAATTAACTGACTATCAACTAACTGCCTATCAATTAACTGCCAGGGCAACCAAGCAGCCCTTAGAGCTTTTGCAGCACCTTGGCAGCGATGCCAGCCGGCTCGAGCATCAGCTTGCTGGAGCTCACCTGCTCATCCATTTCGATGGGATAGGCACCGTCAAAGCAGGCGGTGCAGAAGTGGGCGGAATTGGCATGGGCCGCATCCACCATGCCCTGCTTGCTCAGGTAAGCGAGTGAATCGACGCCAAGGTGGGCGGCGATTTCTTCCAGGGTGAGGCGAGCAGCAATCAACTGGTCCTGGGTGTCGGTATCGATGCCGTAGAAGCAGGGATGGGTTACTGGCGGCGAACTAATTCGCATGTGCACCTCGGTGGCGCCGGCATCCCGCAGGGCTTGCACCAACTTGCGACTGGTGGTGCCCCGCACGATTGAATCGTCGATCACCACGACGCGCTTGCCGGCGAGCACATCTGGCAGGGGGTTGAGCTTCACCCTGATGCCGGCCTCCCGCATCGCCTGGGTGGGCTGGATGAAGGTGCGGCCCACATAGCGGTTCTTGATCAGGCCGTCAGCAAACGGGATACCGCTGAGCTGGGAGTAGCCAATCGCCGCCGGAATACCAGAATCGGGAACGCCGATGACTATGTCGGCTTCTACCGGTGTTTCACGGGCCAGGGCCTCGCCAATTCGCACCCTGTAGCTGTAGAGGGATTCGCCGAAAAAGCGGCTATCTGGCCGGGCGAAATAGATCATCTCGAAGACGCACAGCTTGGTGGGCTGCTCGCACCAACGGCTGCGGCTGGGTTCGGCTTGGCCTGGACGGAAATGGATGATTTCGCCGGGCTCCACATCGCCATCAAAGGCGGCTCCAATGATGTCTAGCCCGCACGACTCACTGCTCACCACCCACTGGGCTTGCTGCGTTTCACCGATATGACCAAACACCAAAGGCCTAATACCATGGCCATCCCGGAGAGCGAAAAGGCCATCAGTGGTGCCGATCACCAGGCTGAAGGCACCGCGACAGCACTCGGCAGCGGCCCTAATCGCCCCATCCCAATCCAGGCCCCGGTTCACGGCCTGCTGAATCGCAAAAGCGATCAGTTCGGAGTCGGTGGTGGAGGTGAGCTCACTGGCAATGGACGCCAGGTCGTGGCGGAGCTCGGCTGCGTTGACCAAATTGCCGTTATGGGCAAGGGCGAAAGGACCAATGCGGGTGTTGAGCACCACCGGCTGGGCGTTGCAAACCTTGCTGCTGCCGGTGGTGGAATAGCGGTTGTGGCCGATAGCTAGATCGCCAGTGAGGCGCTCCAGCACGGCCTGATCAAACACCTGGCTCACCAGGCCCATGTCCTTGTGCAGGCGCACCTTGCGCTCTGCATCAAACACGGCGATACCGGCTGATTCCTGGCCCCGATGCTGCAGGGCGTATAGACCGAAGTAGGTGAGGTTGGCCACCGGTTGCCCCGGCGCCAGCACGGCATAGACGCCGCAGGCTTCCTCGGGCTTGTCCGGACGCATCACCAGCACAGGCCCATCAACAGTCACGGTGAAATTTCATTCTGCACGAGCGCCCTCGCCCATTCGCCGCGGGATGGCCTGCTCGTAGCAGGCCTCCAATGCCGCCAGGCTCTGCTCAAGCAAAGGTTGGCCTGCTTGGCGAATTACCAGGCTGGTAGCAGCTGTAACCGCGCCAAGCCGCTCTGCCGGCACTGCAGCCAACGCCAGAGCCTGCTGCCAGGCGGCATCCTGATCGGCGGGCACGCTCACCAGAATGCGGGCACCACCCTCGGCAAACAGCAGCCGATCCAGTCGGGCGCTGCTGGCCGTGATCTCCAGCTCAGCCCCCAGAGGTATTAATGCCATGGTGGCGATGCAGCACTCGGCCGCAGCCACCGCCAGGCCGCCATCGCTGAGGTCGTGGGCGGAGGCCACCAAGCCCTGGCCAATCGCTTGGCGCAGGAAGACCTGAACCGAACGCTCCAGAACCAAATCAATCTCGGGCGGCCGCCCCGTGACGGCTCCATGCAGCAGCTCCAGATAGCTGCTGCCGGCCAGGCTCAAGCGGGGATCGGCGGGAGCCTCACCTGTTTCCAAAGGCACCCCCAGCAGCCAGATGGCGTCGCCGGCCTGGCGCCAGGCCTGGCCGCGCACGTGCTCAAGGTTGTGCACCAGGCCCACCATGCCCACCACGGGGGTGGGGTGGATCGGCTGCATGCGGCCATCGGGCAGGCGGGTCTCGTTGTAGAGGGAGACGTTGCCGCCGGTGACAGGGGTATCCAGGGCGCTGCAGGCGGCCGAAAGGCCGCGGCAGGCCATCGCCAGCTGCCAGTAGCCGGTGGGGGTTTCCGGCGAGGGGAAATTGAGGTTGTCCGTCACGGCCAAGGGCTCGGCGCCGACGCAGCTGAGGTTGCGGGCCGCCTCGGCCACCGCCGCCATGGCGCCGCGCTCGGGATCGAGGGATACCCAGCGGTTGGGGCAGTCCACCACCGCCGCCACGCCACGGCTGGCTGCCGCCATGGCGCCCTCGCCCTGCTGGGGCCGCAGCCGCACCACGGCCGCATCGGCGCCGCCGGGGGGCACCACGGTGTTGGCCTGCACCTGGTGGTCGTACTGGCGGTATACCCAGCGCTTGGAGGCGATGGTGGGGTCATCAAGCAGGGCCAGCAGGGCCCCATCCCAGCTGAAAGGCAACTCAGCTGGTAACTGGGTCTCGCTCCAGCGCCAGTGGGCCTGGATCTCAGCAGGCGGCTCGCTCAGCAATGTGTGGTGGTTGATCGGCGTGTCGTCCGCCAGGGCGCTGGCGGGCACCTCGGCCGCCACCTGGCCGTGCTGCAGCACCCGCACGATGTTGTCTTCCAGCACCCGGCCCACCACTGCTGCCTGCAGCCCCCAGCGCGTAAAGCGCGCCATCAGCGCCTGCTCCGTGCCGGGCTTGACCACAAACAACATCCGCTCCTGGGATTCGCTCAGCAAAAACTCGTAGGCGGTCATGCCGGCCTCGCGGGCGGGCACGCGGTCGAGATCCAGCTCAATGCCCAGCCCCCCCTTGGCAGCCATCTCCGAGCAGCTGCAGGTGAGGCCGGCGGCGCCCATATCTTGAGCCGCCACCACATCACCGCTCTGGAAGGCCTCCAGGCAGGCCTCGATCAGTCCCTTCTCAAGGAAGGGATCGCCAACCTGCACGGCGGGGCGATCATCCAGGGAGGCCTCGGTGAGCTCAGCGGAGGCAAAGCTGGCGCCGCCCATGCCGTCGCGGCCGGTGGTGCTGCCCACATAGACCACGGGGTAACCCACTCCTTCAGCACCGGAGCAGACGATCTCCTCGGTTTCCATCAGCCCCAGGGCCATGGCGTTCACCAAGGGGTTGCCGGAATAGCTGGGGTCAAACGCCACCTCCCCACCCACGGTGGGCACGCCCACGCAGTTGCCGTAGTGGGCGATGCCTGCCACCACGCCCTCCATCAGACCCACGTTGCGCTCGTCCTCCAAGGGACCGAAGCGCAGGGCATTGAGCAGGGCGATCGGCCGGGCGCCCATGGTGAAGATGTCGCGCAGAATGCCGCCCACGCCGGTGGCCGCGCCCTGGAACGGCTCCACGGCCGAGGGGTGGTTGTGGCTCTCGATCTTGAAGGCCAGGCGCTGGCCTTCACCCAGATCAACCACGCCTGCATTCTCGCCAGGGCCCACCAGGATGCGCGGGCCGGTGGTCGGGAAGCCCTGCAGCAGCGGCCGCGAGTTGCGGTAGCAGCAGTGCTCCGACCACATCACCCCAAACATGCCCAACTCAGCGCGGTTGGGAGCGCGGCCGAGCCGACGACAGATCTCGTCGTAGTCGGCCTGGCTGAGGTTCTCCTTCTTGAGGGCATCGGGAACCGAATAGGCCGGTGCTTCGAAAGAGGCGGCAACCACGTGCAGCTGGGCAAGATCACTGCAGTCTCGCCGAGCGGGCCTCACAGCAACTGGAACTGGTCTACGCGAGGTTCAAATCCAGGGATCTTCATCATCAGCAGGCGGTCCAGAACGGCGGCGGCGAGGGGGTGCATCGGTTTCGTAGGGCTGATCTAACCCCTCCGGCTCCTGCCAGGGCGGCTCCTCAAGCCAGCCCTCCAGCCTCTCCTCAAATCGGTTGCCCGCCTCCTGCACCTGATCGCGCCACCGCCTTGAACGACGCAAAAACTCTTGCCGCACACTTGCCCGGGCTAGGGGCAGGTCGTCGATGCTCTCCAGCGCGGTGAGCACCTGGCCGGGCTGTTGATCCAGCAGGCGATCCAAGCTCAATCGCCAACGGCTACTGCCCGGCAGGCGTGGATCACTGCGACTCACCAAATAGTGGCGAATACGGCCACTACGCAACTCGATGGCGGCATCAGCCAAGGTGCCGATCGGTTGCTGGCGGCGATCCAGCACAGCCGCATCGATCAAGGTCGGCAGCTTCTCCAACACACCAAGGTCGGTTTCAGCTGGTTCACCTTGCACAAGTGCTTCCAGCTCAGAAATGCCTCGCAACTGGTTGAGACGCCACACCTGGCGGCGATTGCCAAAAGCCGACGGTTTTGAAACCCAACCCAACACCCGATGCACAGGGGGATGCATCCACACCTGCACGCCCGCACCGTGATCGAGCCCCTGATCGCAGCGGACATGCCGGCGCAGCAAATCACTCAGCAGCACCTGCTCCGGAAGGGGAGCCACCGTCAGCTGCGGATCTGAACGGGCATCACCAAGTAGGTGAATTGATCCCCTTCCGCAGGAGTCAAAATCGCCGGCGTGGTGGGGGCGTTGCACTGCAACAGCACCCGATCACAGGCCATGGCCTTGAGACCATCGAGCAAGTAGCGCACGTTGAAGGCAATCTGAATCGCTTCACCCTCAATGGTGGCAGCGAGTCCTTCAGAACCACTGCCCACGTCCTGGGCATCAGCCTGAATCAATATTTGACCGGTGGCGGGCTCGGCACTGAGCTTGACGACATTGTTGTGCTGGTCAGCAAGCACAGCCACTCGCTCAAGGGCCGAAACCAGAGCGCGGCGCTCGAGGTTGATCGTGCGCGTGAAGCTCTCTGGAATCAGCTGGCGGTAGTTGGGGTAGGTGCCATCAAGGCTGCGGCTGGTGAGCACCTGGTCAGACCAAAGGAACACCACCTGGCCGCGATCACAAAACAGGCTCAAGGGCTCTTCAGATTGACGTCCTGAGAGCAGACGCTCCAACTCCCGCAACGAGCGAGCTGGCACGGTGACGGCAAAAGGCTCCTCGGCTTCGTTTTGCCCAGAGGCGGTCGCATGGGCAAGCCGGAGCACGGCCAGGCGATGGCCATCGGTTGCCGCACATTCCAGCCCGGCCGGATCAAGGCCCAGGTGCACGCCAGTGAGCAGTTGCTTGGCTTCATCGCCACTGCTGGCAAAAAGGGTGGCGCGCAGACCCTTAACCAGGGCTTCCGCTTCCAGGCGAATCGGTGTACCGCTCTGCACTAGGGGCAGGTCAGGAAAATCATCTGCAGGCATGCCCCGCATCTGGTAGCTGCCCGAAAGGCTGGTGAGCTCCACCTGCTCGGAACCCTCAGCGCAATTCAGCGTGATCGGGCTATCACTCGAGAGGCGCGAAACAATTTCGCCAAACAACCGGGCGGGCAGGGTGATGGCGCCGCTGGTTTCAACGCTGGCGCTGATGCTCGTCTGGATACCCAGGCTGAGGTCAAAACCGGTGAGGCTGAGTCGACCCGTGCCCGCATCAGCGGTGAGCAGCACGTTTGCTAGCACCGGATGGGTGGGGCGACTGGCCACGGCCCGGCTGACCAGCTGCAGGCTGGAGCTGAGTTCAGACTGGGAGCAGACCAGCTTCATGGCGTTTGTGCTGGGAAGCCTGACGGCTTGATCAAGGGTGACACCACGCTTCCACAGGGCGGCTGATTGCGCAACGCCGGTGATCCGTCTTGCTCCGCTCTTCTAAGGGTTTGATTGATCAAGCTCAAGAAAGAAATTAAAACCGTTTTAGTAGGGGTTGAGGAAACCGGGGAAAACCGAAAAACTCTCCGCTGCAGCTGGGTTTGATCTGGATCAGCCCTGGGGTTTGGCCTGGGCCAGCTGGGGTAAAAATCAGCTTTTCCGCCGTTTCCAGCAGGTGTGGAAAACATTGGTATTGGGGAGCTTGGCCAAGCCGAGAGCTTCTCCGCGGTTTCTAGTGCCTTTTCCCCAGCTGTTCAGCAGACGCTTTGCTGATTGGTTGAAGGTTTTGGCTAGGCCCGGGCTTGGGTGAGGTCTGGGCTTGCTTAAAAACCCATCACTTCGGCCACCTTGGCGGTGTCCGCCTCCAGACCGGTATGGAAACGGGCGTCATTGTTTTCGATGGCGGTAGTTGGATCCTTGAGGCCGTTGCCGGTGAGCACACAAACCACCGTGGCTCCCTGGGGCACCTCCTGGTGGTGCTTGAGCAGGCCTGCGACCGAGGCGGCACTAGCTGGCTCGCAGAACACGCCCTCGCCGCTTCCCAGCAGCTTGTAGGCATCGATGATTTCAGCGTCGGTGACGGCCATGAAGTTGCCACCGCTTTCGCTGCGCACGTTTAGGGCTTTTTCGCGATTCACCGGGTTGCCGATGCGGATCGCCGTGGCGATGGTGTCTGGCTGCTCAACCGTGTGGCCCAGCACCAAAGGAGCAGAACCCGCCGCTTGAAAGCCCATCATTCGGGGCAGCTTGCGGCAATGGCCCTCTTTTAGGTACTCGTTGAATCCCATCCAGTAGGCGCTGATGTTGCCGGCGTTGCCAACCGGGATGCATAGCCAGTCCGGCGCTTCACCAAGGGCATCAACCACCTCGAAGGCGGCGGTTTTTTGCCCCTGCAATCGGTAGGGGTTCACCGAATTAACCAGGGTGACCGGGTATTTGTTGGCAACTTCCTGCACGATCGCCAGGGCTTTGTCGAAGTTGCCCTGGATGGCGATCACCTCGGCGCCGTAGAGGAGGGCTTGGGCCAGTTTTCCCTGGGCCACATAGCCATCTGGGATCAGCACGAAGGCCCGCATACCGCCGCGGCGGGCGTAGGCGGCCGCGGCGGCCGAGGTGTTGCCCGTGCTGGCGCAAATCACTGCTTCAGAACCGGCCTCCTTGGCTTTGGAAATCGCCATGGTCATGCCCCGGTCTTTAAAAGAGCCGGTGGGGTTGAGGCCGTCGTATTTCAGATAGACCTTGACGCCGCGGCCGATTCGTTCGGCGATCACCGGGGCTGGGATTAGGGGTGTGGAGCCCTCCCGCAGGGTGATTACGGGTGTGCGCTCTGAAACTGGCAGCCAGCGCCGATAGGCCTCGATCAGTCCAGGCCAGTCCTGCATGGTGGGACGGGCAGCAAAGGGGCCCTTGCTCAAACGCTGCAGAGAACGGAGCAAGGACACGATTTGGACAGTGACTTCAGTGAATCTACGGCGCAGCAGCTGGCGCGTCGCCCCGCAACCCATCCAGGGGTGATTCGGAGAAGAAGCGCACCAGCTCGGTGATCGAGCTGGTTTTGCTGATCAGGTTCATCAAGGCGGGGATGCTCACTTCCATCTGCTGGGCGGGATAAGCGCGCAAGAAAGAAATTGCGGATATCGAACCGTTGCCTTCAACGACCCCCAGCACCATGGCCGAGCGCATGGCTGGAATCCCGGCCTGGGATGCCTTGAGCGGAAACACGATTACAGACAGGCGCTGCAGGATTGCCTCGCCGATTCGGGTGTTGAGCAGCCTGCTCACCAGGCTTACCGGCAGGCTCACCGACTGATTCAGCAGCTTGGCGATTTCCTGGGGATTTTGGCGGCTGAAGCTCAAAACATCTGCTAGCAGGCCTCGGGCTTGGCCGGTCTTAGCCAGATGCTCCAGGTCTGCAACGGCGATGGAGCGGCGAAAGGCACCGCTCACAAACACCAGGTTTTCAGCAGCACTAGCTGGCGGCAGGCTGACCGCAGGCCAGGGAACGACCAGGCTCAGGCCCAGGGCGATGGCAACAAGGGCCTGACGTTTACGGCCTAACGACGCTATTTGCATGGCGATAAGCCTACGGCGATTGCTTTCAAATTCAGGCGGCGACGAGCACATCTCGCACTAGGCGAACCATGCTGCGCTCGG
This sequence comes from Cyanobium sp. L1E-Cus, assembly GCF_024345755.1. Taxonomy (NCBI): domain Bacteria; kingdom Bacillati; phylum Cyanobacteriota; class Cyanophyceae; order Synechococcales; family Prochlorococcaceae; genus Cyanobium; species Cyanobium sp. L1E-Cus. Next base: position 203,897 of record NZ_JAGQBS010000003.1, on the reverse strand, counting down.
CCAGACCCTTGGCTAGTTGAACTCCCATCTGGCGTAGTTCCGGTTCTCCCACAAGGCGTGGCAGGCGGCGCAGCAGCATCTGGGGTTCGAAGCCAGGCAGGGCTTTGAGTATGCCCATTAACTGGCGCACCGGCTCGAGGTCGAGCAGCGGTTCAGCCGCCTCGCTTAGCCGGTGACGGCGCAAACCTGGAGGTTGGAACCGTTCTGGCAGGCGCTTGCCGATGCGCAGGGTGGTTTGCCAGGCCATGGCGTCCATGCGGCCCACCATGGCGTCTACCAGCTGTTGGCGTAGCAGCCCGCCGTTGGCTGAGAAAAGAAAGCTCAGCACCTGATCGAGCAGCCCCTCGAGATCGAGCTGGGCTCCTTGGGAGGCGCTAGCGATCAGGTTGTCGAGCCGTTGCCAGCGGAAGATTTCGCCGTCGAAGAGCATCTCCTTGAGGCTCTGGCGCAGGGTGGGATCGGGGTCTTCCATCAGCCGCCGGGCGAAGTAGGGGTAGGCGGCGCCAAGGATCTTGAACTCGGGATCAACGCTGAGGGCGATTCCCTCCAGGGTCACCAGCGAGCGGATGATTAGGGCGTAGTAGGGCGGTACCTGGAAGGGGAAGCGATACATCACGCCGGAAAGGTCATCCGTGACCGCCTTGAAATCCATGCGGCTTACTCCCTGCTCGATCGCTTGACCGAACACCTTTTCAAAAGCCGGCACTATCGGCTCGAGATTTACGTCTTCGGCCAGGAAGCCCAGGCTGACGAAATCCTTACTCAGCTTGCCGAAACTGCGATTTACCAGGTGCACAACCGCCTGAATCAGGCCGGTGCGCGATTCGCGGCTCACCTCGCTCATCATGCCGAAGTCGAGGTAGGCGAGCCGGCCATCCGCCATCGCCAACAGGTTGCCGGGGTGGGGGTCGGCGTGGAAAAAGCCGTGCTCCAGTAATTGCTGCAGGCTGCAGTTAACACCGACGTTCACCATGTCGTCGGGGTCTACGCCGATGCCGCGCACCGCTTCGAGATTGGTGAGCTTCACCCCCTCCATCCATTCCATCGTGAGCACCCGGCGGCTAGTGGCCTGGTGGTAGATGCGGGGAACGGTGATACGGGGATTGTGGGCGTGTAATTCGGCGAAGCGCTCGGCGTTGGCGGCTTCGTTGAAGTAGTCCATCTCCTCAAACACCCGCTTGCCCAGTTCATCGATCAGGGCCACCAGGTCGGAGCGGATCAGGCCGACGTTTTGGTTAAGCCAGGAAGCGATGTTGCGCACGATGTAGAGGTCGAGCGTGATTTGCTCCCGCAGGCCCGGGCGCTGCACCTTTACGGCCACCGCCTGACCCCCCTTGAGCACGCCCTTATGCACCTGGCCCAGCGAAGCGGCCGAGATCGGCTCGGCGTCAAGTTGCTCGTAGATGTCGAGTACTGCAGCGCCCAGGTCCTCTTCGATGCAGGCCATCGCCAGGGCGGAGTCGAAGCCCGGCAGCTGGTCTTGCAGCTGGGCAAGTTCCTCCAGCAGCAGCGGTGGCACGATGTCGGGCCGGGTGGAGAGGGCCTGGCCGGCTTTGATGAAAGCGGGGCCTAGCGAAGCCACTAGATCCGCTGCCTCCTTGGCGCGGGACCTGGCTACCTCCGTCGCCTTGAGCCGCCCGGTGAGCCAGTCAAAGCCCACCCCAAGTAGATAGAGCCCGATTGGCACCAGGGTTTGCCACAGGCGCCGGAATAGCCGTTGCGGGTGGCCGGTGTAAATCCGGGTGATGGCGGCCGGGTCGTAGCTCAGCAGGCCAGCGGCCTCCAGAAAATCACCCAACTCGGCTTGGTTGTTGTCGGGATCCATGGGAGTTGGGCGGGCAAAGCACCGCTAAGGCGCACCAAACCCCTTCTAAACGAATCCCACTGCCGCTACGGTCTGGCCGGTACACCAGTCCGGTTAGCGGAGGCCGACGTGCTCACGGGACTGCGCCTCAGCAATATCGCCCTGATCGAGCGGCTGGAGCTCAGCTTCAGCGAGGGCTTCACGGTGCTGACCGGTGAGACGGGAGCAGGTAAATCGATCCTGCTTGATGCCCTCGATGCCCTTTTGGGTGGGGCCCAGGGCAGCGCCGGCGCCCGGCTGCTGCGCCGCGGCGCTGAGCGCGGCACGATCGAGGCCAGCTTCAGCCTTTCGCCCCCTTTGCAGGCCTGGTTGCAGCAGCAGGAGCTGGAGGTTGAGGAGGGCGAACTGCTGCTATCGCGCGAGTGGCGCCTCACAGAAGAGCGCCTCAGCAGCCGCAATCGGCTTAATGGCGTGGTGGTGAGCCGGGCCCAGATCCAGGAGTTGCGGCCCTTGCTGCTCGATCTCACCGTTCAGGGCCAAACCCAGCAGCTGGCGCGGCCCGGTCAGCAGCGCCGCTGGCTGGATCGCTTTGGTGGTGAAGGCCTTTCGCTTTTGCTGACGCCGGTGGCGGCGGCCTGGCGCCAGTGGAAACAGGCGGCGGCGGCGTTGGAGCAGGCCCGCAGCGACTGGGACCAGCTACAGCAGCAGCGTGCGGCCCAGGAGCAACTGCTGGCCGACCTGGAGGCGGCCCAGCTGCAAGATCCCCAGGAGCGTCAGCAGCTCCAAAACGAGGAAAACCGCCTCGCCCATGGGGTGCGGCTGCAGGAGGGGGTGATGGTTTTGCTGGGCCGCTTGCAGGAGGGGGCAGAGCAGGCGCCATCGGTGCTGGATCACCTGGCCGCCTGCGAACAGGAGCTGCTGCAGATGGAGGCCTTAGATGGCGGCGTCAGTGAGCTGCGCAGTTGCTGTAGCGATGGTTTGGCGGCTTTGCAGGATCTGGCCCGCGAACTGGATCGCTACGGATCTGGTCTTGATAGTGACCCAGAAAGCTTGGCGGAGCTGCAGGAGCGCATGGCCCAGCTCAAGGCCCTGGAGCGGCGCCATGGTCAGGAGTTGGCTGGCTTGATCGCCCTGCGCGATCGCCTGCGCCAGCAACTGGCCCCCGGCGGTGGTGAAGCTTCCCTGGAGGCCCTGGAGCTGGCGGAGCAGCGAGCCCGCCAGCTTCGCGATCAGGCCAATGCCTCGCTCAGCGCTGCCCGCCGCCAGGCCGCCGCTGCCCTGGAGCAGCAACTGATGCAGGCGCTGCGGCCGATGGGATTGGCCAATGTGCGCTTCGCGGTGGCGATTGCACCAGCGCCAGCCGGGGAGGAGGGAGCCGATGCGGTGCAGTTTCAGTTTTCCGCCAACCCGGGTGTGCCCCTGGCGCCCCTGGCTGAGGTGGCTTCAGGCGGTGAGATGTCGCGCTTTCTGCTGGCTCTGAAAACCTGTCTGGCTGCGACAGACCAGCACGTCACCCTGCTTTTCGATGAGATCGATACGGGCGTGAGTGGCCGGGTGAGCGGAGCCATGGCCGAGCTGCTGGCCCGCCTGGCTAAGCAGCGCCAGGTGTTTTGCGTCACCCACCAACCCCTGGTGGCCGCGGCGGCAGACCACCACTTCCGCGTCTCCAAGCAGGTGTTGGAGGGTGTCACCCATACGCGGGTGTCCCAGCTGCGGGACACCCAGGACCGTCAGGCGGAGCTGGCCGAACTGGCGGGTGGCGATTCGGGTGAGGCCAGCAGCTATGCGGCCAGCCTGCTGGATCAATACGGTCGCTAGAACCCCTCCAGCACTGGTCTGTGCCCAGGGCAAGGGGGAGCATCCGTAGACTTGCTAGTCCATGAGCCGTCTGGATGCCCCGCGCCAAGAGCTCTGCTGTCCCTAGCTCTGCCACCAACGGTGCAGCCGCTAGCAGAACCCTCGCCCAGACCGTTCACGAAAAGGCCCTTGACCCGAGCCGTGTGCTCAGCGGCGGCTCCTTTGAGGATGTGATCCGGGTGCGGGGCGCCCGTCAGCACAATCTCAAAAACGTAGACCTCACCATCCCGCGCAATCGCCTGGTGGTGTTCACCGGTGTGAGCGGCAGCGGTAAGAGCTCGCTGGCTTTTGACACGATCTTTGCCGAGGGCCAGCGCCGCTACGTCGAGAGCCTGTCGGCCTATGCGCGCCAGTTTCTGGGCCAGGTGGATAAGCCCGATGTGGATGCGATCGAGGGGCTCTCACCGGCCATTTCGATCGATCAGAAATCCACCAGCCACAATCCCCGCTCCACCGTTGGCACGGTGACGGAGATCCAGGACTACCTGCGCCTGCTATTCGGCCGGGCTGGAGAACCCCATTGTCCTCAGTGCGATCGCTCGATTCGGCCCCAGACCATCGACGAGATGGTGGATCAGATCCTGGCCTTGCCCGAGGGCACCCGCTACCAGTTGCTGGCGCCGGTGGTGCGCGGCAAGAAAGGTAGCCACGTCAAGCTGCTGGGCGGTCTGGTGGCCGAGGGCTTTGCGCGGGTGCGCATCAATGGCGAAGTGCGCGAGCTCGCCGACAACATCGAGCTAGATAAAAACCACGCCCACAACATTGAGGTGGTGGTGGACCGGCTTGTGGCCCGCGAGGGGGTGCAGGAGCGACTCACCGATTCGCTGCGCACAGCCCTTAAAAGGGGCGATGGTCTGGCGCTGGTGGAGGTGGTGCCCAAGGCCGATGAGGAGCTGCCCGATGGGGTTGAGCGGGAGCGGCTCTATTCGGAAAATTTCGCCTGCCCGGTGCACGGCGCTGTGATGGAAGAGCTGTCGCCTCGGCTGTTCTCTTTCAACAGCCCCTACGGCGCCTGCCCCGACTGCCACGGCATCGGCCACCTGCGCAAGTTCACCGCCGAGCGGGTGTTGCCCGATCCCTCCCTGCCCGTTTATGCGGCGATTGCGCCTTGGGCGGATAAGGACAATTCCTATTACTTCTCCCTGCTTTATTCGGTTGGGGAGGCCTACAAGTTTGAGATCAAGACGCCTTGGAATCAGCTCAGCGCTGAGCAGCAGGAGGTGCTGCTGCATGGCAGCCAGGAGCCGATCAGCATTCAGGCCGACAGCCGCTATCGCAAGAGCGCCGGCTACGAGCGTCCGTTTGAGGGCATCTTGCCGATCCTGGAGCGTCAATTGCGCGACGCCAGCGGCGAATCTGTGCGCCAAAAGCTGGAGAAGTTTCTCGAGCTGGTGCCCTGCGCCACCTGCCACGGCCTGCGATTACGGCCGGAAGCGCTGGCGGTGCGGGTGGGCCCCTATGCCATCCACGAACTCACGGCGGTGAGCGTGGGCGAAACCCTGCGCCGGATCGAGTCGCTGATGGGGGTGGGTGACAGCGAGGGTGCTGATCCTTTGCTCAGTCCACGCCAGATCCAGATCGGTGATCTGGTGTTGCGGGAGATCAGGCTGCGCCTGAAGTTTCTTCTGGATGTGGGGCTCGATTATCTGAGCCTGGATCGGCCCGCCATGACCCTCAGCGGTGGCGAAGCCCAGCGGATTCGGTTGGCGACCCAGATCGGCGCGGGCCTCACCGGAGTGCTCTACGTGCTGGATGAGCCCAGCATTGGTTTGCACCAGCGTGATAACGACCGGCTGCTTAATACCCTGCTGAAGTTGCGGGATCTAGGCAACACCTTGATCGTGGTGGAGCACGACGAAGACACGATTCGTGCGGCCGACTACGTGGTGGATATTGGCCCGGGGGCGGGGGTGCATGGCGGCCACATTGTGGCTGAGGGCAGCTTTGAGGATCTACTTGCCGCAGAGGATTCCCTTACCGGGGCCTACCTCAGTGGCCGCCGCTCGATTCCAACTCCAGCTGAGCGGCGCAGTACCGGTAGCCGCCGGCTCACGATGGTGGACTGCGAGCGCAACAACCTGGCCGGCTTCGATGTGGAGATTCCACTGGGGCGGCTGGTGTGCGTCACCGGGGTGAGTGGCAGTGGCAAGAGCACCCTGGTGAATGAGCTGCTGCATCCGGCCCTGGAGCACCAGCTGGGCCTGAAGGTGCCATTTCCACCTGGCTTAGGTGAGCTGCGCGGTATCAAGGCGATCGACAAGGTGATCGTGATCGACCAATCACCGATTGGTCGTACGCCCCGCTCCAACCCCGCCACCTATACGGGCGCTTTTGACCCGATCCGTCAGGTGTTTGCGGCCACGGTGGAGGCCAAGGCTCGCGGCTATCAGGTGGGTCAGTTCAGTTTCAATGTGAAGGGTGGCCGCTGTGAGGCCTGCAGTGGCCAGGGCGTCAATGTGATCGAGATGAACTTCCTGCCGGATGTATATGTGCAGTGTGATGTATGTAAGGGAGCCCGCTACAACCGCGAAACGTTGCAGGTGACCTACAAGGGTCACACGATTGCTGATGTGCTGGAGATGACGGTGGAGCAGGCCGCCGATGTGTTTTCAGCTATCCCGCAGGCTGCCGATCGGTTGCGCACCTTGGTGGATGTGGGCTTGGGCTACGTGAAGCTCGGCCAGCCGGCGCCCACCCTCTCAGGCGGTGAGGCCCAGCGGGTGAAGCTGGCCACCGAGCTCTCTAAACGGGCCACCGGTAAAACCCTTTATCTGATCGACGAACCCACCACCGGACTCAGCTTCTTTGATGTGCATAAGTTGATGGATGTGATGCAACGCCTGGTGGACAAGGCCAACTCAATCCTGGTGATTGAGCACAACTTGGATGTGATCCGCTGTGCCGACTGGATCATTGATCTGGGACCCGATGGGGGAGATAAGGGTGGTGAGATTGTGGTGGTGGGAACCCCTGAAACGGTGGCAGAGCATCCCACCAGTCATACGGGCAGATACCTCAAGCAAGTGCTGGAGCAGCATCCGCCAGAGGTCTTGGCAGGTTGAGTGGTGGCTTAGTGGTGGTTTTGGAGGGTTAGTGGAAGGGCTGGGAGTGGCTTGGGTGGTGGCTTGATTCGGAAGGGAAATGCCTATAGTTGGGTAAAGAAGGTAGTGCGGTGTGGGCAAACCCAAGCGGAGTGGCAGTGGGTTCTCAGCTGCTAAGCAAACAGCAGCCCCCAAGCAGCAGGTGACCAGGAGTTCTGCTGATCACACCGCTATGGAGCAACAAGCTATTGAACTGATCAATCAAGGGAAACTTGAAGAAGCAGAGACGATTTATAGAAAACTAATTGAAGAAGGGACGAAAAATCACATTGTCTATGGAAATCTAGCGGCTATCTGCGGAACGCAGGATAGATTTGACGAACTCATAGAACTTCTCAGGAAAACGCTTCACCTCAAGCCCAACTACCCAGGCGCTCACTACAACCTTGGCAATGCTCTCAAGGCGCAGGGGGACCTAACTGCTGCCATTGGCTCTTACAACACTGCTCTGCAACTCAATCCCAACCACCAGGATGCTCACATCAACCTTGGCAATGCTCTCAAGGCGCAGGGGGACCTAACTGCTGCCATTGGCTCTTACAACACTGCTCTGCAACTCAATCCCAACCACCCCAATGTTCACAACAACCTTGGCAATGCTCTCAAGGCGCAGGGGGACCTAACTGCTGCCATTGCCTCTTACAACACTGCTCTGCAACTCAAACCAAACTACCCCGATGCTCACTACAACCTAGGCATTGCTCTCAATGAGCAGGGCGACCTAACTGCTGCCATTGTCTCCTACAACAACGCTCTGCAACTCAAACCAAACTACCCTAGTGCTCACAACAACCTGGGTAATGCTCTCAAGGAGCAGGGCGACCTAGACGCTGCTATTGCCTCCTACAACACCGCTCTGCAACTCAAACCAAACTACCCTAGTGCTCACAACAACCTGGGTAATGCTTTCAAGGAGCAGGGCGACCTAGACGCTGCTATTGCCTCCTACAACACCGCTCTGCATCTCAAACCCAACTACCCAGATGCTCACGGGAACTTGTCGCTGACAATGCTACTTGGCGGCGATTACAAGAACGGCTGGGAGAAATACGAATGGCGAACAAAGATAGAGAAAAACACCTTAAAGCCCCACGCCCTACCTAAATGCATCCGCTGGAGCGGCGAGACTGCTCTCAACCAAATAAACCATCTGCTGTTGGTTACAGAACAAGGTCTTGGCGATACGCTTCAGTTTATGCGATACGCAACTGCCCTGCGAAATCAAGGTATATCCGTTTCATTTTGTGCTCAGCCAAAGCTTCACAGACTCATCAAGATCTCGGGCATTGACCCATCACCACTCACTCCACAGGAAGCAAATGAAATTAGCGAGGGGCAGTGGATACCCCTTCTATCAGTGCCTAGACATTTAGGGGTCAGCCCAGACAATCCAGTCGTAACCGAGCCCTACATCAAGACAACTGATGAACTCAATGCAAAGTGGGCTGGGATCCTTTCAGCTGAGCAGCTCCCCATTGTCGGCATCAACTGGCAAGGCAATCCAGAAACAGAGAAAACAGGGCTTGGGGGTCGTTCATTAGCGCTAGAAACTTTTGCTCCAATCACAGGTTGTAGTCAAATATCATTTCTCTCCCTTCAAAAGGGATTTGGCAGCGAACAGGTGGAAACCTGTTCCTTCAAGGATCGGTTTATCAGCTGTCAAGATCAGGTCAATGACACCTGGGATTTCCTGGAGACCGCAGCCATCATTGCCAACTGCGATCTGGTCATCACCAGCGACACCTCTGTGGCTCACCTGGCAGGAGGAATGGGCAGGACAACTTGGCTGCTGCTCCATAAAGTTCCTGATTGGCGATGGGGGATAGAAGGAGATACCACCTTCTGGTATCCCTCTATGCGGCTGTTCCGCCAGAGAGAGCGTGGCAACTGGAATGAGGTAATGATTCGAGTTGCCTCAGAGCTTGATAAATTTTTGTCTGAAAAATATCGTTTAGTCATTCAAGATGGTTAACAATGACACTTGTTTCAATACCTGTCTCCACAGGAGAGCTTTATGACAAGATATCAATACTTGAGATCAAGAAGCAAAAACTTGAAGGGAAAAGTCTGCTCAATGTTGAAAAAGAACTTGAGCTGCTCTTTGGGATCCTTCAGAACTTAGATATCCGAATAGATAATGAACTCTTTGATCAACTGCGATTAGCCAATAGTATACTCTGGGACATTGAAGATCAGATAAGGGAGCGCGAACATAACAATGACCTTGGAGACGAATTTATAGAGTTGGCGAGATCTGTTTATAAGCAGAATGATCTCAGAGCCTCGATCAAGCGCACAATAAATCAGCTTACATCTTCAGATATAGTCGAGGAGAAAATCTATAAAACTTATCGTGATTACCCATGGGCCTCCGCAAGCCCGAGATCGCGCTCCGTGCAAGGCGTGCAGCAGCAGACTGCATTGGCGATCCGTTCCGTCATCGCAATCATTGAGAAACGCCGGTTGAAGCGGAAGCAGAAGCCGCCCAGGTAGCGCCGGGCGTATTTGTCATCGACGCAGGCCCGAGCAGCGGTAGTTGAAGGCATGAAAGGTGCCGCAGAAGCTGGACTTGAGGTTGCCCAGCAACGTGTTGATCCAGCGGAACTGCGGCAGGTCGTTGGGGTGCTTGCCACCGGTGACAACAGACTCGTGGTGGCAGTTGGCTGTCGTCACGGCTCGGAAGCAGGCCAAGCCATCGGAGAGCACCTGGCTGCCGGGCATCAGATGGCGTTTGGCCCATTCAGCGATCGCCTATGAGCAGAAGCCACTCTCGGCTGTGATCCTGGTGTGAATTGGATGGCCAGCCTCGTTCAAGGAGACGGCCGCAACGATTGGGATCTTGTTCTCTGAACCCCGAACTGGCTTGCCACCCGGGAGTTCTCCGCCGAGGTAGGAATCATCCATCTGAATCTTTCCCCGCAGCAGGTAGGCCTCCTCTCTGCACGACGACAATTAGGTAGGCGCGCCCGCCTATGTAGTTGACACCGAGCAGGCCGCATCTCCACCCGCAAAGTCGACGCCCTGGTGGAGGCGCTGGGCGGGGCCAGCGGCATTTCCAAATCGGAGGTGAGCCGCATCTGCCAAGGCCTCGATGATGCCGACTTGGGTTCGTGAGGATACAAAATTTTCAAAACCATTGAGAACTGACTTGTCCTCTGGCTTTCTGGACAAATCTGGGCATCAAACCCAGGCTGAACCTTATAATTTGAAGGGCTTTACCGACTGATGGATGTGATGCAACGCCTGGTGGACAAGGCCAACTCAATCCTGGTGATTGAGCACAACCTCGATGTGATCCGCTGTGCTGACTGGATTATTGATCTCGGACCTGATGGTGGTGATAAGGGCGGTGAGATCGTGGTGGTGTGAACCCCCGAAACGGTGGCAGAGCATTCCATCAGCCATACGGGCAGATACCTCAAGCAAGTGCTGGCGCAGCATCCGCCAGAGGCAGTGGTGGTTTGAGGGTGGTGTTGGAGGGGCAGGGAAGGACTGGGAGTGGCTTGGGTGGTGGCTTGCCTATGGGGTTCAAATGTGACATGGCTAGATTTTGTGCTAATTTATATTCACATATACGAGCAGTAAAATGAGGGTTTTGCTCCCCAAGCGCCTTGCCTCCTCGGCTTTGTTTGTTGGTATGTTGATTGAGGGTTCTCTTTTCCCCATTTCGCATGCTGGGGAGTCAACAGTAAAAGAACAGTTTTTTATCCAGGAGGCTATGCCTCTTAAAAAAGCACAAGCCTGTGAAAAGGTCACTTATGAATTTAATAACCAACAGCTTGATAGATTCACCTCTAATGGTTCTCGATTCATCGGTGTTGACCTTCATGGAAAGATCTGGGAGGTCAAGCAGAAGCGTGCCGGTATCTGTGTTATTGAAAATATTGCCAGAATTGGAATTGCTGCCCATCAAAAAAATGCAACTGGAGAAACCGAGAAAGCAGCATTTTATTATGAGCCTCCCTCCATCTGTGCATATATTCAAAGTGCTAACGATTTGCGACGTGTCAGGCGCCTGTGTTATCAGCCCATTGGGATCGTCAATAAATATGCTCCTTATAAAAGTCCTTAGGCAGCAATTATGCTTCGACAAAAATCCTTTCGATATTCTCGGATTTTTTTCACTTCTTGCTGTCAACAGTGATAATGGCGGCGAGATCGTGGTGGTGGGCACCCCCGAAACGGTGGCAGAGCATCCCACTAGCCATAAGGCAGATACCTCAAGCAGGTGCTGGAGCAGCATCCGCCAGAGGTGGTTGGGGGTTGAGGGGTACTTTTGGAGGGTTAGGGGTAGGTCTTGGAGTGGCTTTGGTGGTGGCTTGATTTGGAAGGGGTGGGGAATTGGAAGTGGTTGGAGGTCTTGCCTTCTTGAGGCAGCAGTCTGATGTGCAGATTGCGCAGCGGGTTGTCCAGATGGCCAACTACGACTGAGCAAGCCTTCGGGTTTGGGGATGTAGACGTGGGGTTAACGAATCTGGTAGGGGATCAATAACACCAAGCCAGGTCAGCGCAAGGCAGTGGATGTTTAATCAGAAAATGCATAAAGCAAGGTGACTACTCAATCAGTGTGCGCATAAGCAACCGATCCAAGTCCGAAGACCCACTCCCGGGCCGCAGGCAAGGGTTGCGATAATTTGGAAAAAATATGAAGAGATTCGGGATTATTCCTTGGTCTCTTGCCCAATCCACTGAAGGAGCAGGACCGAATGGCACCCGCTGATTCAGAAGCGATCTGCTAGTGGTCGCCTAACTGGGGTCTCCTGAAAAAGCCAGATCGACTGCAGCGCAGCTTGTTTCAGCGCACAAAACCCGATAAACTGGCTTTGATCAGGCCAATCAACGATTGCTACAACTGCCGAGCGCTGCAGCTTTACTGGAAACTCCATAACGGCCAGCTCTCAATCAAGGATTTTCATGTGCCTTTTGGCGGTACGTTGGACACAGACAAGCGCTGGGTGATTTTCTCCTCCTTGATGCCATGGGAAGAGTTGGAAGATACATATGCCCCTCATTCAATCCAACCACCGGCGCCCCAGCAAAGCCTGTAAGGCTGGTGTTTGGTGCATTGTTTATCACGCAGAGGCTTGGCTTGAGCGACGAGGAGACCGTCTAGCAGATCAGAGAAAATGCCTATATGCAGTTTTTACTTGGCTTTGATAGCTATTCCAGCAAAACCCCATTTGACCCATCAAAGATGGTTCATTTTCGCAAACGATTCTCGGAGGAGGAGCTCAATCGGATTAATGAACTCATTGCCGCACGGGGAAAAGCCATGGTGATCGAGGCTGTGGCGTCACTCCTAGATGAAGACGACTCTGGCGATCCAGATTCCGATGCTGGCAACCAGCTCGCAATAGACGACCTCGTGAAACCTGCAGATTGGCCAGAGGATAAGAACTGGGGAACGCTCAGTATCAATGCCTCTTGCACGCCAGCCGACATCACCTATCCGACTGATCTCAAGTTGCTTAATGAGGCGAGGGCCTCAACCGAGCAGATCATTGATGATCTGTACAGCCAACACTCAAAACTTCACATACACAAGCCCAGATATGATCGTGGTAGGGCACGTGCTGCTTTTCTGAATGTAGCCAAATCGAAAAAGCCACGGCGACGCAAAATAAAAGCCGCCATTCGCCGTCAGCTTGACTATCTGCAGCGGAATCTTGATGCCATCGACGCCCTGATCACATCTGGTGCAATGCTTTCGGGCTTGAAGACCCATTGGTGGTACAAGCTTCTTGTGATCAGCGAGCTGCACCGCCAGCAAAGCATCCTGTTGCACTCCAAGACGCGCAGCATGCCCGATCGCATTGTGAACTTGGTTCGGAGACACGTACGGCCCATTGTTCGAGGCAAGGCGAGAGCTGCTGTTGAGTTTGGCACCAAGATTAGTGTGTCTGTGCGAAACGGCTTTGCTTTCCTGCACAGGATTAGCTGGGATCCATACAATGAGGCTGAAGACTTAATCCCACAAGCCAAGAAATATAAGCAAGAGTATGGATGCTACCCCGAGCGAATCTGCTCAGATCGCATCTACATCAATACCAAGAGCCGAACTTCTGCACGCGGAACGATATGCGGCTATCTGGTAAGCGATTGGGGAGGCCGCCGAAGAATGCAGAGATCAGTGCTGCACAAAAGCAGCAGCTAAGCGCAGACCAGCGAAGGCGAAACGAAGTGGAAGGATGCTTTGGATCAGGAATGAGAAAGTATTCACTAGATTTGATTATGGCTCGGCTGAGCAAAGGTGCAGAAAACTCGATTTCCATGGCCTTTGTGGTGATGTGCGCAGAGAAGATCCGGAGGCTCCTCCGCCTCTTTTTATCACTATTTTTGCCTGGTTATGCAACTGGAAATGGCCAGGTTGTCTCTGGATGGGACTCAGGAACATTTGGCAGTTTGAAACACACAAATCACTGGCCACTGGATAACCGTGAGTTTGGGCTGCCTACACCCTGCTATTTGGCTGCAATCGAATCCAGCGTGCGGTTCGCCTTTTCAGGAGTCCCCAATTAGCAGGAGCCCAGTACCGACGCAAAGCAAGCGATTTAGCGTGATTGCGATGGCCATGCCCAGACCAGGTCCAACACCAACCTATGGGCTGATTTGGTCGCTGCCAACCCCGGCGTAGTGGCTATTGCCGTTGGGCATCCAGTAACTGAGGTCGTTGTGCCAGAACAGGCGGCCAGGAAGCTGCTGGGTGCTCAGTTTGGTGCTGGCCATCGCAGAGATCAGCTGGCCCATCTCCACTGGCGAAAGATCGGTTTTGATGTCTTCGCCGGCGACTTTCAGCAGTTCCGGTAGCTGGGCTAGGGTGGAGGGATGGGCTAGTTTGGAAAAAACCTTTGCCAGCACTAGTTTCTGGCGCTCCATCCGGCCTAGATCGCCCATTTCGTCATGGCGGAAGCGCAGGAAGCCCTCCAATTGCTCCCCTTTCAGCACCTGCACTCCTGGATAGAGGTCGATGTATAGGTTCTGGGCATTATCTACGTAATACATCCGCTTAGGCACATCAACTTCCACGCCGCCAATGGCATCGGCTAGGTGCTCCACAGCGCGCATATTCACCCGCACATAGCGATCCACTGGAGCATTCAGCAGGCTGGTGAGCTCCTGTTTAAGGGCACCCATGCCGCCAAATGCATAGAGGGCATTGGCTTTAATTACGCCGAACTCGGCCGATTCCACGAAGGTGTCGCGCGGCACCTGGGTGAGCTTGGTGACACCGTCTTTGAGCTGCACCGTGAACATCACATCGGTGTTTTCGCCCACCTTGTCTGTGCCAATCACAAGAACGCGCCGGTTGCTGCCCCCGAATGGGTTGATCAGGCTGCTGAGCTGGCTGGGTCCGTGCAACATGGCTGCCCAAACCCCTGAGGCCATTTGCGGCAGGGGCCCGGCAAGTCCATAGCCCAGGCCGATACCTAGTAAGAAGGCCAGAACTGGCGGTTTGCGTCGTCGAGGATTTGGAGCTGTTTGGGGTTTGATGTTGGTGGTTGGCGCTGCTTGACGCAGCTCGCGACGGTTGCGCAGGTCGGTGACCACAGCCCCGCGGCTGCTTTCGCGTCGGCTGCGACGCGGGCGGGGCTGGGCCTGGCTCATATCGGCTCCTATTCAGCGCACCTTAAGGGCCGGATCCCTGCTGCACCAGGGGGTGAGCGCCGCTTGTTCAGCTGGAGGCCCGCACCTGGATGTGGGCTGCGGCCGTGTCTGCTTTGCGGCGGGCCTCCTCCTCACTGCTGCCGCGGGCCAGGGCTACGCCCATGCGCCGCTGGGGCCGGGCGTGTTGCTTGCCGAAAAGCAGCACCTCCGTATCGGTTTCGCTGAGGGCCTGCGCTACGCCGCTATAGGAGACCTCGGCTCCGTCGCTGTTGGCCAGAATTACCCGGCTGGCAGCTGCTCCCAGGCTTTGGATCGACGGGATCGGCAGGCCCAGCACCGCCCGCAGGTGTAGTTCGAATTCGCTCAGGTTCTGGCCAACCATCGTCACCAGGCCGGTGTCATGGGGGCGCGGTGAGAGCTCGGAGAAAACCACCTCAAGTTCATCTGGCTGACCGGCGCTGCTGCTGGACTTTTTGCATAGGAAAAATTCAACGCCAAACAGGCCGGCGCCGCCCAGGTTGTCGGTGAGGCCGCGGGCCATGACCTGGGCTGCCTCTAGAGCGGCGGCTGGCATCTGGGCTGGCTGCCAGCTGCACTGGTAGTCGCCCCGCTCCTGGATGTGGCCGATCGGCGGGCAGAAGAGCGTTGGCCCTTGCCATTGCTTCACGGTGAGCAGGGTTATTTCGAGCTCGAAGTGCAGGAACTCCTCCACGATCACCAGCTCCCCGGCACCTCGGGCACCCGCCATCGCGTTCTCCCAGGCGGCGGCAATTTCTTCTGGACCCCGCACCACGCTTTGGCCCTTACCCGAGGAGCTCATCACCGGTTTGACCACCACGGGCCAGCCCAGGCCGGCAGCGGCGCTTGCCAGATCACTGGCGTTGCCGGCGTAGGCAAAGCGGGCTGTGCGCAGCCCCAGCTCAGTGGTTGCCAGGTCGCGGATGCGGTCGCGATTCATGGTCACGGCCGTGGCCCGGGCTGTGGGAATCACGCAGATGCCTTCCGCCTCCAGCTGCGCGAGGGCATCAACCGCAAGAGCTTCTATCTCTGGAATCACCAGATCGGGCCGGTGCTGGCGCACCACCGCCTTGAGGGCTTCTGGGTCGGTCATGGCGACCACCTCAGCGACATCAGCCACCTGCATGGCCGGGGCGTTGGCGTAGCGATCCACTGCGATCACCCGGCAGCCAAGCCGCTGGGCTGCGATGGCCACCTCCTTACCAAGCTCACCGCTGCCGAGCAGCATCAAGGTGGCCGGAAGAGTGGCAGGGGTGGGAAAGGTCATGGTGGTCGCCCGGATCGCGGGCAGGACAGCAAGATGGAACTGATCTTTTTGCACACCGGGGCGCGTTGATGGCTTGGCTGTTGGGATTGCCCTTGGGTTTCAGTACGGCTGGGGACGCTGCCAACGGCCTGTTATTTGGCTGGGACATCGCCACCTTGCAGAAATGGGCCCTGATCTACCTAGGTCTTTCATCCCTGGCTTTTGTGGTGGTGTGGCTGGTGGGCTATTTGCGTCGAAACTGATTAGTTCAGCAACGTCAGCTGTCGCACCGGCGATTCCTCGTTGATGAAGCCATAGGCCTCAAATACGTTTGGATCGGGGTGGGTGATGTGCTGGCCATCGCTGTGGCGCTCCAGCTGAAAGCCCTCGCTGGCCATGCGGCGCATCAGGGCAGCGGCCTCCTCGAAGCGGGCAGCCATGGCGGCCAGGCTGGCGCAGTCGGAGCTGAGGCCGGTTTCCTTCCAGGTGAAGTAAGCCATGGGTGATAAGCGAGGGCAGGGCTTAGGGCAACAGCACTAAACCCAATCCCACCAGTAGCAGGCTGGCGAGCCAAAAGCGGATTACGACCACTTGTTCGTTGAGCCCACCAAGCTCGAAGTGGTGGTGCAGCGGCGCCATCTTGAACAGGCGCCGGCCCTGGCCCGTGGCTGGGTCTTTGGTGGCCTTGAACACCCACACCTGCAGGATCACCGACAGCGATTCCGCTAGGAAGACGCCGCCCATCAGCAGCAGGGGCCAGAGGCTATTGGAGAGCAAGGCGACGGCGCTGAGGGCTGCGCCCATGGCCAGCGAGCCGGTGTCGCCCATGAACACTCGAGCCGGGTGGCGGTTGTGGACGAGAAAGCCCAGCCAGCAGCCAGCCAGCGCGGCGCAGAAACCGGCCATAGCCGCATCGCCTTCATGGCCGCGCAGCATCAGCTGCAGCCCCATGCCTGTGAACACCACGGCGCCGCAGCCTGCGGCCAGGCCGTCGAGGCCATCGGTGAGGTTGGTGGCGTTGCTTTCGGCCATAAACACAAACAACCCCAGCGGCCAGATCAGCAAACCGATCGGCAGCACCCAGCCCAGGGGCAGGGCGATGTCGCCGGGAGAGGCCCCACCCAGCCACTGGCCCGCTGCGGCCCAGATCAGAAACAACAGGGCCGCGCCGGCCTGGAGCAGCAATTTTCCCCGGGGCGTGAGGCCCGTGTTGGTGCGGCGGGTGAGGCTGCGCCAGTCATCGATGGCCCCGATCGCCATGTAGGCCAGGGTTACGGCGGCAACAGCAAGCAGGCGGGGATCGCTTGGGCTCAGCAGGCCGCCCACCAGCACCCCCACGGGCACCGCCAGCAGTCCGCCCATGGTGGGTGTGCCTGCCTTGCTGAGGTGGCCCTGGGGCCCCTCTGCGCGAATCACCTGACCGAGCTTGAGCTGCCGCAGTCGCGGCACCCCCCAACCGGTGACTCCAGCGCTGATCAGGCCGGCAACTAGCAGCGGCAAGGTGAGCTGGGGCGCGCCGCTAAGCCAGTCGCACAGCAGACAGGCCAGCAACAACAAACTGCTGAGTAGGGCAGCCGGGGTCGAAACAACCAAGGGAAAGGGACGGCGACCGCCCCAGTTTCCCCTGCGGAACTCAGTCTTCCCAGTCTTCGTCCTGTTGTTCGTCGTCCTTGTTGTAGTCCTCCTTCTCGCCCATCAGGGCGGAAAGCTCCTCCTCTTCCACCGTGCTCACTTCGGTGCTGGCGGTTTCTTCATCCGCCACCAGGCGGCCACTGCTCTCAAGCCAGCTCAGCAGATCGGGCTCATCGCGCAGGGGCAGCACCGGAGCTGGATCGCTGCGCCGGTAGCGGGTCAGCGAGGGATTGATTGTGTCGAGTCGACTGCTGTCACTGGTCGCGAGTGTGCTCATGCGTGCGCCTACCGGTAGCTAGGTCTGGGGCTAGGCCCATACAGACCAATCAGTCACCATAGCTGCAAAGCAAATGCAGCCCTCGAGCCCATGCCCACCAGCAGCCAAAAGGCCAGCCCCCTTGCCGGGGTGCTGAGGGTCTGGGCCCTGGCCCTGGCCATCAGTGCCGCGCTGGCCGCAGCGGGCGAGCGTTGGCCCCAGCCGTTGCCCCTGCAGCAGGGGGTGGTGTGGTTGCTGGTGGGCCTGCCGCCCCTGCTAGTGGGGTTGTGGTTGCTGACCCACTGGTCCCTGCCACACCCCGACAGGGGAGAATCGAGCAACTAAACGCATGGAGAGGCGTTGATGGGTCGGGCGAAGAAGGCGGTGCTGGCCTATTCCGGCGGCGTAGACACCAGTGTCTGCATTCCCTACCTGAAGCAGGAGTGGGGCGTGGAGGAGGTGATCACCTTCGCCGCCGACCTGGGCCAGGGCGACGAGCTGGAGCCGATTCGCCAGAAGGCGCTCGATTCAGGGGCCAGCCAGTCGATCGTGGGTGACCTGATCGAGCCCTTCATCACCGAATTCGCCTTCCCGGCTATTCGGGCTAACGCCCTTTATGAAGGCCGCTATCCCCTCTCCACAGCCCTGGCCCGGCCCCTGATCGCCCGGCGACTGGTGGAGATTGCCCGCGAGGTGGGCGCCGATGCGGTGGCCCACGGCTGCACGGGCAAGGGCAACGATCAGGTGCGCTTCGATGTGGCCATCGGCGCCCTCGCCCCCGACCTCAAGGTGCTCACCCCGGCGCGGGAGTGGGGCATGAGCCGCGAGCAAACCATCGCCTACGGCGAGCGCTGTGGCATTCCCTCGCCGGTGAGCAAGAAATCGCCCTATTCGATCGACCTCAACCTGCTGGGCCGCTCGATCGAAGCCGGCCCCCTCGAGGATCCCAACGTGGAGCCGCCCGAGGAGATCTACGCCATGACCGTGTCAGTGGCTGCGGCGCCGGATCAGGCCCAGACCATTGAGATCGGCTTTGAGCAGGGCAACCCGGTGAGCATCGACGGCCTGCGCCTCGATCCGGTGAGCATGATCCGCCAGGCAAATGCCCTGGCCGGCAGCCACGGCTTCGGCCGCCTCGACATGGTCGAAAACCGGGTGGTAGGTATCAAAAGCAGGGAGATCTATGAAACCCCTGGCCTGCTGCTGTTGATTAAGGCCCACCAGGAGCTGGAGAGCCTCACCCTGGCGGCCGATGTGCTGCGCACTAAGCGCCAGCTTGAGCAGCAGTGGGCGGATCTGGTGTATCAGGGCCTTTGGTATGGCCCGCTCAAGGATGCGCTTGATGGCTTCATGGAGCGCACCCAGCAAACCGTGAACGGCACGGTGCGGCTGAAGTTGCACAAGGGCAATGCCACCGTGGTTGGCCGTAGCAGTGCCAGCCACAGCCTCTATGATCCCGATATGGCCACCTACGGCGCCGAAGATCAATTCGACCACAAGGCTGCCGAGGGCTTTATCTACGTGTGGGGTCTGCCCACCCGCCTCTGGGCGGCCAATCAGCGCCGGCGCTAGGGCTCCTGGTTCGGGCTGAAGCCGAAGGCATGGAGTAGGGCTTGGCGCAGTCGTGGTCTGGCAGGCTTCTGCTGGGGCAGCAGCAGACGCTGGGTACTCGTATCGCTGCCAGGCTGTAACTGCAGCAGGTGCTGGCTCAGGTTGGCGTTGTCGCTGAGCAGCCGCTGTTGCTGGTCGAGCATCGGCTGCAATCGCTGCTGAAATTTGTCTTCAAAGAGGCCGGGTAGGTCTTCGAGCAGGGCCTGCATGGCCAGAAGCTCTTCCCGAGTTTTGGCAAGTTCCTGTTCCAGCTCGTTTTGGCGCTCTTGCTGCTGCTGCCACGAAAAAACCGAAGTGACAGACGGCTGCCACTTCGGTGCTGGTGGTATGGCGTCAGGCTCCATCGGCGGAGATTACGAGCGGGCCCAATTTTTTACAAGCCAGGCCTGTATTAGCTCCGCACCTATCTGGATTCCCAAAGTTAAACTGAATACTCAGGTCAAACTGGGTCCCGGTCAGACGGTGGCTGGTTCCATGGGAGCGGCTTCAGTGCTGGCGCCGGGCAGGGTGCGTGGTGCCGGCATCGGGCCGTCTTGCTTGACGGTGAGATAGCGAATCACATCTTCCGAAAGACGCATGGCCCGCTCCAGCGGACCTACCTGCTGGCCGTCGCCGTTGTGGTTGAGCTGCACATAGATGCCCTCGCGGTGCTTGGCGATGGAATAGGCCAGGCGGCGCTTGCCGCGCATCTGGCAATCCAGCACTTCACCACCGGATTCGGTGACCAGATCGCGGTACTTGGCGACATGGGTTTCCACCTCTTCCTCCGGAATATCCGGACGAAGGATGTACATGGTCTCGTAGTAGGGCTGCGTCATGGTCGCTTCGGGGTTGTCGCCTCAGGAATTGGGGCAGCGGCCGGCGGGCTGATGCCCACCAGCGACGGATCAAACACCTTACAGCTGCATCCGAACGGCTTCCGAGAGGCTGGGAATATCGGCTTCCTTACCCCGCAGGTTTTGCACTACAGCAAACAGCACCAGCACCAAAATGCCGATAAACACTGTGTTGCTAAGGGTTTTGCCGACGAAGCCCAGGGCGCCGAGCTGCAGCACCTGGAAGGCCAGGCTCACCAGCACCACCACGATGTCGATCAGGATCGCCTGCAGCACGTTGAAGCGGATCACGTAGGGCACCTTGTTGTTGCGCACCACCGCCAGGAACAGCACTAGGAAAAGCACCAGCCCGCCAAAGGGCACCGCCTGCTCCAGCAGGGCGATCGGCAGGATCGGCACCCCAAGCCACTGCAGCGCCGGGAACAGGCCGAACAGCCCCCGACCGAAGGAGAAGGCGTCGCTCCAGGGCAACAGGTAGGCCAGGGCCGCCAGCACTCGCTGCCAGATCGGGGGATCCTGCATGGATGGAGAAACTTCCAGGGCCTTCAGGCTAGGGGCCCAGCTGGGCCAGGGCTGCCGCGCGCATCGCTGCCACCGGCACTTGCTCAAGTCCGCTCCAGCGCCGCAGGGAGGCGGCCCCCTGCTGCACCAGCATCTCCAGGCCATCTAGGCCCCGGCAGCCCCGCTGGCTCGCCGCCAGCAGCAGGGCCGTGGGTCTGGGTGTGTAGATCAGGTCGTACACGGTGGAGCCCGGTTGCAGGGCTTCCAGTTCGCCGGGGCTGAGGGGGCAGTGCCGGGCCGCATCTGGATTGCCGGCAGCAGCCATGCCCACGGGTGTGGTGTTGACCACTAGGTCTGCCAGGGCCAGGGCCTCGGCTAGGGCCGCGCTGCCCTCAGCCCATTCCAGCCCCCGCAGTTGGGGCGCCCAGCTGTGGCAGGTGGCCAGCAGGGCCGCGAGGCGATCGCTGCTGCGGCCTGCCATGGCGATCGAGCTGCAGCCCAGTTCCACCAGGGCTGCCACCACAGCCCGGGCACTGCCGCCACAGCCCAGCACCA
The DNA here is from genome assembly GCF_024345755.1 of Cyanobium sp. L1E-Cus. Taxonomy (NCBI): domain Bacteria; kingdom Bacillati; phylum Cyanobacteriota; class Cyanophyceae; order Synechococcales; family Prochlorococcaceae; genus Cyanobium; species Cyanobium sp. L1E-Cus. The sequence goes on along the minus strand of NZ_JAGQBS010000003.1, from coordinate 182,875 downwards.
CCGCTCGCCGCCCCTGCCAGTTCTGCTCAGTGCTGCGTAGGGGAGCCAAGAAGCCCTCCACATCTGTGTTTTCCCCCAGCCAGCCCCCCTGCTGGTGCCGCACCAAGGTGTTCACCGCACCCACCCGTTGCGCCAGGGGCGAGAGGCTGCGGCAGAGGCCAGCCACGGCCTGCTTGTGGGGCAGGGTCACGTTGAGACCGCGGCAGTCAATGGCCTCCAGCCCTTGCACCACCACCGCCAGCTGGTCTGCCCTGGTGGGCATGGCCAAGTACACCCAGTTGAGCCCCAGCTCCGCCAGGGCGGCGTTGTGCATTGCCGGCGATAGGGAGTGGCGCACCGGATCCCCGAGAACCCCAGCAAGGGCAGTGCTTCCGGAGATCGGCTGGGGCATGAAGGTGGGCTGGCTGGCTGGACCTGTTCGGGAACCACCCCTCGCCTGGGATGGCCCCAGCTGCTGAAGATGCTCCCAGTCAGATCCACTCACCGTAAGGAGTTAGTAACCCATGGGCAAGGTTGTTGGCATTGATTTAGGCACCACAAACAGCTGTGTCGCCGTTATGGAGGGCGGCAAGCCCACCGTGATTGCCAACGCTGAAGGGTTTCGCACCACACCCTCCGTGGTGGCATACACCAAAAACCAGGATCAGCTGGTGGGCCAAATCGCTAAGCGTCAGGCGGTGATGAACCCGGAGAATACCTTCTATTCGGTGAAGCGCTTCATCGGACGTCGCGTTGATGAAGTCAACGAAGAATCGAAGGAAGTGAGCTATGGCGTTGAAAAGGCCGGCGCCAATGTGAAGGTGAAGTGCCCCGTTCTCAATAAGCAGTTCGCCCCCGAGGAGGTGAGCGCCCAGGTGTTGCGCAAGCTCGCCGAAGACGCTGGCAAGTATCTCGGAGAGACGGTGACCCAAGCGGTGATCACCGTTCCCGCCTATTTCAATGACTCCCAGCGCCAAGCCACCAAGGACGCCGGCAAAATCGCTGGCCTTGAGGTGCTGCGCATCATCAACGAGCCGACTGCGGCTGCCTTGGCCTACGGCCTCGATCGCAAGAGCAATGAGCGCATCTTGGTGTTTGACCTGGGCGGCGGCACCTTCGACGTCTCCGTGCTCGAGGTGGGCGACGGTGTGTTCGAGGTGCTCTCCACTTCCGGTGACACCCACCTGGGCGGCGATGACTTTGACAAGGTGATCGTTGATTACCTGGCCGCCAGCTTTAAAGCCAATGAGGGCATTGATCTGCGCCAGGACAAGCAGGCGCTGCAGCGTCTCACCGAAGCGGCAGAGAAGGCCAAAATCGAGCTTTCAAGCGCTACCCAGAGCGAAATCAACCTGCCGTTCATTACGGCCACCCCAGAGGGTCCTAAGCACCTCGACCTCACCCTCACCCGGGCCAAGTTTGAGGAGTTGGCTTCCAAACTGATCGACCGTTGCCGCGTGCCGGTGGAGCAGGCCCTTAAGGACGCCAAGCTCTCTTCTGCTGAACTCGATGAAATCGTGATGGTGGGTGGCTCCACCCGCATCCCGGCGGTGCTTGAGCTGGTCAAGCGGGTTACCGGCAAGGACCCCAACCAAACCGTCAACCCAGATGAAGTGGTGGCCGTTGGTGCCGCGATTCAGGGCGGTGTGTTGGCCGGTGAGGTCAAGGACATCCTGCTGTTGGACGTCACCCCCCTGTCCCTTGGCGTTGAGACTCTTGGCGGCGTGATGACCAAGATGATCACCCGCAACACCACCATCCCCACCAAGAAAACCGAGGTGTATTCCACGGCGGTGGATGGTCAGACCAACGTGGAGATCCACGTGCTCCAAGGTGAGCGCGAGATGGCCAGCGACAACAAGTCGCTCGGCACCTTCCGCCTCGACGGCATTCCTCCTTCACCCCGCGGCGTGCCCCAGATCGAGGTCACCTTCGATATCGATGCCAATGGCATCCTCAGCGTCACCGCTAAGGACAAGGGCAGCGGCAAGGAGCAGAGCATCTCGATCACCGGAGCCTCCACCCTCAGCGACAACGAGGTGGAGAAGATGGTCAAGGATGCCGAGACCAACGCTGCTACCGATAAGGAGAAGCGCGAGAAGATCGACCTGAAGAACCAGGCCGAAACCCTCGTTTATCAGTCGGAGAAGCAGCTCGGCGAGCTCGGCGACAAGGTGGGCGCTGAGGACAAGGCCAAGGTGGATTCCTCCTCCGTCAAGCTCAAGGAGGCGATCGCTAAGGAAGACTTCGACACCATGAAGTCTGAGCTCGAGATCCTGCAGCAGGCCCTTTATGCCGCTGGTGCCGCCGTGTACCAGCAGGCTGCAGGAGCTGAGGCAGGCGGCGCGGCCCCTGGGGGCAATGGTGCTGGTGCCGATGCGGCTAGCTCTGCCTCCAGCGACGACGTGATCGACGCTGAATTCACCGAGAGCAAGTGATCAGAATCACTGAGCGCATTTAGGTGATCTTTATTTAGCCCTCCGTAAGGGGGGCTTTTTGCTGGACTCAGGGGCCTGGCTGGTTTGTCAGCCTTGCTCCAGCTGGTCGGCCACCCATTCCGCTGTTGCCGGTGCCAGCAGCACGCCATTGCGGTAGTGGCCGCTGGCCAGCACCAGGCCTGGCTCCAGTTGCTCGAGCAGGGGCGCAGGGCGGCCGATCGGATGGGGCCTGTGGCCCTGCCACTGGCGCACCACTTTGGCCTGTTGCAGCCACTCTGGCGCGGCACCACCTAGCTGTTGCAGGTTGGCGAGGGCGGCCGGATCGGCTTGATCGCCAGGCTCCAGGGTGGCCCCAAGCCAAAGCCTGCCGCTGGCACGGGGCACCAGGTTGAGCCCCTGCCACACCACTGCCCCAGGCCAGGAGAGTGCCCCAGGCCAGGAGAGCTCTCCTGGCCTGGGGCTGGCGCTGCTCCAGTTTGTGGGGAGTGGCAACTCCAGTTCCAGGGCCTGGCCTAACACCGGCTCCATGGGCACCTGGTGGCCTATGTCCGCCAGCAAAGCGGCACTGGCCACCCCGGCGCTCAGCGCCAAAGCATCCACCTTCAGAAGCTCGCCGCTGCGAGTGTGCACGCTCCAGCCACCGGGGCGTTGCTCGAGGCGCTCAACCCGATCGCAGCAGGTCTGCAGACCCAGCCGCAGGCCATCGGCTAGCAGGGCTGCGAGGGCGGGCCCGGGATCCAGCTGCCCGTCGGCCGGGGAGCAGAGCCCGCCCAGGGCTCCGATCGGCAGGGCTGGAGCCAGGGCGTCAAGCCGGGGCTGGTCCCAGAGCTCCAAGGCAAATCCCTGCTGCCGCCGGCTTGTCACCAACTGCCGCTGGCGCTCCAGTTCCTCAGGCGTGCTGGCCAGCAGTAGCAAGCCCGGCTGCCAGGGCAGCGCCCAGCCCTGGGCCTGCAACTGCTGACGCCATTGGCCCCAGAGCTCCAGGCTGCGTTGACGCAACCGCCAGGCCCGGCCGCTGTTGCGGTGAAACACCTGGGCCATCAGCACCCCCAGGGCCGCCTCGCTGCCTGAGCTGGGGTCGTGCTGTCCGTCCAGGCCTGGATCGATCAGCAAAACTCGGTGGCCACGCTGCAGCAGTAGCCAGGCGCAGGCGCGGCCAACCAAGCCGGCGCCGATTACAGCGATCGAAAGGCGCCTAACGGCTGATCCGGCGGGATGGGTCTGCTTAATCAGATTTGCTTGAGGTCTTCCTGCACTTGGGTTGGCAACACCTGGGCATAGAGACCAAAACCGCTCGCCACCTTGATGTAACCCTTACGCAGCTTGTCGCCGTCTTGAAGGCGGGACGCTTCATCGAGCTGGGCTAGGGCCGTTTTCAGGGCGGTGGCACGCTTCTCGGCCTCGGGGCGGTCGGCGGGCAGCAGCCTTTGGTTGATGTAGCTCATTTCCCGGCCCACTTCCTGCATGGGGCCGTGGATCAAGTTGGCAGTGAATACCCAGTTGCGCTCATTTACGAGGGCGGCCAACTCGGGCAGGCGGTTGCGGGCGGCTAGGAAGCCCTCGGCTTGGCGCTCGATCAGGGCCATGTCCTCTGGGCTGATGGTCGGCGGCTTCTTGCCCTGGCTGCCGTCACAGGCGCTCAGGCCGAGGCAGAGCACGGTGGCAAGGCAGAGCACCAGTAAACGGCGCAGCTGCTGGCCGAAAGCGGTTTGGGTGAAAGCAGTTTTACTGAAAGCAGTTTGGCTGAAAGCGGCTTGGCCGAAATCAGTGAAAACCGCAGGAATCCGCGCAGAAGCCATCAGCAGGTACCAACACCTTTTCGTGGGGGTGAGTTTATCGGGGCGGGCTGGCTCTTCCGGCCTGTCTGTTGCCCCTCGCAACCTGGCCCTAAATGCCGCCGAGGTGCTACGTCTGAACTGACGTTGACCATGGCCATGACTACCGCCACTGCCATCCTGCAGATGATCTGCCCGGATCAACCCGGACTAGTGCGGGAATTGTCTGGCTGGGTGGCAGCTAACGGCGGCAACATCGTGCACGCCGACCACCACAGCGATCAGGGCGCCGGCTTGTTTTTGAGCCGGATCGAGTGGCAGCTTGAGGGTTTCGGACTGCCGCGGGAGGCGATCTGTCCTACGGCCAGCGCCCTGGCGGAGCGCCTGGGTGGCCAATACACGGTGAACTTCTCAGATGTGCGCCCGCCGGTGGCGATCTTCGTGAGCAAGCAGGACCACTGCCTGCTGGATTTGCTGTGGCGCACGCGCACGGGGGAGTTGCCGATGCAGGTGCCGCTGGTGATCTCCAACCATCCCGACCTTGGCGCCCTGGCTGAGGAATTTGGGGCCCGCTTTGCCCATGTGCCCATCTCAGCCGCCAACCGGGAGGAGGCTGAAGCACGGCACTTGGAGCTGCTTGCCGAGCACGGCATCGAGCTGGTGATCCTGGCCAAGTACATGCAGGTGCTGACGCCGGCATTTTTGGAGAGCTTTGATCCACCGGATGCTTTCCATCGAGTGATCAACATCCACCACTCTTTCCTGCCTGCCTTCCAGGGCGCCCAGCCCTATCACCGGGCCTGGGAGCGGGGCGTGAAGCTGATCGGTGCCACCGGTCACTACGTGACCGAGCAGCTGGATGGGGGGCCGATCATTGCCCAATCCACCGTGCCCGTGGGCCACCGCGATGAGGTCCCTGACCTGATCCGCCTCGGCCGCGACTGCGAACGCCTGGCCCTAGCCCGGGCCGTGCGCTTGCACCTCAAGCGCCAGGTGATGGTTTATCGGGGGCGGACGGCGGTGTTTGCTTGAGGTTCAGGCAGCTTCGCCTAGCGCATCAAGCCTGTGTTTGGCGAGAGTTGCCGCAGGCAGCGGTCCCTCCAGGTGCGCCCAGGGCAGCACCCGCTCGCTGTTCCAGGTGGCGTGGATTACTTCCTCCCAGGCTGGTGGGCTCTCGGGGCCTGAGGTTTGCTCCCGCACCGCCCGATATGCCTGCTTCCAGCCCCCCAGGCTCTCGTGTTTGCCGCGGGCGGCGGCGATCACCGGTGCTAGGCGCCGGTCGCTGCGCGACAGCAGGGCCTGGATCACGCTCCAGCCATAGCTTTCGGGGCGCAGCTCGATGCCCTTGGGCTTGAGCCGCTTGGCCAGCAGCTTGAGTCGCTTGTCGGCTTCGGGCCGCACCCCCTGCCACTGGAACGGGGTGTGGGCCTTGGGCACGAAGCTGCTCACTCCCAGGGTGAGCCTCAGGCCGGGAGTGGCTTTTTTCAGAGCTAGCAGCAGCTCGGCGGTGGCTTCCACATCGGTGTCTTCTTCCGTAGGCAGGCCCACCATTCCGTAGAGCTTCAGGCCCGTGAGCCCGCCCTCCTTGGCGTAGCGGGCGGCGGCGTAAATCTCTTCGGTGGCGAGTTTCTTGTTCACCACCTGGCGCATGCGCTCGCTGCCGCTCTCGATGGCGATCGTGAGCGATTTGCTGCCCCGTTTGGCCAGAATTCGGCCCAGCTCGGCGGTCACGGTGGCGGCCCGCACCGAGCTGACGCTCACCCGCGTGCCTTCAAAGCGGTCCTGGTCGAGCCAGGTCAGCAGGTCGGCGAATTGGGGGTGCTGGGTTACTGAGGCCCCCAGCAATCCCAGGCGTTGGGTGGCGACCAAACCCTTCTCTACCGCTGGGATCAGGCCGTCTTCCAGGCTGGGGGTGCGAAACGGCAGGGTGAGGTAGCTGGCCAGACAGAAGCGGCACAGCTCCGGACAGCTGCGCACCACTTCCACCATGTGGATCGAGGGCCAGGCCGCCTCCGGGGTGATCACAGCCGAATGGCTCAAGGTGTTGCCGCGCCAGGTCTGCTTGGCCACCGTGGCCGGGATACCCGCTTCTATTGGCTCCACCGCGAGCAGATCGCCTTCGGGGCTGTACCGGGGGGTATAGAGGCTGGGCACATAGACGCCGGGTACGGCCGCCAGCTGCCTGAGCCGTTCGGCCCGGGGAGCGTCCCGGCCGGCCTGCAGGGCATCGATGAAGGCTGGCAGCAACAGTTCGCCATCGCCCAGCAACACCACATCAAAAAATGGTGCCAGCGGCTCGGGGTTGGCGGTGAGCACCGGCCCGCCGCCGAACACGATCGGATCGTCGTCGCCGCGCTCGGCCGCCCAGATCGGGATGCGCTGCTGCTCCAGCAGATCCAGCAGAACCGGCCCATCCAGCTCCCAGCTCAGCGACAGGCCAAACAGGTCGCAGTGGCGGTGCGCTGAATCTCCCTGGTCGGTGAATAGGCGGCGTACATCCACATCGGCCCGTTGGGCCAGGGTGGCCCACACCACCTGGTACCCCAGGCTGGTGATGCCCACCGTGTAAGTGCTGGGAAAGGCCAGCACGGCACGCAGGGCACCAGCCTCAGCTGGGGCGGGTTCGAACAGCAGGATTTCCTGGTTCAGATGAGACGACGGCTGTAGGCATCCAGCGTCTCACCACGGCAGGCACGACTTACTTACCGGCCAGGGCGGAAAGGGGGCCAAGCAGGCCACTGATTGCGGTGTTGGCATCGGCAGCTGATGGAGTGCCCTTGCTGAAGGTGCCGCTTAAGCCTTGGGCAGCGCTTTCGATGGAGGTCCACTTATCCCCTGCCAGGGGCTTGACCACTGGTGCGGCCTTCTCCCAGATGGCCTGGAAGCCGCCCATGGAGGCTGCGGCACCGGCTAGATCGCCGGAGGCCACCTTGCTTTGGCCCTGCTTGAGCAGGTCGAGCACCGGGGTCACGGCCGGCCCTAGGGCCGTCTGGGCGGCGCCCGTGGCAGCGGAGGTGGCGGCGTCCTTGGCGCTCTGGGTGACCTGGTTACAGCCGGTGAGGCTTAGGCCACCCGCGAGGGCTAGGGCGATGCCGCCGGCGAGCAGAGAAATGCGACGCATGGAGATGCTGTTCAGCAAGCCCCTGGACCTTAGGGACTTCAGTTAGGCCAGCTGATTTCTTCGGTTTGTTGTAAGGATTGATACCAAACTGCGCCAGGTTGTGCAGTGGACGCAGCCCTATTCCCTCACGCCCCCGCCAGCACCTTCGCCTCGTCCTCGGCGCTAAGCACGCGGCCGCTGTCTTCGAAGCCTTCGATCTGGTCGAAGTTGAGGTAGCGGTAGAGCTCAGCGCCGAAGGGATCGATGCGCTCAGCAGCGATCTGCAGGTATTCGTTTTTGGAGGGAATGCGGCCCAGCTGGGCGCACACCGCCGCTAGTTCGGCGCTGCCCAGGTACACCTGGGCTCCGTTGCCGAGGCGGTTGTTGAAGTTGCGGGTGCTGGTGGAAAACACCGTGGTGTTGTCGTCGACGCGGGCCTGGTTGCCCATGCACAACGAGCAGCCCGGCATCTCCATGCGGGAGCCGGCCGCTTCGAAGGTGGCGTAGTAGCCCTCCTGCTTCAGCGTCTCCTCGTCCATGCGGGTGGGGGGGCACACCCAGAGGCGGGCGGAGTTCTGCCCCTGGCCTTCGAGCACGTTGGCCGCGGCGCGGTAGTGGCCGATGTTGGTCATGCAGCTGCCGATAAACACCTCATCGATAGGTGCGCCGGCTACTTCGGAGAGGGTTTTGATGTTGTCGGGGTCGTTGGGGCAGGCCAGGATCGGCTCTGTGATCTGATCGAGATCGATCTCGATCACGGCGGCGTAATCCGCATCGGCATCGGCCTCCAGCAGCTCCGGGTTGGCCAGCCAGGCCTCCATCGCCTTGATGCGGCGGGCCAGGGTGCGGGCATCGCCGTAGCCGCGGGCGATCATGTTTTTCAGCAGTGCCACGTTGCTGCTTAGGTATTCGCTCACCGTTTCGGCGCTGAGCTTGATTGTGCTGCCGGCACAAGAGCGTTCGGCAGTGGCGTCCGTGAGTTCAAAGGCCTGCTCAAGCTTGAGATCGGGCAGCCCTTCAATCTCCATGATTCGGCCGTTGAATACGTTTTTTTTGCCTTCTTTAGCCACCGTGAGCAGGCCCTGCTGGATCGCTACGTAGGGAATCGCATTCACTACATCTCGGAGGGTCACGCCTGGCTGCAGGGAGCCTGAAAATTTCACCAGCACCGATTCGGGCATGTCGAGCGGCATGGCGCCGATGGCGGCAGCGAAGGCCACCAGGCCCGAGCCGGCCGGGAAGGAGATGCCTAGCGGGAAGCGGGTGTGGCTGTCGCCACCGGTGCCCACGGTGTCGGGCAGGAGCATGCGGTTGAGCCAGCTGTGGATGATGCCGTCGCCGGGGCGCAGGGCCACGCCGCCGCGCGACGCCATGAAATCCGGCAGCTCGGCGTGGGTTTTGAGATCCACCGGCTTCGGATAGGCGGCGGTGTGGCAGAAGCTCTGCATCACCAGATCGGCGCTGAAGCCCAGGCAGGCCAGCTCCTTCATCTCATCGCGGGTCATGGGCCCGGTGGTGTCCTGGGAGCCCACGGTGGTCATCAGCGGCTCGCAGCTGCTGCCGGGGCGCACGCCCGCCAGGCCGCAGGCCTTGCCCACCATCTTCTGGGCCAGGGTGTAGCCCTTGCCGGTATCGGCCGGGGCCACCGGGCGGATGAACAGCTCGCTGGCGGCCAGCCCCAGCTGGGCGCGCAACTTATCGGTGAGTGAGCGGCCAATCAACAGGGGGATGCGGCCGCCGGCGCGCACCTCATCGGTGATCGTGCTGGGCTTGAGCTCGAAGCGAGCCACGATCTCGCCGGCATTCGCTTCGCCGCTGGCCCGCTCGATCGTGCCGGCGTAGGGGCGGATCGTGATCACATCGCCGGAGTTGAGCGCGGACACGTCGCATTCGATCGGCAGGGCGCCGGAATCCTCGGCGGTGTTGAAGAAGATTGGCGCGATCTTGCCGCCCAGGATTACACCGCCGCCGCGCTTGTTGGGCACGTGGGGGATGTCGCTGCCGGTGTGCCAGAGCACGGAGTTGATCGCGGATTTGCGCGAGCTGCCGGTGCCCACCACATCACCTACGTAGGCCACCGGGTGACCTTTGGTTTTGAGCTGGGTGATCAGCTCCAGGCCACCAGGCATGCGGGTTTCCAGCATCGCCATGGCGTGCAGGGGGATGTCGGGACGGGTGGTGGCGTGGGTGGCGGGGGAGAGATCGTCGGTGTTGGTTTCACCCTCCACCTTGAACACGGTCACGGTGATCTCGGCGGGCAGCTCGGCTTTGGCGGTGAACCACTCGGCGGCGGTCCAGCTGTCGATCACCTGCTGGGCATAGGGGTTGCTGGAGGCCAGCTCCAGCACCTCGTTGTATGAGTCGTAGACGAGCAGGGTGGTGCTCAGCCCTTCGGCGGCGGCACTGGCGATGGCCGGATCGGAGTTGCTGAGCAGCTCGATCAAGGCGCTGACGTTGTAGCCGCCGATCATCGTGGCCAGCAGCTTCACTGCCGCCACTGGGTTCACCAGGGGGCTAGTAGCCGTGCCCTGGGCCACAGCCGCGAGCCAGTCGGCCTTCACGTAGGCCGCCTCGTCCACTCCCGGCGGGATGCGCTCACTAAGCAGGTGCAGCAGGAAGTCTTCCTCGCCGGCGGGCGGTGCGCTCAGCAGCTCCGTGAGTGCACTGGCTTGTGTGGCGCTCAGGGGCAGGGCCGGGACCCCCAGGGCTTCGCGCTCGGCCGCAGCGGCGCGGTAGCTGGGGAGGAAGGTGGCTGCAGACATGCCCGGTCGCGTCGATCTACACCCCATTGTTCTTGGCAGCCGGCCCCTTGGTGGTCGCAATCGCTGCTGACTAGGGTGGAAGGCGACTCCACGGCGCCGTTCTGACGGCCTCAGGCCCATGACCACCACCACCTCCGATTTGCATGTGGTGGAAACCCGGCCGCTGGTGCCTCCGGCGCTGTTGCACCGCGAACTGCCGATCAGCGATCGTTCAACGGCAACGGTCCAGCAAGCCAGAGAACGTATTAAGGCGATCCTGCATGGCAGTGATTCCCGCCTGCTGGTGATCGTGGGGCCCTGCTCGGTGCACGATGTGGCCGCGGCCCACGAATACGCCGCGGCAATCGCCCAGGCCCATGAGCGCTATAAAGACTCGCTCGAGATCGTGATGCGGGTTTATTTCGAGAAGCCCCGCACCACCGTGGGCTGGAAGGGCCTGATCAATGACCCCCACCTCGATGGCAGCTACGACATCAATACGGGACTGCGGGTGGCTCGCGGCCTGCTGCTGCACCTAGCCGAGATGGGCCTGCCGGCGGCTACCGAGCTGCTCGATCCGGTGGTGCCCCAATACATCGCCGATCTGATCAGCTGGACGGCCATCGGCGCCCGCACCACCGAAAGCCAGACCCACCGGGAGATGGCCTCGGGTTTGTCGATGCCGATCGGCTTCAAAAATGGCACCGACGGCAGTGCCATCACCGCCATCAATGCCATGGAGGCGGCGGCGAAGACCCACCATTTCCTGGGCATCAACCACGACGGTCAAGCCGCCATTGTGACCACCACGGGCAACCCCGATGGCCATCTGGTCTTGCGGGGTGGCAAGCGTGGCACCAACTACCACCCGGAGGCGGTGCAGGAAGCCGCTGCTGAGCTAGCCAAAGCCGGCTTGCCGCCTCGGGTGATGGTGGATTGCAGCCATGGCAACTCCAACAAGGACTATCGCCGCCAGGGCGAGGTGGCAGCCCAGGTGGCCGCCCAGCTGCGCGCCGGCTCTGGTCACGTGATGGGCGTGATGCTGGAGAGCCATCTAGTGGCTGGTAGCCAGAAGATTCCGTCAGACCTAAGCCAGCTCACCTACGGCCAGAGCATCACCGATGCCTGCATCGATCTGGCCACCACCGCGGAGGTGCTCGAAACTCTGGCTGAGGCGGTGCGCTAGCTGAGCCGTTGCCAGAGCCAGCCGGCCGCCAGCGGCACGGTGAAGTTGTCGAGGCCCCCCACCGCCACCTGCTCCAGCACCACTGCAGTGGCGCTAATGGCCAGCAGGGCGGGCAGCTCCGGGTGGGGCAGGCCAGCCGCGATCGCCAGCTGGCGAACCAGCAGCAGCATGGACAGGCTGCCAGCGGCCATGGCGCCGGTGCCAACTACGGATTTGCGCTGGCCCCACACCAGCCAGCAAGGGGAGCTCACCAGGGGACCCAGCAGTCCGGCGAGGCCATCACCCACGGCCATCACCAGCACGCCAGCGGCTACGGCAGCGGGTTGTTGCGGCCAAAACTGCAGCAGCAGCAGGGTGATTGAGGCCCCATAGGCGATGGTGCCGTAGCTGGCCCTACCCACATCTTCTATGGCTGGCAGCAGGCGGAAGCGATGGTTCATTGCCGCCAGCAGCGTGATCAGGCCGGCGGCGGGGATGGCGATCAGGCGATCGATGCCGGTGGCCCAGGCGATCGGCACCACGGCGCCGGTGCCGATGTGCACCAACTTGCGACTCCATTCCCGTTGACCATTCCAGCGTCCCCGCACCTGCAGCGCCGCTAGCGCCAACAGGGCTAGCCAGCCAGCAACGGCCGCCACTCCCAGCAGCTGCTGCGACCATCCAGCGGCCATGGGCTCAAGCGGCCTGCTGGTAGTTGCTCATCAGGCGCAGCTTCATGATCGCTTTTGCCTCCAGCTGCCGGACTCGCTCCCGAGACACATTGATCAGCCGGCCAATCTCCGCGAGGGTGAGAGGCTCGGCCCCTTCCAGGCCGAAGCGCAGCTTGAGGATTTGCTGTTCCCGGTCGTTTAGCTGGGAGAGCCAGGTGCCCAGGTGCTCCTTTTGGATGTGCCGGTCCATCGAGTCCAGGTGCTCGTTGCTGGCCGGATCGGCGATCAGTTCGCCCAGGGTGCTGCGATCTTCTTCGCCGCGGGCGTGGGCATCGAGGGAGGCGCAGGGAGCGCTTTGGGCCATCAGCTCTTCGAGGTCCCGCGGGGCTATGTCCATGGCATGGGCAAGCTCGAGGCGATTCGGCTGGCGGCCGAGGCGATGGGAAAGCTCCCGGCTGATCCGCCGCATCTTCGACAGCTTTTCGCTGATGTGAATCGGCAGACGAATCGTGCGGGCGCTGTTGTCGATGGCCCGGGTCATCCCCTGACGGATCCACCAATAGGCGTAGGTCGAAAATTTGTAGCCCATTGCTGGGTCGAACTTGTCAACGGCTCGCTCTAGTCCGATCGCCCCTTCTTGCACCAGATCCAGCAGCTCAAGCCCCTGGTTTTGATACTTTTTGGCCACGCTCACCACCAGCCGCAGGTTGGCGGCCATCATGCGATCACGGGCCCGCTGGGCCATGCGCAGCTGGCGCTTGTGCTTGGGGGTGTGCTCCCCTGCAGGCAGCTCCAGCAAGCGTTTACCAGCCTGCACGTGGTGGGCCAGCTCAATTTCTTCGGCGGCCGTGAGCAGGGGCACCCGGCCAATGGTGCCTAGATACCAGCCGATTGAGTCGGCACTAAGCCGGCCCCCGGCTTTTGGGCCTGTGGCGGCGCGTACCTTTGCCGAGGCAGATTTGCTAGCTGCAGCGTTTGGCGCCATCAATGATGGCGACTGCTTCGAGACGCTGCTGTCAACAGCGTCTGAAGCGGATTGCAAAGGCGTCCCCACACCCAAGCCTCCGTATTGAATTTGGCCGAAATGTAGCACTGTTGCGTTGGTTGTGTCTCCTTGATTTGGAAGATTTCCTGTATGGAATGCTGCAGATCAAGCCATCAAACCGCCGCGCCAGCGACGAATCATCTCCCGCTGAACCAGATGTTGTTCGCCTTCGAGCTGTCGTTGACTGAACTTTCCTTGATTGTCCATGTGCCAGGCACTGGTGTCATTCAGGTAGAGATCGATGGCCTGCTCAAGCTGATGGCGCAGTTTTGGATCTTCGATCGGGGCTACCGCTTCAACTCTTCTGTCCAGGTTGCGAGGCATCCAGTCGGCGCTGCCGAAGAAAAGTTCGGGTTCGCCGCCATTACCAAACCAAAACAGCCGCGAGTGTTCCAGGAAGCGACCGATCACACTCACAACTTGGATGTTGTCGCTGATGCCCTCTAGTTGGGGCCGCAGGCTGCACATGCCACGCACCACCAGCTCGATCATGACGCCTGCCTGAGAGGCCTCGTAGAGCAGGGCGATGATCGACGGATCCACTAGGGAATTCATCTTTGCCCGGATATGGCCGCCCCTGCCGGCCTGGGCATGCTCGATTTCGCGGCGGATCAAGCCTTCCATGCGGCTGCGCAGCGTCACTGGAGCCACCAGTAAGCGGCGGAAGCTTTGCTGTTTTGAGAAACCGGTGAGGTAGTTGAACAACTCCACTAAGTCTGCACCGAATTCCGGCCTGGCCGTGAGTAGGCCGATATCGGTGTAGAGGCTGGATGTTTTGGAGTTGTAGTTGCCCGTACCTATATGTACGTAGCTGTTGAGGCGCTCCTTCTCCTTGCGAACTACCAGCAAGATTTTCGTGTGGGTCTTCAGGCCCAGCACGCCGTAGACGACGTGCACCCCAGATGCCTCCAACTGCTTGGCCCACTGGATGTTGTTGTCTTCATCGAAGCGGGCTTTTAATTCAACAAGGGCCATCACCTGCTTGCCGTTTTCGGCGGCCCGGATCAGCGCTGCCACCACCGCTGAATCCTTAGAGGTGCGGTAGAGGGTCATTTTGATGGCCAATACCGAGGGGTCATCGGCGGCCTGGTTGAGGAATTCCTCTACCGATGTGGAAAACAGGTCGTAGGGGTGATGTAGCAGCACATCTCCCCGGCGGATCACCGAGAAGATGCTTTCAAACTCCTCCGCCTTGATCGAGCCGTCTTCCAGCTGGCTCTTCTGGGTGCGGGCTAGGGCTGGTGTGGTGCGGCCCTTGTGGGGCTTCTCCTTTAACTGGGGCAAGGGAATGGCCAGCAGGCTCATCAGATCGTCGAGACCCAGTGGTCCGTTGACCCGGTAGACGTCTTCCGCCTCGACGGCGGTGCCTTCCATCAGCAGCTGCACCACCGCTTCCGGCATCTCATCGGCCACCTCCAGCCGCACCACCTCACCGCCGCGGCGGCGTTTGCGTAGGCCCTCCTCAAGAGCCTCCATAAGATCATCGGCCTCTAGGTCGCGCAATTCCAGGTCGGCGTCACGGGTGACGCGGAAGAAGTAGTGACCCTCCACGTGCATGCCTGGGAACAGCAGGCCGAGGTTGAAGGCCACCACCTGCTCCAGAGGCACGGCCGTGTACACGGCTTCGGGTTGCTTGCCGCTCAGATGGGGCGGGATCTGGACGAAGCGGGGCAGGTTTTTCTGCGGCACCTTCACCCGGGCGAATTCCTGTTGACCCGTATCGGGGTCGCGCACCAGGGCGGCCACGTTGAGGCTCAGGTTGCTGATGAAGGGAAAGGGGTGGGAGGGATCCACCGCCAGGGGAGTGAGAACCGGGAAAATGGCGCTCTGGAAGTAGGCGTTGAGCCAATCCCGTTGGGCTGCGTTGAGGTTGGAGTAGTCGGTGAGGTGAACGCCGTAGTCGCAGAGATGGCTCTTAAGGGAGTGGCGGTAGTGCTGCTGCTGCATCTCCAGCAGGGGGCGCAGCTTGGTGCGGATCGCCTGAAGCTGTTGCTGAGCTGTGAGTCCGTCATCGCTGAGACTGCTCACCCCGGCATCGATCTGGGACTTCAGTGAGGCCACCCTCACCATGAAGAACTCATCGAGGTTGTTGCTGAAGATGGCGCTGAACTTCGCCTGCTCAAGTAGCGGTGTGTGCTCGTCTAGGGCTTGTGCCAGCACCCGGTAGTTGAATTCCAGCCAGCTAAGTTCACGATTTAAATAAAGCTCGGGAGCTAGCTGGGTTTCAGCCGTTGATTCCGCCATGCCGCATCCTGACTGTGATTAACGGCAAGGTAGCAATCTCAACTGTCCGATCTGTGTAGTCCTGCTGTCATCGCTGAATTTCGGCCAGGTAGGCCACCGGCCACCAGCAGGGCCACGCCCACAAGCAAGGCGATGCCAAGCCAGAAGGGGCTCTGGCGCCCGGTGGTTTCGTAGGCCAGGCCCGCCAGCGGTGGCCCTAGAAAACTGCCCAGGCTCTGCAGCCCCTGGAGGCTGCCCAGGGCGGCGCCCTGGCCTTCGCTGTCGAGTCGGCGGGACACCAGGCTGCGCAGGCAGGGGGTGACCAGGCCTGTGCCGAGGGCCAGGATCGCCACGGCGGTGAATACCACCGGCTGGGCGTTGGCCCGGGTGGCCAGGGGAATCAGCAGGCAGCCGGCGATCACAAAGCCCAGGCCGGCCAGGGTGAGGCGCCATTCGCCGAAGCGCTTCACCAGCGGGCCGATCAGGCCGCCCTGCACCACCGTGGCCACCACGCCCACCACCAGAAAAGCTGAGGCCGCCAGGCCGGGCCCCCAGTTGAAGGCCTGCTTGAAATAGAGCACCAGCACGGCCGTGAAGCCGTTGAAGGCCAGGAAGAAAAGGAAGAAGGCCACGCAAAGCCGCCGCACCTGGGGGTTGGTGAACACCCGTTGCAAGGCGGCCAATGGGTTGAGATCCCGTTTGCGCGGCATGGCCCGGCGTGCTTCTGGCGGGTGGGTTTCTGGCAGCACGGTGAGCACCAGCACCAGGTTGAGCATGGCTATGGCTACGGCAACGAGCAGCGGCAGGGTGACGTTGATCTGGCCGAGCAGCCCGCCCAGGGCGGGGCCAAGAATGAAGCCAAGGCCAAAGGCCACCCCGATCAGGCCGAAGGCCTTAGCCCGTTTTTCCGGCGGCGAGATGTCGGCCAGCACGGCGCTGGCTGTGGCGGCTGTGCCGCCGCTCACCCCATCGATCAACCGAGCCCCGAACAGCAGGGCCAGGGGCAACCCGGCGGCCTGGGCGGCGGGCCAGAGACTGGCCCAGGGCAAGCTGATCGTGAGAGCAAACAGGGCCAGGCCCAGCACCGAGCCCGCCACGCAGACGCTGATTACCGGTTTGCGGCCGTAGTGGTCGCTGAGGGCGCCGATCAGGGGCGTGAAGGCGAACTGAGCCACCGCGTAACTACCCGCCAGTAGCCCCAGCACCCGGCCATCGCTGGTGAAGCCCGCCAGCAAAAAGGGCAGCAGCGGAAACACAATGCTTTCCCCCAGCCGGTCGTTTAGCAGGGTGAGGAAGGCGCAGAAGAAGGTGGAGGGGCGGGGTAATGGCAAGGGGGGCGCTCAGGGCTTGGGCAAGTTGGGGCAGGGGTTGGGGCCGAACATGCCGCTCAGTTTCTGGCTGCCCATCGCATAGATCTGCTGGGCCTGGGCCGGGTTGCCCTGGGCGCCCTGCAGCTTGCTCGCAAACTCCTGGCAGGCCTGAGCCTGCTGGGGATTGGCGGGCTTCGCGGTGACTGGTGCGGTGACTGTTGAGGTGACTGGTGCAGGTGCCGGGGCAGCTGGAGCAGCTGCGGTGGGTGCAGGGATGTCGCCACAGGGGTTTTCGCCGAAGGTTTCAACCAGCTTCAGCACTCCCTGCTGGTACACCAGTTGGGCCTGCTGGGGATTGGCGGATGCGGCCTGGAGCTTGACGGCGAATTCCTGGCAGGCCTTGCGTTCCTGGGCGCGGCGCAGCAGCGGGCCGGCCTGGGCGTTGGGTGGCGCCAGGGGTGCGAGGCCGGCGGCCAGGAGCAGCAGGACCGGAATGGTGCGGCGAGCGGTCATCGCGAGGGGGAAGCGACCCTCACGTTATGGGGGAAGGTGAGGGCGTTTGGCGCCGGGCAATCCATGCTTGGGCCTGGCGCTCGCTATCAGGACGAGGAGATGTAGGCACCCCAGTTGAGCCACCTCTGCCCGTGAGGCCGAGGGCTTTATCAGCATGGAACCGGCCACCCTGGCCCCAACCACTCAGCTGGCAGGCAGCACGGAGTAGTGATCCACCACCAGCCCCTTGCGTTGTTCCGGGCGACCTTCCATGCCCCCTGGAAGATCGATCTGGGGCAACAGCGTGGCCTCAGCCCAGCTGTCGTATTGGGCTTGCCCTTCCCAAAGGGACACGATCATCAGACCCCCTTCCACCTCCGCCACCGTGCGCAGCAGCTGGGCTTGAGGTTGCTCCTTGCCCTCCAGCTGCGCCAGTTCCACCTGGAATTGCTCCAGCGTCGCCCCGGGCCAAAAATTCGCAACCATATGCACGGCCGATTCTCCAAGTTTTTATGCCCATGAATGTGGCAAAGACAGCTGGGGTCTGCTGAGTTGCGGACTTCTGCCTGGGCCCGAGCTTCATAGAGGCGTATTGCTCGTGATCCATCTACCCACCCCCTGGCTCAATGCCTTTATGTGTCAGACAAGACGGGTGCTTTTACTCATCTCTGGACTGAATAAGGCTTCTTAGCCTGGGTACAGATAGTTGAGGTAAGAGAGATGACTACCTGCCAAACGCAATCCACCGCTGCTCTGCACGATCTCAAAGAGCTGGCCCGGCGCGATCCTGCATTCACTACCGCTCTACTGGCTACCCGGTCGACCCAGGAGGCCGTTGAGCTGGCAGCCACCAACCACATCTCCGTCACTCCCGAAGCGCTATGGCGCCATCGGGGCACCTTGATGGCTGGAGGTATGCCCACTTGGCGAGGTTGATCTTTGGGTTCGATATTTCATGAGAGCCCCCTAGGTAGGCCATCTCGGCGTGTGCGCTCTTCGCTAGAGCGGTCGCTTCGTTGATTCCAGGGGGCACAAGGTCGACGGGGGTAGCGTTTCAGCATGGTCGCCACCGCTGCCGAGCGTTTTACGCCGCCCACCATCCCCTGGCGCCATGCCCTGCTGCTGGTGGTGCATGGCCGCGCGGGCGGCCAGCTGCCTGCCGAGTTGGTGGCGCTGGCCGCCGAGCTGGAGTGCCGCCGGGGTACGCCCGTGCGGCTACAGGCCCTATCGGCTGCGGCGCCGCCGGCGGCGAGCGAGCTATTGCAGCCGGGCCAGGTCCTCGGCTTGGTGCCGCTGCTGCTGCTGCCCGGCGGCCATGTGCGCCACGATTTGCCGGCGATTGTGCGCCATTGGTCGGCTTTCGCCCGCGTGCAGCGCTGGCCCTTCCTGGGGGCCTGGCCCTGCTGGCAGGCTGCCCTCGCTAAGGAGCTAGCCGGACTGGCTACGCAGGATTCCCAGCCAGCGGCCCGGCCCCTACTGCTGCATCACCCCCTGGAGGGCCCCCTGGCCGCCCGCTACCTCACCACTTTGGAGCGGCGCACCGGCGCCCACTGCGTCGCCACTCCATACAGTGCAGAGCACCTCGCGGAGCTGAAGCTGACCCTTGCTGCTCCAGCCCTGGCCGCTCCAGCCTTGGCCCTTGCTCTGGCCGCCAACCGGCTCACCGACCAGCTAGCCGAGCAGGTGGGTCCGCCGTTGCTGCAGCGGCCTGGCCTGCGCCAGCTGCTGCTGGCTGAACTCGAGGCCCTGCCATGAATGCCCCAGCCCAGCTCGGCACGGTTTACCTGGTGGGGGCGGGTCCCGGTGATCCGGAGCTGCTCACCCTCAAGGCCCACCGGCTGCTGCGGCACTGCGACGCCCTCGTCTACGACTCCCTGGTGCCGCAGGCCCTGCTGAATCTGGTGCCCCAGGGCTGCGAGCTCCACTTTGTCGGTAAGCGCCGCGGTCACCATTCCGTGCCGCAGCCAAGCACCAATGCGGTGCTTGTGGAACTGGCCAGCCGCCATCGCCTGATCGTGCGGCTTAAGGGCGGTGATCCCTTTTTGTTTGGCCGCGGCGGTGAGGAGGCCGCCCACTTAGCTGCCAAGGGCGTGCCGGTGCAGGTGGTGCCAGGCGTAACCGCTGGCATCGCGGCTCCTGCCTATGCGGGCATTCCCGTTACCCACCGCCGCGCCGGCTCCAGCGTCACTTTTGTGACGGGCCACGAGGAAATCGATAAGGGCCGCCCAGGGGTGAACTGGCGCGGCCTGGCCCAGACCAGTGATGGCTTGGTGATCTACATGGGCCTGCATAACCTGCGCCGCATCGCCGAGGAGCTGATGGCAGGTGGCCTGGCGGCTGACACCCCTGCGGCCGTGATTCAGCAGGGCACGGTGCGCGGTCAGCGCCAGTTGTTCAGCGTGCTGGGTGAGCTGGCTGATCGGGCTGAGGAGCAGGATTTTGCTTCGCCCTCAATCGTGGTGCTGGGCGAAGTGGTGGCCCAGCGGGTGCCGGTATGTGCCCCCGAGCCCGCTGATGTGGAGATGCCAATCCCCTTCTGATCCAAGCAAGTTTCCTTGATAGGTAGTGGTTGCGACGGCTGGCTCCCCGGTGGTGAGTTTCATTAGGATTTGATCTGGCAGCACCCGCTGCTCTTACCCGAATGTCTTCCCTTCCCAGGTCTGGCATTTCCCAGTCTGCGCCGATGTTTGAGCTGATTCCCTACGAGAAGTTCCGCGATACCCCCGCTGTTCGTTTCTTTGATATCACCGTTGCCAGCTCCAATGCCCGCGATCTGGTTATCCATGCCGGTCCGGCCGTGAGCCCTCCGGACGAGGAGAAGACTGGTGCCTGGCAGTTTTATCTGCACCCCCACCAGGAAGATAATTTGTTGGCCCTGCACGGCGGCCGAACTTTTTACTTGGTCAATTTGGGCTGGAATTATCCATATCACATTGTTCGCCTAGAGACGGGGGGCGACATCCTGCGGATTCCTCCAGGAACTTTTCACCGTTCCGTTTCTGATCACGATGGTTCGGTGGTGCTTAATCAGGCTGTGCGCGAGGAGGGCGCCAGTGTGGCGCGGGAGTTTCGGGTATACAACAGCCGCCTCATTCCCCGTTTATTTGCTACAACATTTAAAACAGCCCCCCTGCCTAAGTTGCATGGGGTTAGCTGGTAGTTTCCTAGTGAATTTCAGCTAAGTAGTGGCCTGTAGCAGCCACCGACATCGGCCCGCTGAATAGATAGCCCTGGCCGTACTTATATCCGTTTTGCAGCAACCAGGCGCGTTGAGATTCGGTTTCAATCCCTTCAGCGGTACTTTCTAGGTCTAAATCCGCGCAGAGGTTCTGGATGGTTTTTAGCAACTTGTTACTGGGATTGCTATTGCCGTCGATGCGCTCAACAAAGCTGCAATCGACCTTCACCGCGCGTACCGGATAGTTGTGCAGGCGGCTGAGCGAGGAATAGCCCGTGCCGAAGTCGTCGATGGCGATGGCCACACCTTGGCGGCGCAGGGCATTGAGAAAGATCGCCAGTTCCGAGCCGTTGTCCTGTAAGTAATCCTCTACCAGTTCTACTTGCAGCTGCCAATCTTTTGGCAAGGGGGTGGAGCGGATTAATTGCAGCAACCGCTGGCGCTGGCCCTCACTTTCCAGCAGTAGGGCGGAGAGATTCACGGAGAGTTGCAGCGGCCGCCCTGGTGCAGCGCTGGCCAGTTCATGGCTGGCTTGCATTGCTTTTTGGATGATCTGAAGATCAAGTTCACCACTGAGCCCGGCCAGATGTGATATGCGCAAAAAATTATTGGGTAGCATCATTTCGCCGCTGTCGGTGCGCCAGCGCATCAGGCATTCCAGGCCTACAGGCTTGCCCGTGGCGAGATCAACAATCGGTTGCATATAGGGGGTGATTTCGTTGCGTCGGATAGCGCGGCGCAGATCAGTTTCCACTTGGTAGTGCTGCTGTGCTGCCTGTCGTGCGCTTAAGTCGATGAAGTTGAAATTGCTATTTTTGCTGCGATCGGTGATGGCTATGCGTTGGGCGATACTGGCGTCAGAGAGTAGAGAGCCTGCGTCGCTGTAGTTGTTTTTGAAGATCGCAATGCCCATGCTTACGCCTAGCTCAATATCGCGGTCATTTAGTTTTAATGGTGCCTCGAGGCTGTCTATACATCTTTCTGCGATCGCTGTGATAGCCCCTTCTTCTGAGAGGTGGGGGAGCACAATTACTAATTCGTCATCTGAGAAGCAGGTGGTTGATGCTTGAACGGGTAAACAGCTGCGTAGCCGCTCTAAGCCCGTTTGTACCAGGCTGTTGGCGGCGGCAGTTCCAAGGGTGGCGTTAACGCGGGAATACTCCTTAAACTTGCAGCGTGCCAGTGTAAAGCAGGGTGGTTGATCTAGTTCAAGCAGTAGGCTCAGCATCTGTAGCAACTGCTCTCGATCCATTACCGGATTGATTTCACTAAGTAGCTGGATGCCTTGCTTGACCTGCCCATTTCCCCCTTGGGCCTGCAGTGCTAATTCGGCGGATTGCAGTAGGTGGGCTTCTCGCCGCAGTTCCATTTGGCTAACCACTTGGCGAGCCAGTCGCTCTAGGGATTTGACCTGCTTAGGTGTGAGGGCCTTCGGTACGATATCAATGGCGCAAAGGCTGCCCAATGCCATGCCGTTGGCGGCGATTAGTGGGAAGCCGGCGTAAAAACGGATGCGAGGCTCGCCTAATACAAGTGGATTATCGGCAAAGCGATCATCTTCAAGGGCATCGTTTATAATTAAGGGCCGGCGCTGAACGATTGTGTGGCCGCAAAATGAAATATTTCTGGGCGTTTCCTTGGGTGCGTCTTCGAGGCCAACGCAAGACTTAAACCACTGACGATTTTCGTCGATAAGGCTTATAACTCCTATTTTTGCGCCAGTAATATCTTGAACTAGGTGGGTGATATCGTCAAAGATTGCTTCCGATTGCGTATCAAGTACGCCGTAGCTTTGCAGTTCCTTGAGGCGAGCCGAATCATCTTCGGGTATGGGCGCTTCCTGCACGCGGGCTAGATGTCCAAAACCTCTCCACAACATTAGGTCAGCAGTTCCTATTTTGTCTGGCCCGGCGCATGTTTGTATCCGAGCGGGCCAGCAGGGTGTCAGGTTTGAGCTCATCGCCTTCCATGGTGCTTATCCCGGTGGTGATGCTGGTGGGCACTGGTTCCTGCTTGCTGCCTAGCCCCAGCTGGCTCACCAGGACTTGTAGATCCGCAGCCATTTCCTGGGCGGCGGCCCCATTGCAATCGGTGGCCACCACCACGAATTCATCCCCGCCGCTGCGGAAGAAGTGGTCGGTGATGCGCAGCCGTTGGCGTACCGCGCTGGCCACTCGTTTCAGAACTAGGTCGCCGATTTTATGGCCAAAGCGGTCATTGATTTTGGTGAGACCATCCACGTCGATAGTGATGCAGCTGAGGGGCTCGCCGGTGCGGCGGCAGCGCAGGCATTCCTCTTTGAGCCTTAAGAACAGGGCATTGCGATTGCCGCCGCCGACGCCGCGCTTTACGTGGCTAAGGATCGCGGCCGCCATCAGGTGGTTTGTCTGGAAATGGAGGACACCCAATTGCAGGCACCTTTTGTTTAGGCGGACTGCATGGTTGCGGCCGGCTCTTGGATGTCTGCCTCAATGCTCCATTCCAGCAGGCTTTCGACGCCATTCGGACCTGAAAAGCTGCCGGTGACAGCGGCGGTCAGCTCCGGCCTGGAGGAGGTGGCCAAGGTGATGTAGCGATCATCGATCACGCCTATGCCGCTCGGATCAAAGCCCCGCCAGCCTGCACCTGGCAGATAAACCTCGGCCCAGGCGTGCAGGTCGTAGCTCTCAGGCTTTGGTTCCACCAGGTGGTAGCCGCTCACGAAGCGGGCCGGTAAACCCACGCAGCGACAGGCTTCCACCATCAGCATGGCTAGATCGCGGCAGGATCCCACCCTTTCCTTGAGGGTGCGGCCGGCGGGCCAGGCCGGACCCACGTGTCGCTGGGTGTACTTGACCCGGTCTTGGATGATTTCCACCAGCTGTTGCAAAAACATCAGCGCCCTTTGATCGCTGCCCATCAGCGCTTCCTGGGCCATGTCCACCGCGGCTGGGTCGTGCTGGCCGTTGGGTAGCCAGCCCTCCAGGCTGCCGGCCAGGTCACCGTTCAGGTGGCCCACTGGGTAGGGCAGCATCGGTTCGTTGCCCTCCAGGCAAACCTGCAGCAGCGGTGCCGGTTCCGTTTCCACCAGGCTGCTGGCCCGCACTATGAACGCATCTGTTGGCCCATTGAATCGGGCCCGCAGAATTTCATCGCCGCTGGCTGCCACCAAGGGGTAGAGCCGCCCTGGCTCAGGCGTCACTACCAGCTGGAAGTCCAGTAGCCGCTGAAAGCCGTGGCCCCGGGGCTTGAGGCAGAACCGGTGTGGACCCAGCAGCACCGGGGCGCTGTAGCGGTAGGTGAAGGTGTGGGTTACGCGGGCACGCATGCGTGGTCGGCGATGAAGTAGCGCTGTTCGATCAGATCATGGAGCCGGTTGAGGTCGCTTTGCAGGTCGTCGATCGACTCGTGCAACCCTCCCGCAATCAGGTCATCGATGCGGCTGTAGCTCCAGCGGGCCAGGGTGAGGCCGCTGAGGCATTCGAGCTCGTCTGGAGCTCCTGGCACCGCCTGGCCTCGCACGATTCTCAAGGTTTCGTGGATGCGCTCCAGGCAGTAGCGCACCGAGCGCGGAAAGATCGGGTCGAGCAGCAGGAAGCTGGCCACCGCCTTGGGCTCGATCGCCTGCTGGCGCGACTGACGGAACATTTGATAGGCCCCAGCGCTACGCAGCAGGGAGATCCACTGCAGTTCATCGAGCACGCCGCCCACCTCATCAGGTGAAGGCAGCAGCAGGAAGTACTTCACATCGAGAATGCGGGTGGTTTTTTCAGCCCGCTCCAGCACCCGCCCCAGGCGGCTGAATTGCCAGGAGAGGTCGCGGCTGAGGGTGGCATCCGTGATGCCATAAAAAAGTTGGCAGGCCCGGCGGATGTCCCGAAGTTGCTCCTGGGGAGGCTGACCCCAGAACCCCTTGTTGTCGAACAGCGTCCAATAGATGTCGTTGAGCTGCTCCCACATTTCGGTGGTGATTACATCGCGGATCTGGCGAGCGTTTTCGCGGGCGATGGCGATGCAGTTCACCACGCTGTTGGGATTGGCCTCGGCCCGCACCAGAAACTCCACCACCTGCTCCGGGCGTCCTTCTGGATAAAGACGGTCGAACAGTTCCCGATCACCACTGGCATCAACCAGGGGCAGCCAGGGTTCGGCGCTGCCGGGCGGGCAGTCGAGGGCCATCGCTTCGCTCACCTCCACAAAGCGGGAGATGTTTTCGGCCCGCTCCACATAGCGGTTGATCCAATAAAGGGAGTCGGCGACGCGGCTCAGCATGGTTGTTCACTCACGATCCAGGTGTCCTTGCAGCCGCCACCTTGGGAAGAGTTGACCACCAGGGAACCGCGGCGCAGGGCCACCCTGGTGAGACCGCCCGGGCTTACCCAGGCTCCCTTGCCGCGCAGCACATAGGGCCGTAGATCCACGTGACAGGGGAACAATTCACCTTCGCTCAGCGAGGGCACGGTGGAGAGTTCGAGGGTGGGCTGGGCTACGTAGTTGCGTGGATCGGCCTGGATCTTGACGGCAAACTCGGCGATCTCCTCCTGGCTGGCGTGCGGGCCGATGAGCATGCCGTAGCCACCGGCTTCGGCCACCGCCTTCACCACCAGCTCACTGAGGTGGGCCAGCACGTAGGCCCGGTCATCCTCCCTGGAGCAGAGGTAGGTGGGCACGTTTTCAATGATTGGATCTTCGCCGAGGTAGTAGCGGACCATCTCCGGCAGGTAGGCGTATATCAGCTTGTCGTCGGCTACGCCGGTGCCTGGTGCGTTGGCGATTGCCACCCGACCGGCCCGGTAAGCGGCCATCAGGCCCCGCACCCCCAGCATCGAATCGCTGCGGAATACGGCCGGGTCGAGGAAGTCGTCGTCGATGCGCCGGTAGATCACATCCACCGGTTCGGGCCCGGCCGTGCTGCGCATCCACACCCGGTCGTCCTGGCAGATCAGGTCGCGGCCCTCCACCAGCTGGATGCCCATCTGCTGGGCCAGGTAGCTGTGCTCGAAGTAGGCGCTGTTGAACACCCCGGGGGTGAGCAGCACCACCTTCAGGGTATCGGTCCAGGGGGCCAGCTCCCGCAGGGTTTGCAGCAGGTGGGAGGGGTAATCGTCGATCGGTTGCACGGTGCGGCCGGCAAACAGGCTCGGGAACATCCGCTTCATCACCCGGCGGTTTTCCAGGAAGTAGGCCACGCCGGAGGGACAGCGCAGGTTGTCTTCCAGCACTCGCCAGGTGCCCTGGCCATCGCGCACCAAATCCAAACCGGAGATGTGGCACCAGCGGCCCAGGGGTGGCTTGAAGCCCTGCAGTTGGGGTCGCCAGCCCTGGGAGCTCTCCACGTCCTGCCGCGGAATTACGCCGTCGTTGAGGATTTTTTGGGGTCCATAGACATCGGCCAGAAATAGGTCGATCGCCTCCAGCCGCTGGAACAGGCCTGCCTCTAGGCGTTGCCAGTCCGCGCTACCGATCAGCCGCGGCAGGGGGTCGAAGGGCAGGATGCGTTCACCTCCCTGGCTGCCCGTGCCATTGAGGCGAAAGGTGGCCCCCAGCCGTCGCAGCAACACGCCAGCGGCCGCGTGATTGCGGTTCAGTTCATCGAGGCCCAGCTGACCCAGGGAGGAGAGCAGGGGCCGCAGGGTGCTGCGGGGCTGGTCAGGGGCACTGAAGTATTCGTCGTAGCCCCGATTTGGTCTGTATTCCGTAAACATGCCGCGCCATCTGCCATGGCGGGATCATGTCCACCCGCTGGGGTTGACGCCGGTGTGGGTTGATACGGAAGGCCAGCTCCGTCCCTGGCCTCTTTCTTCTTTCGCCATTAGGGTGAAGCAACGGCAGCTCCCTGGGGCTTTTGTGATGCCCAGCCATCTCCCCAATCCTGCTGGCGATGTCTCCAGAGGGCCTGGTGTCTCCTGGGTAGAACCCTTCGGTAAAGATCTAGGGGGCAATGAGGCCGAAACAAGACTTACTGGGGATGAACACCTAGAAATCCTGGGTCCCGTCGATTGTCAGCGCCGCTATGAAAGGTTGGTGGCGCCTCCCTGTCCTCCGGTGCTGATTCAGCTGCCCAGCCCAGGCGGTGAAGCTCGCACCGAGTGGTTTTATGCCGACATCCTCGACATCAGTCTCGGTGGCTTGTGCCTGCTGATCTCCGGAAACCATGACTTACAGGTAGGTCAAACACTGCAGGTTGATTTCAATGTGCATCGGACCACCGACTTGCATCGGGTGGCGGGTTTTGTGCGTTGGTTTGTTCGCTCCGGCACCTTTACCACCATGGGGGTGGGCTTCTGCGAACCCCTGCCCCAGCTTCCCCAGCTGCTGCCGGAGCGGCGCAATAGCCCTCGCGAACCCAAAGTGGTGGCTGATTAGAGCAAGAAGTAGCGCTGGGCCATTGGCAGCACATCGGCTGGTTCGCAGCTGAGCAGCACCCCATCTGCGAACACCTCATAGGTCTGGGGGTCAACCTCAACATTTGGCAGGGCCGTGTTGTTTTTCATTGAGGCCTTGCCGATGTCGCCGCGGGTGTTGGTCACGGGCACGCAGGGGCGTTTGAGGCCCAGCTGGCGGGGTAGGTCGGCATCGAGGGCTGCCTGGCTCATGAAGGTGAGGCAGCTGGGGGCCAGGGCGGCCCCAAAAGCGGCAAACATCGGCCGGCCGTGCACCGGTCCGGGGGTGGGGATCGAGGCGTTGGCATCGCCCATCTGGGCCCACACGATTGAGCCACCCTTGATTACCAATTCCGGTTTCACCCCGAAAAAGCCTGGCTTCCACAACACCAGATCGGCAAGTTTGCCCACCTCCACCGAACCGATCTGGGAATCGAGCCCGTGGGCGATCGCCGGGTTGATCGTGGTTTTGGCGATGTAGCGCTTTAAGCGGGTGTTGTCGTTGCGCCCTCCACTTGAAGCGGCATCTTCGGGCAGGGCGCCGCGCTGCACCTTCATCTTGTGGGCGGTCTGGAAGGTGCGGGTGATCACCTCCCCCACCCGGCCCATGGCCTGGGAGTCGCTGGCGATGATTGAGAAGGCGCCCAGGTCGTGGAGGATGTCTTCGGCGGCGATAGTTTCGCGGCGGATGCGCGATTCGGCGAAGGCCACATCCTCCGGGATGCGTGGATCCAGGTGGTGGCACACCATCAACATGTCGAGGTGCTCCTCGAGCGTGTTGCGGGTGTAAGGGCGGGTGGGGTTGGTGCTGCTGGGAAGCACGTTGGCTTCGCCGCAGATTTTGATGATGTCGGGGGCGTGGCCGCCGCCGGCCCCTTCGGTGTGAAAGGTGTGGATGGTGCGGCCGCCGATGGCGCGGATCGTGTCTTCCACAAAGCCCGCCTCGTTGAGGGTGTCGGAGTGGATGCACACCTGCACGTCGAAGCGATCGGCCACCGTCAGGCAGCAGTCGATCGCAGCTGGGGTGGTGCCCCAGTCTTCGTGCAGCTTGAGGCCGCAGGCGCCGGCGCGCACCTGCTCCTCGATCGCTTCGGGGGTGGAGGCGTTGCCCTTGCCGTAGAAGCCCAGATTCACCGGCAGGCCCTCGGCGGCCTGCAACATGCGGGCTAGGTGAAAGGCGCCCGGGGTGCAGGTGGTGGCGTTGGTGCCGGTGGCCGGGCCGGTGCCGCCCCCCAGCAGGGTGGTTACACCGCTGGCCAGGGCCGTTTCAATCTGCTGCGGGCAGATGAAGTGGATGTGGGTGTCGATCGAGCCGGCGGTAAGGATGTGCCCCTCGCCGGCGATCGCTTCGGTGCCCGGGCCCACCACGATCGTCACGCCCGCCTGGGTGTCGGGGTTGCCCGCTTTGCCGATGGCGCAGATGCGGCCGTCGCGCAGGCCGATGTCGGCCTTGACGATCCCCCACCAATCCAGGATCAGGGCGTTGGTTATGACTGTGTCCACGGCGCCCTGGCTGCGGGGCGTCTGGCCCTGGCCCATGCCGTCGCGGATCACCTTGCCGCCGCCAAACTTCACCTCATCGCCATAGACGGTGAAATCCTTTTCCACTTCCAGAAACAGTTCGGTGTCGGCCAGGCGCAGCCGATCGCCGGTGGTGGGGCCGTAGGTCTCGGCGTAGGCGCGGCGGGAGATGCGGTATGGCATGTGGAAAAGGGTTAATCGAGCGGTCCGTTGACCAGGCCGTTGAAGCCGAAGACGCGGCGCTCGCCGGCGAAGGGCACCAGCTGCACTTCGCGGCTGTCGCCGGGCTCGAAGCGGATAGCCGTGCCGGCGGGAATGTCGAGCCGCAGGCCGCGGGCGGCGTCGCGGTCAAATTTGAGCGCGCTGTTGGCTTCGTGGAAATGGAAGTGGGAGCCCACTTGCACGGGACGATCGCCGCTGTTGGCCACCAGCAGCCTTGTCACGGGCCGGCCGGCGTTCAGCACGATCTCACCGGGTTCGGGCAGTAGTTCACCAGGGATCAGGGGGGGCATGGTTCGGGAGATCAGCGGATCGGGTCGTGCAGGGTCACGAGCTTGGTGCCGTCGGGAAACATCGCTTCGATCTGCACTTCGCTTACCAGCTCCGGAATGCCCTCCATCACCTGTTCTCGGCTCAGCCAGGTGCTGCCCTCGGCCATCAGGGCGGCAACGGTCTTGCCGTCCCGGGCGCCCTCGATCACCTGGAAGCTGAGCCAGGCAACGGCCTCGGGGTGATTCAGCTTGAGGCCGCGGTTGAGCCGCCGCTCCGCCAGCAGGGCGGCGGTGACGATCAGCAGCTTGTCCTTTTCTTGGGGAGTTAGATGCATGGCCCAACTTTGGCAGCTTTAGGGCGCCTTGACCCGTTCAGCCTGAACCCAAGGGCTGTTCCTGGAAGGGCCATACCCGCGGCAGTTCTGGGGCGCTGAGGCCGCGTGCGGCCCGGATCCGGGCCCATACCCTGATGAACCAAAACCGGGCCGCCTGACTGGAAGGGCCGCGGTAGCGGGCGATCAGGCCCTGGTCTAGGGCTCCGCAGGCCAGGTCGCCCTCCAGACCATGGCGGTCGCTGCGGCAGTCGGCCAGCAGCTGGGCCAGGGCAGCGGCCCCCAGGGGCTGCGGCGCTGCCCACACCAGCGATCCCAGCACCGGTTGGCCCGCCATGCCGTGTTCTGCAGCGAGGCTGGCGCCGCTGATTTCCAGGGGATCCACCAGCTCCCAGCGGCGACCTTCGGGGCCGCGGCGACAAACCTGCAGTCGTGAACGCCAGCAGCCCTGGCCCAGGGTTTCGCCGGCGGCGCTGCGGCCCAGCCGTACGACGTCCATGCCCAGCCAGCTGGCCCCAGCCGCCAGCTCCACCGTGAGGTTCTGCTCCAGCAGCCCGCCGGCAAACAGCACCAGCTCCTGGGGCAGCCATTCCAGGTCGCTGCCGGCTTCGAGGCTGAAGTGCAAACTTTGGCGGGCCCACTGGCCCTGCGGCACCAAACGGGAGCGCCCCACCGTGCCATACACCTTCTGGGCCGCCACGCTGGTGAGCAGGGCTTGGCTACCTGGGTCGAGGTGGGCCCGCACGGTGAGTTGGTCGCCCCCCACCAGGCCGCCGGCGGTGTGCAGGAGGGGCAATTCGCAGCGGCCGTCTACCTGGGGGTAGGCCCGTTGCAATTTCAGAGGGGATGTCGCCCAGCCCTGATGCACCGTGACCGGCGGCTCCCCCGGACTGCCCTGCCGGGCTGTGAACTCCAGCTCAGCGGCGCCGTGCCAGCGGCCTGCCGCAATGGTGTTGGGATGATTCACCAGGCATGCTGTTTAGAGACCATGGTGCACCCGGCGATGGCCAGCTCCGAGCCTGCTGACCGGCCTTTGGTGCTGCGTGAGCGCGGGCTGGCAGCCAGCCCGGGGGCCGTTCCTGCCTTGGTGCTTGCCCTTTCGGCGGCGGAGCGCACCCAGCTGCGGGGGTTGCGTTGCACAGCCTGCGGCAGGCAGGTGCTGCTGCAGCTGCCCCGGGGGGCAGCCCTGGAACCCGGTGAGTGGCTGGCCGCCACGGCTGCCGAACCGCTGGTGCAGGTGTGGGCGGCGGCGGAGGAGCTGATGCAGGTGCGCAGCGCCGATCCCCTGGCCCTGCTCCAGGCCGCGTATCACCTTGGCAATCGCCACGTGGCCATGGAGATCAGGGCTGGTGAATTGCGCCTGATCGCCGATTCCGTGCTGGCCCACCTATTGGAGCATCGCGGTCTGCAGGTGGATCTGCTGCAGGCTCCCTTTCAGCCCGAGTCCGGTGCCTACGGCTCCGCCCATAGCCACAGCCATGACCACTAGCCGCTTGCGCTTGTTTCAACTGATCAGCCCAGCGCTGCCGGTGGGGTCCTTCAGTTATTCGGAGGGCTTGGAGGTGCTGGTGCAGCGCGGGCTTTTGCTGGACGGGGCTGGGGTGAGGGCCTGGCTGGAGGCTGAGCTGCAGCGCGGCACCTTGGTGCTGGAGGCGGCCAGTTTGCCCGGTTTGCTGCTGGCTGAAGCAGCCGAATTGCGCGAGCGCGATAGCTGGTTGCTGGCCCTGCGGGAGGCGGCCGAGGTGCGCGCCCAGCAGCGGCAGATGGGCGCTTCGCTGCTGGGACTGCTGGCCGATCTGGGCTTCAATCCGCCTGCCTTGAACCTGGCTTGGCCGGCAGCCTTTGCCCTGGCGGGCCGCGCTCTGGAGGTTGCCGCCACCGAGCTGGTGGAGGCCTACTTGTATGGCTGGGTGGCAAACCAGCTCAGTGCGGCGTTGCGGCTGGTGCCTCTAGGAC
This sequence comes from Cyanobium sp. L1E-Cus, assembly GCF_024345755.1. Lineage (NCBI taxonomy): Bacteria > Bacillati > Cyanobacteriota > Cyanophyceae > Synechococcales > Prochlorococcaceae > Cyanobium > Cyanobium sp. L1E-Cus. The sequence goes on along the minus strand of NZ_JAGQBS010000003.1, from coordinate 152,096 downwards.
CCACCGAGGCCCAGCGCCTGCAGCTGGGTCTGGCGCCTTTGATTGCTGAGCGGGCCCTCGAACTGGCGGCTGCCGATCCCGACCAGCTCTGGAGCGGTGGTGTGGGTGCGGGTCTGGCCCAGTTGCGCCACGCCGAGCTGTACTCCAGGCTGTTTCGCAGCTGAGCGGATCGGATGAGCAAGCTGCGGGTGGGCGTAGCCGGGCCGGTGGGCTCGGGCAAAACCGCCCTGGTGGAGGCCCTCTGCCGGCGGCTGCGCGATCGCCTGCAGCTGGCGGTTGTCACCAACGACATCTACACCCAGGAGGATGCCCAGTTCCTCACCCGAGCTGGGGCCCTAGAGCCCGAGCGCATCCGCGGCGTCGAAACCGGTGGCTGCCCACACACCGCCATCCGCGAGGATTGTTCGATTAACCGGGCGGCGGTGGCCGAGCTGGAGGCGGCCTTCCCCGATCTGGATTTGGTGCTGGTGGAGAGCGGCGGCGACAACCTGGCCGCCAGCTTCAGCCCCGAGCTCGTGGACCTCTGCATTTATGTAATCGATGTGGCCGCCGGCGACAAAATCCCTCGCAAGGGCGGCCCGGGGATCACCCGCTCCGATCTGCTGGTGATCAACAAGACCGACCTGGCTCCCATGGTGGGAGCCAGCCTCGAGGTGATGGCAGCCGACACCGAACGCATGCGCCCTGGGCGCCCTTGGTGCTTCACCAACATCCGCAGCGGCGAAGGACTAGAGGCGGTGGAAAAGTTTTTGTGGGCCCAGCTGCCCTAATTAGCTTTCTTTTGCGAGAACCGTAGCAACCACTACAGGGCCAATGTGTGACAACTGGATACCTTCCACTGACCGCTAAACAGCAGCGGGACATTCAGCGGTTTCCCGTAGGAGTTTTTATGAAGTCTTCCCTGATGCGCAAAACCACCATGCGTTACGTCGCTGGTGCTACGGCGATGGCAGCCAGCCTTTCGCTGGTGGCCTGCGGCGGCGGCGGCGAAAAAGCCTCTGGCGATTTCGACGATGAAGTGAAGGTGGGGATTCTGCATTCCCGCTCCGGCACCATGGCCATCTCCGAAAACACGGTGGCTGAAGCCGAGTTGATGGCGATCGAGGAGATCAACGCCAAGGGCGGGATCACCATCGATGGCAAGAAGCTGAAGATTGTTCCCGTCGAAGAGGATGGCGCCTCTGATTGGCCCACCTTCGCCGAGAAAGCCAAAAAACTGATCGATCAGGATCAAGTGGCTGTGGTGTTTGGTGGCTGGACCTCAGCTAGCCGCAAGGCGATGCTGCCTGTGTTTGAGGCCAAGGATCACTTCCTCTTCTATCCGATCCAGTACGAAGGTCAGGAGTGTTCCAAGAACATCTTCTACAGCGGTGCTACACCCAATCAGCAGGCTGAGCCGGCTGTCTCCTGGCTGCTCAAGAACAAGGGCAAGGACTTCTTCCTAGTGGGCTCCGATTACGTGTATCCGCGCACCGCGAACACGATCATGAAGGAGCAGCTCAAGGTTGAGGGCGGCAATCTGGTGGGAGAGGACTACCTGCCGCTTGGCAACACCGAGGTGGCTCCGATCATTGCCAAGATCAAGCAGGCTCTGCCCAAGGGTGGCGTGATTGTCAACACCCTGAACGGTGACAGCAACGTCGCCTTCTTCAAGCAGATGAAGGCTGCTGGCATCACCCCTGCCAATGGCTACTCGATCATGAGCTTCTCGATTGCGGAGGAGGAGGTTGCGGCAATTGGCCCCGAATATCTGGAAGGCACCTATGCGGCCTGGAACTTCTTCCAGAGTCTCGACACCCCGGCTTCCAAGAAGTTCACTACTGATTTCAAGGCCAAGTACGGCGAGAATCGGGTCACCAACGACCCGGCTGAATCCGCCTACAACATGGTCTACCTCTGGGCCGCTGGAGCGGAGAAGGCCAATAGCGTTGACGACAACGCAGTACGCAAGGCGCTAATCGGTGTGACTTTCGATGCCCCCCAGGGCAAGATCGAGGTTCAGCCCAATCACCACACCACCGAGCTGGTGATGATTGGTGAGGTCCAAAAGGACGGCATGTTCAAGATCATCGAGAACAAGGGTGTGCTCAAGCCGATTGCCTGGAACCAGTTTGTTCCCGAAACCAAGGGTTACACCTGCGATTGGACTCAGGATCGTCCTGACGCCGGTAAGTTCAAGATGTGAGCCCTGGGCTTGCCCATTGACTTCAGATCGGGGGAGCTTGTCTCCCCCTTTTCACTACGTTTTTATTTTTCTTTCCCTTGCCGAGCCCTGTTGGGCGCCATGGATCTTCTTTACGACACACTCTTCAATGGCTTAGCCATCGGTTCGGTGCTGGTGCTGGCCGCCCTTGGCTTGGCCGTTGTCTTTGGCTTGATGGGGGTCATCAACATGGCCCACGGCGAGTTGATGATGCTCGGGGCTTACACCACCTTCGTGGTGCAGAACCTATTTAAAAATGGCCCTCTGGAGGGTCTTTTCCCCATCTACATTTTGGTGGCGATACCGCTTGCTTTTTTAGTAAGTGGTTTGGCTGGCTTGCTCCTGGAAAAAACCGTGATTCGGCGCCTATACGGCAGGCCGTTGGAAACTCTCTTGGCAACCTGGGGGGTAAGCCTGATTTTGCAGCAATTTGTGCGCTCGGTGAGCAGTGCTTTTGTTGTGGGGCTTGTGGTGGCCGTGGCTCTGGGGCTGGTAGCACCACGGCTGTGGCCCAGCTCCTGGGCTCAACGGCGCTGGACCCCATTGCTTGCAGTGGCTAGCTGGGTAATTTCTGGCCTAATTGGCATCATCTTGGCTACCGGGCTAGGTGGTGTTCGGGTGTTGGATCAGCCCTGGTTTAGCGCTCGCAACCTAGACGTCACTGCTCCGCTTTGGTTGCGGGGTTCGGTTGAACTTGGCGGGGTCAATATGCCAACGGCACGCTTGTTCATTGTCGCTCTTACGGCGATTGCCTTGGTGGCGGTTCATTGGTTTCTGCAGAAGAGCGTCTGGGGGATTCGCATCCGGGCCGTTACCCAAAACCGTTCGATGAGCGATTGTCTAGGGATTCCCACAGAAACCGTCGATGCGCTCACCTTTTTGGTGGGATCGGGCTTGGCAGGAGTGGCTGGAGTGGCTGTGACTTTGCTCGGCTCGGTGGGCCCAAACCTCGGCGGCAACTACATCGTTGACTGCTTCATGGTGGTGGTGTTGGGTGGGGTTGGCAAACTTCTCGGTACGGTTGTAGCGGCCCTGGGTATTGGAGTTCTCAGCTATGTGATTGGCTCTGGCTCCCTACTGCTGCTCTGGCCGGCCATGCCAGCAGGTCTCAATGAGCTGATCACATTTTTTGCCACCACTTCGATGGCAAAGGTGCTCGTGTTTGCTCTGATCGTCCTGTTCCTGCAGTTCAGGCCCGCTGGCCTGTTCCCGCAGAAGGGACGGCTGGTGGAGGCCTGAGCCATGGCGAAATTGCGCACCTGGTTGCCGTGGCTGCTGCTTGTGGCAGCAGCGTTGATCTTGCCGGCGATCTTGCCGCCGTTCCGGCTCAACCTCCTGGGTCGGTTTTTGTCCCTGGGAATCGCAGCCCTGGGTATAGACCTGATCTGGGGTTTTACTGGCATGCTGAGCCTGGGTCAGGGCATCTTCTTTGCCCTAGGTGGCTATGCCATTGGCATGCATTTGCAGCTTTTATCTCTGGCGCCTGGGGAGTTGCCTGAGTTTTTCGGGCTTTATGGAGTTAAGCAGCTCCCTGTTTTTTGGCAGCCATTTCAGTCTTTTGTGTTTACGGGCTTGTGTATTTGGGTGTTGCCTGCCTTGGTGGCAGGTGTGCTTGGTTATTTAGTTTTTCGCAACCGCATCAAGGGGGTCTACTTTTCGATTCTTACCCAGGCGGCTCTGCTGGTCTTTTTCAACTTTTTTAATGGCCAGCAAAAGCTGATTAATGGCACCAATGGCCTCAAAACTGATACCGCCCGGATCTTTGGGGAGCTGGTGGGCAGTGATGCCATGCAGCGCAACCTTTTCTGGCTCACTGTGGTGTTGGTGATGGCTGCGTGGTTGCTCTGCCGCTGGCTCACCCGTGGTCGCTTTGGCGATGCCTTGATCGCCATCCGCGATGACGAGCCGCGCTTGCGCTTCACCGGCTACAACCCCACGGCTTACAAAACCTTGGTGTTTGCAATTGCCGGTGCCATGGCTGGCGTGAGCGGTGCCCTCTACACCGTGCAGTCAGGCATTGTGTCGCCCCAATACATGGCCGTGCCTTTCTCTATTGAGATGGTGATCTGGGTGGCGGTGGGTGGCCGCGGCACCTTGATCGGAGCCGTGCTTGGAGCCGTTTTGATCAACTACGCCAAGAGCCTGGTGAGTGAACAACTGCCGGAAACCTGGCTGTTTATCCAGGGTGGTTTGTTCCTATTGGTGGTCACGGCGCTGCCTGATGGCTTGGTGGGTTGGTGGCGTCAGGGTGGCCCGCGCCATATCCAGGCCATGGTTGGCTGGCCAGCATTGGCGCCCACTTATCCCGGCTTGGATCTCGACCCTGCGGCGCAGGCGGAGCGCCAGGCCTTTAGGTCCGATCTGCCTCCCGGAGGTGCCCCATGAGTTCGTCTACTGCCGCCCCTTTGGTCGCCCCGTTGCTGGAGCTACGCGGTGTCAGCGTCAGCTTCGATGGTTTTTGGGCCCTCAACGATCTCAATCTCTCCCTGGCACCTGGCGAGCTGCGGGCTGTGATCGGCCCGAATGGAGCGGGTAAAACCACCTTCCTCGATGTGATCACCGGCAAGGTGCGCCCCACCAAAGGCGACGTGGTGTTTCGGGGGCGCTCGTTGCTAGGCATTGCCGAACATGGCATCGCTCGGCTGGGGATTGGTCGCAAATTTCAGACCCCGCGCGTTTATCAAAACCTCAGCCCTCGCCGCAATCTGGAGCTGGCTGTTAAGGGCAGTCACTCACCCTTCAACCTGCTGTTTGGCAGCCTCGATAGCCGTCAACGCCAGCGGGTTCAAGAGTTGCTGGCGGTGGTTGGTCTCGAGGCCCATGCCTCCCGGCGGGCCGGCAGCCTTTCCCACGGCCAGAAGCAGTGGCTTGAGATCGCCATGTTGCTGGCCCAGGACCCTTATGTGCTGCTGGTGGATGAGCCGGTGGCCGGCCTTTCCGAGGAGGAGACCGAGCGCACCGGTGCTTTGCTGCGCAGCCTTGCTGGCGACCACACCGTGCTGGTGATCGAACACGACATGGATTTCATCCGTGAGCTTGATTGCCCTGTGACCGTGCTGCATGAGGGTCACGTGCTCTGTGAGGGCACGATGGAGACGGTGCAGAGCGATCCCCGCGTGATCGAGGTTTATCTCGGTGTTGAGGACGACGTATGACTGCTTCTGCCACCATGACAAACCCACCCCAGGGCGAGGCCAGCCGCTTGCTGAGCGTGCGCGGGCTCAACGTCTATTACGGGGAGAGCCATATCCTGCGCAACGTCGATCTATCGATTGCGCCTGGTCAGATGGCTTGCCTGATCGGGCTCAATGGAGTTGGCAAAACCACCCTGCTCAAGTCGATCATCGGCCTGGTGCCCCAGCGCAGCGGTTGCATTGAGCTGGCAGGCAGTGACTGCGGCGGCCTTGCCCCCCACCGCCGCGCCCGGGCGGGCATTGGCTATGTGCCCCAAGGGCGGGAGATCATTCCCCAGCTCAGCGTGCGCGAAAACCTGCTGCTGGGTCTGGAAGCCCTGCCGGGGGGTATGGGTCGCCATCGCCATATCGATCCGCTGGTGTTTGAGTTATTCCCGGTGCTGGAGAAGTTTCTGGCTCGCCGTGGCGGCGACCTCTCCGGTGGTCAACAGCAGCAGCTGGCCATCGCCCGGGCCCTGCTTGGCAAGCCCCGTCTGCTGCTGCTCGATGAACCCACGGAGGGCATTCAGCCCTCGGTGGTGCTCGACATCCAGCGGGCCGTGAGCCGCATCATTCGAGAGACTGGCATCTCGGTGTTGCTGGTGGAGCATCACGCCAGTTTTGTGCGCCAATCCGACTGTTACTACGCCATGCAGAAGGGCGGCATCGTGGCCAGTGGTGCTACGGCCGATCTCAGCTCGGAGATGATCCAGCGCTTCTTGAGCGTTTGAGGTTAGAAATAGGCTGATTAAAGCCACCTACAAATTTGATGCGCACCTCCCTTGTGGCGGCCTTCGCGGCCGGTCTTTGCAGCACCACCCTGGTTGCCGGTTTGGCGCCGGCCCAGGCCCAAACCTGCCAGTTCCTGGCGCCAGTGGGTGGCGATGGCGTCACCAACATCGTCACCAAAACGATTGGTGCAGGCAATCCCTTTGGCCGCCCCAACTGGAACACCGATTTCTTCGTCACTCAGCCCTACGGCAGCTACAAGTTCTTCTTCACCGCCAACTCCTCGGTGAGTGCCACCTATCCGATCCAGGGCTATCTCAAGTTCACTGACGGCTCCAGCTTGCAGGTGATCAATGAGTCGTTTGCGCCCCAGATGGGCACCGGCCGCATGTGGGGCCCCTTCCCCGCCATTCCCGGCAAAACCGTGAGCCAGCTCAACTTCAAGATTGGTGCCAGCGCAGACCAGGCGGCCACTGGTTTCACCTATCGCATTTCCACCATGGGTTGCAACTGAGGTAGGCGGGAGCTGGTGGCGATCGGAAATACCACCAGGGCCCAGATAGCTAGCGCAGCCAGCTGGGCTACTAGGCCCAGCGGCACGCAGGTGATGGCCACGATGCCGCCGAGGTACAGAAACCACCAAAGTCCATGACGTAGGTGCTGGCGATCGGCCAGGGCAAACAGCCCGGCAGGCACCAGCACGATCAGGCTTGCTCCTCGCAGGGAGCTGGTGCCGCACCAGCTGATCGCCCAGGTGGCCAGCACGAAGGTGGAGCTGCACCAGACACCGGCCCAGGGCAATCGGTAGGCCCGCTGGGTATCGGGCAACTGCCGGCGCAGGGCTATCAGGCTTACCGGGCCCATGGCCAGGGCGATCACCAAGGTGGCGGTGAGGAAGCTCACCACGGTTTGCCAACTGGGGCCGCTGAGCAGCATCAACACCCCCATCGCCAGGCTCACTAATAGGGCGACTGAGGGCACCGCCTGGCGGTTGAGCCGCCCAAAGCTGCTGGGCAGCAGCCCGCAGCGCCCCATCATCCAGCTCACCCGCGCCGAGGCGCCCATGTAGGCCATGGCCGTGGCGCTCGGGGAGATCACCGCATCTAGCAGCAGCAACCGCGCCACCCAGCCCAGGCCCAGGCCCATGGCCAGGGCCACCAGGGGTCCGCCGTGGGCGGTGAGCTCAAGCCGGGCCCAGCCGCCAGCCAGCTGGTCGGGGGGGATCGATACCAGGAAGGCCAGCTGCAGGATTAGGTAGATGCCAAGGGAGATGGCCAGACCAAGGGCCATGGCCAGGGGCACGGTGCGCTGGGGACGGCGGGTTTCGCCGGCCAGATCCATGGCGGTGCGAAAGCCCAGCAGCGAAAACAAAATCCCGCCGCTGCTGATCGCCGTCACCATGCCCTGCAGGGTTTCGCCCGGGGGTAGGCGACTGGCGGCGAGATTGCCCCAGTGGCCTGAAGCCAGCATCAGCGTGACCGAGATCACCAGGGGTACGGCCAGTTTCCAGGCGGTGAGCCCGTCGATCCAGCGGGCTAGCCAGCCCACCCCTGCCAGGTTGATCCAGGCCAGCAATGCGAGTAGGGCGGTGGCCAGGGCTAGGCCTGGACCGCTGAGCACCTGGCCGCTGCCTCCATCGGCCGTCAGCCAGGAGAAGCTGCTGGCCAGGTATTGCATCACCGCCAGCACCTCGATGGTGGGCAGGGCCAGGTAGGCGATCCAGGCGCTCCAGCCGCCGATGAAGCCGGCGGTGCGGCCGTGACTGAGCAGGGGGATCTGGGCCAGGGCGCCGGAACTGCTCACCAGGGAGCCCAGTTCGGCAAATACCAGGGCCAGGCTGAAGGCCAACATTCCGCCCAGTAGCCAGGCGCAGAGGGCTGCTGGGCCGGCACTGCGGGCGGCGTAAAAGGGGGCAAACAGCCAGCCTGAGCCGATAGTGCTCGTCACCACGGCCAGGGTGAGGCTGCGCAGCCCCAGCTGGCGCGAGAGTTCGGAGTTGGTCATCGCCGGGTCATGGGCTGGCCTGCAGGAGTTGTCGCCAGAACGTCTCCGCCTCCTGGCTGCCGCCGCCAGATGGAGCGGGGTTGGCTATCGGTCGGGCGTCCAGGTGGCTGATCGGCCGGCAGCCCAGGCTGTTGATCAACCAGGCCGCCTCGCAGCTGGCCAGATCTTGCTCGTTGACCGGGGCTTCAGTGATCAGGCCTCGATCCAGACCCCGCTGCCGCATCACCCCCGGCAGGCAGCCGCTGCTCAGGGGCGGGGTGATCCAGGAGCCCCTGCGGCACAGCAGCAGGTTGGCGCTGGTGCCGCAGCAGAGGCCGCCGGCGGAGCTGGCCAGCAGGGCGTCGTCGGCGCCCGCCTCTAGGGCCTGGCGCCGGGCCTGGATCGAGGCTCCGTAGGCGAAGCTCTTGCAGCGGCTCAGCAGGCTGGTGGCGCTGCGGGTTTCGGTGGCACTAACGATCACTCGCACCGGCTCGAAACACGGTTTGATGGCACTGAGCTGCAGCCAGAAGCTGGCGCTGCAGTTGCTGGGCGGGTCGATGCCCCGTGCACCGCTGCCGCGGCTCCAGTTGAGCCGCAGGGCGCCGCTGCTGCCCAGAGCCGTGCCGATGCCGCTGCGCTCGCTCGCTGCGGCGATCAGGGGCTGCACGGTCGCGGCTCCTGGCGGTGGCGGCAGCCCCAGCAGCGTCGCCGAGCTCTGCCAGCGGCCCAGGTGTTCCTCCAGCAGCCAGGCGTGACCTGCCTCCACCAGCAGGGTTTCAAACAGGCCATCGGCCAGCAGCAGGCCCCGATCGCTGATCGGCAGGGTCAGGGTCTGGGGCGTCCCCCAGCGCCCCTGCCCCGAGCCGTCGCCCAGCCAGGCGATCGGGGCGCTCATGCCAGGGCCTCCAGCAGCGGCTGCAGTTTCCAGCCCAACTCCTCGGCTTCGGCGGCGGGGTCGGAGTCGGCCACGATGCCGCAGCCGGCGTGGGCCCGTAGGCGCTGGCCGCGCAGCAGCAGCGAGCGGATCAGGATGTTGCTGTCGAACTGGCCGTCGCTGCCAATCCTGAATAGGGAGCCGCAGTAGGGCCCCCGCGGCACCGGCTCGAGGCCATGCAGGCGCTGGCAGGCGCGGATCTTGGGGGCGCCGGTGATCGAACCGCCTGGCCAGCAGGCCCGCAGCAGGTCAATCGTGTCGAACCCCGGCTCCAGTTGGCCCCGCACCACGGAGGTGAGGTGGTGCACCTGGCGGTAGCTCTCCAGCCCTACCAGCTGGGACACCTGGATCGAGCCTGGCTTGCACACCCGGCCCAGGTCGTTGCGCAGTATGTCGACGATCATCACGTTCTCGGCCCGGTCCTTGGGGCTGGTCACCAGGTCGGCGGCGGCGTCGGAATCGGCGTCGGCATCGCCATGGCGCGGCCGGGTGCCCTTGATCGGCCTGGTTTCCACCTGGCCGCCTTCCCCCACCCGCAGGAATCGCTCCGGCGAAGCCGACAGCACCGCCTCCCCCGCCGCCGCCCCGCCGGCGATCGCCAGGCCGCCAAACGGGGCGGCGCATAGCTCGCGCAGGCGGCCGTAAAGGCCCAGGGGATCTGCGGGACTTAACAAGGTGTGCTCGCAGCAGGCGGTGAGATTGGCTTGGAAAAGATCGCCGGCGGCGATCCAGGCCAACACTTCCTCCACCTGGGCGGCAAAGCGCTCCGGTGGGGTGTGCCAGTGCCAGGAGGCTGGCGCGATCGCGATCGCGGCTTGGCTCCCTGGCTCGGTGCCTAGATCAAGCCGCTCCAACAGGGCAGCGAAGCTGCTTAGCCGCGCTGGATCTTGACCCTCCAGCCACTGCTGCTGGCTGCCATGGTCAAACACCAGCACCGGGTCGTGGCGGGCGGCCCAGAGCAGGGCCATGTCGGGCGACTGCCAATGAGTTGCCGGCTCCACCCAGGCCCCGGCTTCGTAGCTGAGCCAGCCCATCCAATGGCCGCCGCCAGCGGCTAGATCGGCCAGCAGCGCAAAGGGATCACTGGCTCCGCTCTCCCCCGGTAGGCCGCGGCAGATGCGCTGCTCCAGGGGCGCCAGGCCGAGGCGGCTGCAGGGGCCCTGAGCGCTGCCATCGCTATCGAGCCACACCAGACCTTCCCCCCCCAGCTCGGCCGCCAGGGCTTGCACCAGGGGCCAGGGATCCCGCCAGGGCAGGGGGTGATGCAGGATCTCGCGGTGGCGGGGCGGGCTCATACCCCGGCTGCCAGCAGGGCGGCATCGCGGATGCGGCAGCTGTCGCACACGCCGCAGGGCTGCTCGCCGCCCTCGTAGCAGCTCCAGGTGCGCTCGATCGGCACGCCGAGCCGCCGGGCCTCTTGCACGATCCTGGTTTTGCTCCAGGTCACCAGGGGTGCCCAGAGCTGGGCGGCGTGGCCTTCGCGGCCGGCCTTGCTGGCCAGCTCCGCCAGGGTCTGGAAGGCTTCGAGGTAGTCGGGGCGGCAGTCGGGGTAGCCGGAGTAGTCGACAGCATTCACGCCCAGCACCAGCTTCTGGGCGCCGCGGGCCTCAGCCAGGCTCAGCGCCAGGGCGATGAACACGGTGTTGCGTCCCGGCACATAGGTGTTCGGGATCACGCCCGCCTCAACCCCGGCGCTGGGCACGGCGATGGTGGTGTCGGTGAGGGCGGAGCCACCCCAGGCGGCCAGGTTGACGGCGATGGTGTGGTGTTCAGCCAGCCCCAGGAGCGGTGCCAGTTCGGCCGCGGCTTGCAGTTCGCGGCGATGGCGTTGGCCGTAATCAAGCGACAGCCCGATCACCTGATAACCGGCTTCGATTGCCAGGGCCGCGGCGGTAGCTGAATCCAGGCCTCCGGAGAGCAGGGCGATGGCGAGGGGCGGGGCATGCATGGGTGCGGCAGACACGGCTACTGGGCTGGCGATGGCGTTGAGGCGCTTGTACAGAAGTACATCTTCCCCAATGCCAGCGCCGCTTGCGGCCGCCACGATGGCCATAACAGCGCATATGTGGACATGAATTGGGCCAGGGGCATCAAGAACGCGGCGCTTGTTTTGCTGCTCGCTGCAGCGCCCGTCTCGGCGGTTCCGCGGCTGGATCTTTCCAGTTACCCCAAAGTCGCTGCCGGCGACCGGCGCTGGGTGATTCAGCTGCCGGGGGTGCTGCCCCTCAACCCCGATTCCACCATGTCGTCAAACTCCGCCGACTGGCGAGTGCAGTTGTTGGTGGGACAGATGGTGCAACTGGATTGCAATCGCCAGATGTTCGGCGGCAAGCTCCGCGCCGTGAAGCCCGCCCAGAAAGGTGGCCCGGTGATCTATAGGGTCACGGATGTGGGGCAGTTGGCCTCCACCCGTATGGCATGTCCGGCGGACCAGCCGCGGCGCCTCGGCTTTGTGCCGATGGCCGGTAAGGCGTTTGTGGTGCCATACAACGCCAGCCGCCCGATCGTGGTCGATGCCCCTCGGCCGCTGGAGCTGCGCTGGCGGCTGTGGAAGGCGGAAAGCCAGGAGCGCCCGGCGCAGCTGCAGTGATCAGCGCAATCCCAGCAACTTGTGGCTCTGCAGGCTGAGCCGCCATTGGGGGTTGCGGCGCACGTAATCGATCGCCATGGCTTGGCCGGCTGGGGAGTCCCAGCCTGGTTGCAGCAGCAGCTCGGGGCCAGGACTCCCGCCGCGCGCCTCCCGGGCTTGGACGGCCATGGCTGAGGCAAAGGCCAGATCGGCGGCCTCGTGCACCACCACCTTGAGCTCCTGGCAGGCGGCAAGCAGCTCGGTGCTGGGAGGGCGGTGGCGCTTAGGCGAAAGGGTGATCCAGGCGAAGCGGCCGCTGAGCTGATCCACGCCGCTGGTTTCCAGGTGCAGGGGCAGGCCTGAGGGCTCCAGGGCCTGGCAGAGCAAGCTCAGGTTGTGGTGCAGCGGTTCACCGCCGGTGATCACAACAAAAGCGGCACCGGCTTCGGCGGCGGCCTCGGCTTCGCCAGCCAGCTCAGCTAGGGGGCGCTGGGGGTGCAGATCGGCAGGCCAGGAGTGTTTGGTGTCGCACCAGGGGCAGGCCACCGCGCAGCCCCCCAGGCGGATGAAGAAAGCGCTGCGGCCGGCTTGCAGGCCTTCACCCTGGAGGGAGTGGAAGGTTTCCACTACTGGCAGGGCAGTTGCTGGCAGCGAATCGGCGGCCAGGGGCTGGGGCACCGGGCTGAGGGGAATGGAATTGCTAGATTGGTCTAACGCTTGGCGTCCCGTTTGGTTTGGAGTGCTTGCGTGCAGGCAAGCCCGGGCTAAAGGAGTTTTATTTGCATCTGCTTGCATCCATGACTGGACAGCACGCGGCAAATCCATCAAGTTATATTGATACTATAATTGACATTTGTTTGAGGGTTTTGCGCAATTGCGCAAATTCGTGCCAATGTTTTATTCTTTGTAAATCTCCCAAAGACAGGCTTATTTATGTCGGTTGAGTCTCAAGAGAGTCTCGCGGTTTCATTCGAAGACTTGGCCCGCCTCGGCTTGCTTGAGCCCTACATGCGAGCCAATCTGCTGGCCTTGGCGGCTAGCAATGTTGCACTAAGCGATGAGCAAATAGACGCGGCCAGGCAGGCTTTTTGTCGTCAGCATCAAATCCGCGACGCCGAAGCCCTCAAGGCCTGGGCCGTAGCCCGCATGCTCAGCCCTGCCGCCCTCGAGGCGCAGATGCGACAGTCCCTGCAGCTGCAGCTCCTCTGCCAGGGCGACTTCTCCGCCAAGGCGGAAGCTCGCTTTCTGCAGCGCAAGAATCAACTAGATCGTGTCGTCTACAGCCTGCTGCGCCTCCGCGATGGTGGTCTCGCCCGCGAGCTCTATTTGCGCATTGATGATGGCGATGCCAATTTTGCCGATTTAGCCGCCCGCTATGCCGAAGGACCTGAGCAGGCAACCCGCGGCATTGTTGGACCGGTGCCCCTCACCCAAGCCCACCCTGCCTTGGTAGATCGACTGCGCACCGCTACCCCTGGCGTAGTGCTCGAGCCCTTCCAAATCGAATCCTGGTGGCTGGTGGTGCGGCTTGAAAGCCTCACTTCCGCCACCTTCGACGAGGACACCGCCGCCCTCATGGCTGAGGAGCTATTCGAGCAGTGGATCTCAGAGCAAGTTGAACGACGTCTCGTGGACCTGCGGCCCCTGTTGGAGAAACGCGTATCCGCCGATGCGAGCCAGAAGGCCGGCCTAGGCTCATCATGATTGCCATGGATGATTCCGCCCCTTCGCAGCTGCCTGCCCATCCCGCCTTTGCCGGGTTGTCGCACTCCAGCGCCGAGCGTTTGCAGCAACAGCTCAGCCGGCGTCAGTTTGCTGTTGGTGATCCCCTTTGCCTTAGGGGCTTGATTCCCTCTGAGATCCTGCTGATCCAATCAGGCACAGCGCGCTTGCTGGTGCGAGACCAGGGCCGCCTGCGCACCGCAGAAAAGTTGGAACCGGGCAGCTTTGTGGGCCTGGCCTCCCTGTTGCGAGCTGCTCCCTGTGAGGAGGTGAGTGCGGGCTCCGAAGTGGAGGCACTGGTGCTGGCTGATTCCCTTATTTTGGAGCTGCTAGCTCGCGAACCGTCCTTTGCTCAGTGGTGCGGCTCGCATCTTTTTACAGCTGAATTGGCAGCCCTACTTGCCCTGCTGCTTGAGCAGCATCCCCAAGCCGGCACTTCGATCCAGGCGTTACTCGATCAGGCCCGCCCCCAGGCCCGGCTGGTACCGCCTGATTCTGAGGCATTAGCAGCCCTGCCGATTGAATTCAGCTTGTTGGCCGCTAGCCACAACCTGATCGATCACCCCCTGGGTGCGGCGCTCAATCCCCGCCAAGGTGTGCCGACAGCCACCCCACCGTTACCCCCACGACTGATAGCCCTGCCTGCGGAGCTGCTGGCGCCGGTAGCTCCAGTGGTGGAAGCCGAGCTGATGCCAGAAGGCTCCGCCAGCGGCAGCGGCCAATCTGGCGGTTTTAACCCGCCGCTGGCCTCTGGCCTTGATCTGGGCCAGCGAGATCGCACGGCCTTGCAGCTACTGCGCGGCAACGGACCCCTCGAGGAAACCCTCGCTTGTTTCCAGATGTTGGCGGCGGAGCTCAAGCTGCCCTTTCGGCGCGATGCGATCGAGAAGATCCTGCGGGATGTGCTGCGCCGTGGTCAGACGCCGGACCTGCAGCTCTGCGGCAATCTCGCCGCGATGATGGGTCTGCACGTAAGCGGCGTGCGGGTGCCTGCCAACCAGGGCACGCGCCTGCAGACCCCGGCCCTGATCCCCTGGCAGGGCGGGTTTGCAGTTGTGCGAGGTGCCAATGCCCGCGGTTTGCTGCTGGCCTCCCCGCGGCAGGGTTGGGTGGAGATTCCCCCCGACCAGCTTCCCGAGGCCTTCCCCGATGGCATCGATGTGCTGATGCTGGAGCGCAGCTCTGCCACCCCTGAGCAGCGCTTTGGGTTTGCCTGGTTCTGGCCAGCTTTGCAGCGCTACCGCGGCATCCTCACCCAGGTGCTGATCGCCTCCTTTGTGGTGCAGCTGTTCAGCCTGGCCAACCCCCTGCTGATTCAGGTGATCATCGACAAGGTGATCAACCAGCGCAGCCTCGATACTTTGCAGGTGCTGGGCTTTGCCCTGGTGGTGGTGACCTTGATGGAGGGCTTGATCGGCGCCCTGCGCACCTTCCTATTCAGCGAAACCACTAATCGCATCGACCTGCGCCTAGGCGCCGAGGTGATCGACCACCTACTGCGGCTGCCGCTCAATTACTTCGACCGCCGTCCCGTGGGCGAACTCGGTACCCGTATCGCTGAGCTGGAGAAGATCCGTAATTTCCTCACCGGCCAAGCGCTCACCACTCTGCTCGACACTGCCTTCTCGGTGATCTATATCGCCGTCATGCTGATTTACAGCTGGCTGCTCACCTTGATCGCCCTGTGCGTGCTGCCGATTCAGATCGGCCTCACCGTGCTGGGGGCTCCCCTGTTCCGCCGTCAATACCGCGATGCGGCCCAGGAGAACGCCCGCACCCAGAGCCACCTAGTTGAGGTGCTCACCGGCATCCAGACGGTGAAGGCCCAGAACGTCGAGATGATCAGCCGCTGGAAGTGGCAAGACCTCTACGGCAAATACATCTCCCGCACCTTTGAAAAAACAATCACCGGTACGGCCCTTTCCGAAACCTCCCAGGTGCTGCAGAAGCTCTCCCAGCTGCTGGTGCTCTGGGTAGGTGCCTCTTTGGTGCTCTCCGGCGACATGACCCTGGGCCAGTTGATCGCCTTCCGGATCATCTCCGGCTACGTCACCCAGCCTTTGCTGCGGCTCTCTTCGATCTGGCAGAGCATCCAGGAGCTCAAGGTTTCCTTTGAGCGCCTTGCCGATGTGGTCGACACCCCGGAGGAATCAGACGAGGCTGACAAGCAGAAGATTCCTCTGCCGCCCATCGCGGGCGAGGTGCGCTTTGACGACCTCTGCTTCTCCTTCACCCCCGGCGGGGCCCAGGTGTTGCGTCACATCGACTTCACCATCGCCGCTGGCACCTTTGTGGGGGTGGTTGGTCAGAGCGGTAGCGGTAAGAGCACCCTCACCAAAATGCTGGCGCGCCTCTATTCACCAGGCAGCGGCCGGATCCTGATCGACAACTACGACATCGACAAAGTTGAGCTTTATTCGCTGCGGCGCCAAATCGGCATCGTGCCCCAGGAGCCCCTGCTGTTCTCAGGCACGGTGGCAGAAAATATTGCCCTCACCGATCCCGATGCCAGCAGTGATGCGATTGTGCAGGCGGCACGTCTGGCCTGCGCCCACGATTTCATCATGGAGCTTCCTGCTGGCTACAGCAGCAATGTGGGCGAACGCGGCGCCGGCCTTTCCGGCGGCCAGCGGCAGCGGTTGGCCCTCGCCCGCACCCTGCTCTCCAAGCCCCGGCTCCTGGTGCTCGATGAAGCAACTAGCGCTCTCGACTACGACACCGAGCGGCGCGTTTGTGACAACTTGCTCGACAACCTCAAGCACTGCACCGTTTTCTTTATTACCCACCGGCTTTCCACCATCCGCCGCGCCGAGCTAATCGTGATGATGCACGAAGGAGCCATCGTGGAAACGGGCACCCATGATGAATTGATGGAGCTCCGAGGTCGCTATTACGCCCTTTACCGCCAGCAGGAGATCAACTGATGTCGATTGTGCGCCGCGCCCAAAACGCTATTGAGCGCCGGGTTCAGACCAGCCATGAGGAGATGGCGCTGCAGCAGTCGCGCTTTTTAGCGCGAGCTATCACCTGGGCCTTGGTGGGCACCACAGCTGCTGGCCTGGCCTGGCTGGCTTTCGCCAAAACCGACGAGGTGGTGGTCGCCTCTGGCAAGCTCCAGCCGATCGGCGATGTCAAAACCATCCAAATGCCAGTGGGCGGTGTGCTGGAAACCATGCTGGTCAAGGACGGTCAGCGGGTCAGCCAGGGCCAAGTGTTGCTGCGCCTCGATAACGAGGCCACTCTCGACCGTCAGGCGAGTCTGCGTACCACCATCATCGCTAAGCAGGCCCAGCTGCGTCTCAAGGAGGTGGAGCTGGCTCGCTATCTCAACCTCAACGACACCGAGCAGACGGTGACACGCCAGAACCTCGTGCTTGAGACCGAAATCCTGCAGCGGCTTGAGGGCCTCAAGGCCGTTGGGGCCTCTGCGGAGTTGCAGTATTTGCAACAGCGCAACAAGGTGCGTGAGGTTGATGGCGAGATCGCCAAGCTCAAGGTAGATCGCTTGCGTCAAACTGCGATCATCGAACAGGCCCTGGAGCAGGTCAAAGGAGAGCTAGCCGATCTTGGTAGCAAGCTCACTGAGCTTCAGGTCAATATCCGCTACCAGGATGTGCGCTCCCCGGTGGATGGGGTGGTGTTTGATCTCAAGCCCACTGGCCCAGGTTTTGTGGCCCAAGGCAGTGAGCCGGTGATGAAGATTGTTCCCTATGACGCGCTCCAGGCCAAGGTGGAGATTGAGAGCAGCGATATTGGTTTTGTGCGAGTTGGTCGCCCTGCCGATATCAGCATCGATTCCTTCCCTGCTACCGATTTCGGAGTGCTGCTTGGCACCGTTAAGCGCATTGGTTCCGATGCTTTGCCCCCAGATGAGCGTAATCAGACCTACCGCTTCCCAGCTACGATTGCCCTCGATACCCAGCAGCTCAAGCTGAAATCTGGCAAGAGCCTGCCTTTGCAAGTGGGTATGTCACTTACGGCCAATATCAAACTGCGCAAGGTAACTTACCTGCAGCTTCTGCTTGGAGAATTTAAAGATAAAACAGACTCCCTTAAGCAAATCTAATCAGTCTTGCTGGGGCAGGCGCTGCTGGGCGGCCTCAATTAAGCCGCGAAATAGGGGGTGAGGCTTGCCGGGGCGGGAGAGGAATTCGGGGTGATATTGGCAGGCTGTAAAAAATGGGTGGCTCTGTAGTTCGATTAATTCAACTAAGCGGCCGTCTGGCGAGGTGCCGCTGATTGTGTAGCCCGATTCGGTGAAGAGACTGCGGTAAGCATTGTTGAATTCGTAGCGGTGGCGGTGGCGTTCGTATACAACTTCGTCGCCATAAAGGCGATGAGCCATCGTGTCTGCAGCTAGCCGGCAGGGGTAAACGCCCAGTCGCATCGTGCCGCCCAGATCAACTACGTCCTGTTGCTCAGGCAGTAGGTGGATCACCGGATGGGGCGTGTCGGCATCAAGTTCGGCGCTGGTGGCACCGGCCAGGCCCGCCTGGTTGCGGGCCCACTCGATCACGGCGCACTGCATGCCCAGGCACAGGCCTAGGAAGGGCACCTGCTGTTCCCGCGCCCACCGGATAGCAGCCACCTTGCCGTCCACACCGCGGTTGCCGAAGCCGCCGGGCACCACCACCGCATCCATGCCGGCCAGCAGAGCTTCTGCGCCCTGGCTTTCGAGCTGCTCGGCGCATACCCAGTGCAGATCAAGCGAAGCATCCCGATCCAGGCAGGCGTGGCGCAGGGCCTCCACCACCGATAGATATGCGTCGTTGAGCTGCACGTACTTGCCCACCAGCGCCACCTTCACTGCCGGGCCGGGGTGGCGCAGTTTGGTTACCAGCTCCTGCCAGCGGGCCATGTCACTTTCAGCGTTGCTGAGCTGCAGCACATCGAGCACCTCGCGGCAGAGCCCCTCCTGCTCCATCGCCAGCGGCACAGCGTAGATGCTGTCGGCGTCCAGGGCCTGGATCACGGCCCGCTGCGGTACGCCGCAGAAGCCACCGATCTTGCGGCGTAGTTCGTCGCTCACGGGCCGGTCGCTGCGGCATACCAGCACATCGGGCTGGATGCCGATCGAGCGCAACTCCTTCACCGAGTGCTGGGTGGGCTTGGTCTTGAGCTCGCCCGAAACGCCAATGAAGGGCAGCAGGGTGACGTGCACATAGGCCAGGTCTTGGCGGCCCACATCGCCCCGAAATTCGCGTATCGCCTCAAGAAACGGCAGCGATTCGATGTCGCCCACCGTGCCGCCGATCTCGCCAATCACCACGTCGGCATTGCTGTTGGCGGCTACCCGATGGATGCGCTCGCGGATTTCGCGGGTGATGTGGGGGATCACCTGCACGGTGCCGCCGTTGTAGTCGCCGCGGCGCTCCTTGTTGATCACCGACTGGTAAATCGAGCCAGTGGTCACGCTGTTGAGGCGCGACATGGCCGTGTCGGTGAAGCGTTCGTAGTGGCCCAGATCCAGATCGGTCTCGGCGCCGTCCTCGGTGACGAACACCTCACCGTGTTGGTACGGGCTCATCGTGCCCGGGTCCACGTTCAGATACGGGTCGAGCTTGAGGATCGAAACGCTGTAGCCGCGGCTCTTGAGCAGGCGCCCCAGGCTGGCGGCCACGATGCCCTTGCCGATGCTCGACACCACGCCGCCGGTGACAAAGACGAACTTGCTCATATCCCGGTGGCTGCCCCTTCAATGTACCGGGCGCTGCCTGCGGGGCCTGGCTGGGTTCGGCGGTCACGCCCGCTGCGCGGGCAACACCGCGCTCACCGCAGCCAACCCCACAGGAGCTACATGCGTTCTTGGGGCCTGGTTTGGGTGTTGAACATGCTCGGCCCGGCCTGCGGAGGCTTGCTGGTCCGCTGGGGTGCTTGGTGAGAGGCCGGTATTGCCCGCGCAGCGGGCGCCGACTGGCCGACGCCAAGCACCCCAGCGGATTACGCCTCCAGCAGGCTGCGCAGCATCCAGGCGGTCTTCTCGTGGATCTGCAGCCGCTGGGTGAGCAGGTCGGCGGTGGGTTGGTCGTTGGCCCCATCGGCGGTGACCATGACGCTGCGGATGGTGCGGGCGACCGCCTCGTGGCCGAGGACCAGCTCGCGCACCATCTCCAATGCTGCCGGGATGCCCTGGCTTTCGGCGATTGAGGAGAGCTGGCCATAGGTGGCGCCGCCAAAGGGGGCCGGGCAGCCAAG
This sequence comes from Cyanobium sp. L1E-Cus, assembly GCF_024345755.1. Taxonomy (NCBI): domain Bacteria; kingdom Bacillati; phylum Cyanobacteriota; class Cyanophyceae; order Synechococcales; family Prochlorococcaceae; genus Cyanobium; species Cyanobium sp. L1E-Cus. The sequence goes on along the minus strand of NZ_JAGQBS010000003.1, from coordinate 132,588 downwards.
GGCACGGATGCGCTCGGCGATGGCGTCTAGGGCGTTCCAGAGCTCGGTGTACTGCCCCATAAACATGAGGTGCAGGGTGTTGAACATCGGCCCGGTGACGTTCCAGTGGAAGCCGTGGGTTTTGGCGTAGAGCACGGTGCTGTCAGCCAGCACGCGGCCCAGGCCTGCGGCGATCTCCAGCCGCTGGGCTTCCGGGATGCCGATGTCAATGTCGGTTGCCATGGCGACTTATCCGTAGTGACTTCGTTTTAGCCCGGATTGCTTGGGTTAGTCGAGGCTTCCCAGATAATCCTTCACGCGGCAGCGATTCTGGGGTTGGCGCAGTTTCAGCAGGGCCCGAGATTCGATCTGCCGCACCCGCTCCCGGGAGAGCTGCATGGCAGCGCCGATTTCAGTCAGGCTGCGGGGAGTGTCGTCTACTAGCCCGAAGCGTTGACGGATCACCTCGGCTTCCCGGCTGCTCAGGTCTTCAAGCAGGGCCTCGAGGTCGTTGTGCAGCTGCTCGCGGGCGAGTTCCTGCTCAGGTGTGCCGTGGCCGTCTTCCAGCAGATCGCCGAGCTGCATGTCGTGTTCCTTGCCCACCCGGGACTCCAGGGAGACGGGTTTGGGCAGCTGCAGCAGGGTTTCGCGGATCAGCGCTTCGCTGAGATTCAGCTCCTGGGCGATTTCAGCCACGCAGGGCAGCCGGCCTAGCCGGGCGCTGAGTTCACGCTGGGCCCGTTTAATTCGGTTGAGCTTCTCGGTGATGTGTACCGGTAGCCGGATCGTGCGGCTCTGGCTGGCAAGGGCCCGGGTGATGCCCTGGCGAATCCACCAGTAGGCGTAGGTGCTGAAGCGAAACCCCCGGGTCGGGTCAAAGCGCTCCACGGCCCGCTCCAGTCCCAAGGTGCCCTCCTGGACCAGATCCAGCAGGTCCATCCCCCGGCGCTGATACTTCTTGGCCACTGACACCACCAGTCGCAGATTGGCCTGGATCATCCGCTCCTTGGCCCTTTTGCCGCGGTGCAGGGTCAGCCGTCGCTCTTTGTCGGCCAGTTCGTCTTTGCCTAGTTCGTCTTTGTCCGGATCGCCCTCGCGCAGTAGCTGTTCTCGCCGCTGCACCAGCCGGGCCAGGGTGAGCTCCTGCTCCTGGGTAAGCAGGTCCACCCGACCGATGTCCTGCAGGTAAAGCCGCACCGGATCGGTGCTGGTGGGGGTGTGGGGCACGCCCAATGAATTAGTGGTGCTTCACCGTTGCTGCGCTGGGCAGCTGCGGCGCCAAATGCCCCGTTTTGTTTTGGCTTTCAGCTTTCGTCTTCCTCAACCCAGGTGCTGGCCACATGCAGCTCGTCTAGTTGTTTGGTGGCCACACCGCCAGGCGCGCCGGTCATCAGGCAGCGGGCCTGCTGGGTCTTGGGGAAGGCGATTGTGTCGCGGATCGATTCCTCGCCCGCCAGCAGCATCACGATCCGATCTACGCCGTAGGCCAGGCCGCCGTGGGGTGGGGCACCCATGTCGAGGGCGTCCATCAGGAAGCCGAACTGCTGGTTGGCCTCCTCCAGGGGCAGACCAATGGTTTGCAGCACCTGGCGCTGCAGGGCCGAATCGTGAATGCGCAGCGAGCCGCCGCCCAGCTCGAGGCCGTTGAGCACCAGGTCGTAGGCCTGGGCGCGGGCCGTGGGCAGGGTGTTGGCCCAGGCGGCGGGATCAGTACCCAGATCCGCGCTGTTGGGGGCGCAGAAGGGGTGGTGCAGGGCTTCGAGGCGGTTTTCGCCGGCGTTGAACTCAAACATCGGGAAATCCACCACCCAGAGGAAATCCCACTGGTCGTTGTCACGGTCGGCCGGCACCAGGCCGAGCTCGCGGGCCAGAAATTGGCGCACCCGATCGAGGGCCTTATTCACCGTGGCGGTATCGCCCGCGCCGAACAGCAGCAGGGTGCCGGGGGTGGCACCGGTGCGGGCCAGCAGTTCGGTTTTTTTGTCTTCTGTGAGGTTGTCCTTGATGGCGCCGATCGTGTCGATCTCGCCGCCTTCGCGCACCCGGATGAAGGCCAGGCCGCCTGCCCCAGCCTTTTGAGCCTCGCTGAACACATCCCCGCCGGGCTTGATGCGCACGTTGCTGATGGCGTCGTTGCCGCCGGGCACGGCGATGCACTTCACGGAGCCGCCGGCGGCCACTGCGCCGCTGAATACCTTGAAGCCCATGCCGGCCACCAGGTCGGAGACATCGGTGAGCTCCAGGCCGTAGCGGGTGTCGGGGCGATCTGTGCCGTAGCGGGCCATGGCCTCGTGCCAGGTGAGGCGCGGGAAGGGACGGGGCAACTCCACCCCTTTCACGGCCTTCCAGATCGAGGCGATCAGGGCCTCGTTGAGCTCCAGGATCTGCTCCTGGTCCATGAAGCTCATTTCGATGTCCAGCTGGGTGAATTCCGGCTGGCGATCGGCCCGCAGATCTTCGTCGCGGAAGCAGCGGGCCACCTGGTAGTAGCGCTCCAGCCCGCCCACCATCAGCAGCTGCTTAAACAGCTGGGGCGACTGGGGTAGCGCAAACCACTCACCACCGCACACCCGGCTGGGCACCAGGTAGTCGCGGGCGCCCTCGGGGGTGGAGCGGGTGAGCACCGGGGTTTCTACCTCGATAAAGCCCTGGTCTTCCAGGAAGCGGCGCATCGCCTGCACGGTGCGGTGGCGCAGGCGCAGGTTGCTGTTCATGCGCTCGCGGCGCAGGTCGAGGTAGCGGTGGCGCAGCCGCAGCTCTTCGCGGGTGTTCTCCTCGTCGTGCACCGACACTGGGAAGGGCAGGATGCCCTTAACGGCGTTGAGCACGGTGATGGCGCTGGCCAGCACTTCGATGCGGCCGGTGGCCAGTCGGTCGTTGATGGCATCGGCGGGTCGCTCCCGCACCTTGCCTGCCACCTGAATCACCGTTTCGTTGCGCAGGTGCTCCGCTATGGCGAACATCTCGGCGCCATTGTCGGGATCGACAGTGATCTGCACGCTGCCGCTGCTGTCGCGCAGGTCGACAAAAATCACGCCGCCGTGGTCACGACATCGGTCTACCCAGCCGCAGAGCTGCACGGTCTGGCCGCTGGCGTCGTGACGCAGGTCGCCGCATCCGTGGCTGCGCATGCTGAGATCCGGAGTGAATGGGCGATTGTCCCACCCGGTGGCGTCAGCGCTTGTAAAAGGGACGCTTAACCACCAGCGCTGGCTCGGCCTTGCCGCGAATCTGTACTGCCAGTTCGGTGCCCAGCTTGGCGGCGCTGGCTGGCACGTAGGCCAGGGCGATCGCTTGTTCGAGGCTGGGTGACCAGCTGCCGCTCGTGATGTGCCCCACCGGCTCACTAGCCACTGGAGCCCCGGCAGCTAGCACCGGGTAGCCATGGCGGGCGATGGCGCGGCCCTGCAGCTTCAATCCCACCAGGCGCCGCTGGAGCCCCGCGGCGCTTTGGCGCTCCAGCACCTCGCGGCCAATGAAGGCTTTGGGCATTTCCAGGTGCACCAGCCAGCCCAGGCCGGCCTCCAGGGGTGTGGTGTGCTCATCCAGCTCGTGGCCGTAGAGGTGCATCGCCGCTTCCAGGCGCAGGGTGTCGCGAGCGCCGAGTCCGCAGGGGCTGACGCCGCTGGCCAGCAATTTGTCCCACAGGATCAGGCCGTCTGGCCGGTTCAGCAGCAGTTCGAAGCCGTCTTCGCCGGTGTAACCAGTGCGGCCCACAAAGGCGCTGGCGCCAGCCAGTTTCAGCTCCCGGTGGCCGAAGCGGGGCAGGCCGCTCAGGTTGGTACCCGCCAACTCCTCCAGCCGAGCGGCCGCCTCCGGCCCCTGCAGGGCCAGCAGCACGCCATCGCTTTTGCGATCTTCAACACGGATGCCAAGGGGCTCTAGCTGGCTGCGGATCCAGGCCGTGTCGGTTGCGGCGCAGGCGGCATTGATCACCAGCAGCAGTTCGTGGCACTGGCCATCTGCCTGCCAGCCCCGGTCATAAACAATCAGGTCGTCGCGGATGCCGCCCCGCTCGTTGAGCAGCACTGTGTAGCAGGCCTCGCCGGGGCCAATCCGAAACAGGTCGGTGGGCACCAGAGCCTGCAGGGCTTCTTTGGCGCCTGCGCCCCGCAGGGTCAGCACCCCCATGTGGGAGATGTCGAAGATGCCGCAGCGGCGCCGCACGGCTTGGTGCTCTGCCACCAAGCCCTCAAATTGCACAGCCATCTCCCAGCCGGCAAAGGGCACCATCCGGCCACCCGCGGCTTGGGCGGCTTCAAACAGGGGGGTGCGTATTAAACCCATGGCCGGATCCTATGCAGGCCTGCGGAATCAATAAGGAACCTGGAAGATTCGCCGTATTCGATACCACTTTGACCAAACGTCCATACCTTGAGAGACCAGATCTCTCCCTTGGATGGGTCAGCGCCCTTGCTGCCGCAGCTGCCGCCATTGCGCCCCACCCAGTGGCGCTGAATTCGGCTGGTGTCAGCTGCGCCAGTTGCCGATCCACCCTGAATTGGCGCTGGAGCTGTGGTGCCACCACTGGACGGCCCGGCCGCCGCGGCTGCCTGCGATTAATGCGGCAGCTGGGGGGACACCAGCCCAGCCGAATCAGCAGCTCAGCCTTGAATCAGCCTTTGGCAAAAGCTGAAGAAAATCTGTAATTTTGTCTCGTTTTGGGGCTTTTTTGGCTTTTGTGCTCGCCATGGCTAGCCGCCATGGGCGGCAGAGCTGTATTAAGGATCACTGGTATCGATTAGGGGGTGTGGGGCATGGTTGCTTCGGTGGCGATCACCACTCCACTAGAGCTGATGGCGGTTCAAGTGGATTGCGAGGTTCTTACCCTGCCCACCGGCTCCAAGGTTTTTTCCAGGGGCTCCCGGGCCGACTCGATTTATGGGGTGCGCCGCGGCATCATTGAAGTGATAGCCGAGAGCGGCGAGAGGCTTTGCTATCGCCCCGGAGAGCTGTTCAGCTATCAAGACATCCTTTGGCGCGACGGCATTTATCGCAACGAAGCCGTGGCCCGTACCCCTGTTGAGATCCTGCGGCTAGATCGCCTGCGCTTCTTGAACCTGCTGCACAACCATCCGACTCTGGCGGTGTTGCTGATCAGCCAGCAGCACGAGCGCCTGCGCGAACAGCGCACCAGCGGCACCTGCTGCTACTGATCGGCTTTCGGCATTAACGGTCGAGCAGAAACAGCAGGCTGCGCACCACCTTGGCGGCCAGCACGCTGCTCACGCCGGTGGCATCCAGCATCGGCGCCAGCTCCACCACATCGGCGGCCACCAGGTTGTGGTGGCGCAGCTCCTCCACTAGGGCAGCGAAATCCCGCCAGAAGAAGCCGCCGGGCTCCGGGGTGCCGGTGCCGGCCATCACCGCTGGATCAAACCAATCCAGATCCACCGTGAGATAGAGGGGCTTGCCGCGCAGGGGTTTCAGGCTTTCGGCCATCCGCTCAATGGCCACCAGACGACCGCTGCTCCGCAACTCGCTGAATTCCTCGCGGGTGCCGCTGCGGATGGCGATCTGCAGCAGCTGCTGGCTGGGCAGCACCTCCAGGCAGCGGCGCATGGCGCAGGCGTGGCTGTGCTGCGCGCCCAGCCACTCGTGGCGTAGGTCGGCGTGGGCATCGAGCTGCACCAGCACCAGATCGGGGTGCCGGGCCGCCACGGCCGCCACCGCGCCGGAGCTGATCGAGTGCTCGCCGCCGAGCATCAGGGGTTTGAGCCCCAGGGCCAGAACGGCTTCGGTGGCCCGCTTCACGGCCGCCACTACCGGCTTGGGGGCGCCGAAGGGAATGTCCACCGCGCCGAGGTCGGCGATGGCCAGCTCCTCCAAGTCGCGATCGAGCTGGGGGCAGTAGCTCTCCAGGCCGCTGCTCACCTCGCGGATTGCCGCCGGGCCGAAGCGGGTGCCGGGGCGGTAGGAGGTGGTGCCGTCGTAGGGCACGCCGAACAGACCCACCCGGCAGCCGGCGGGGTCGCGCTGGCTGCCCATGTAGATGGCGCCGTCGGTGTCAAACATCAGCCCAGCTCCCGCTCGATGGCGGCGGGCACAGCATCAAAGGCGCCGCGCTGCCAGCGGGGGGACCAGATCTCACAGCCACAGTCGACGGCCGCGGCGCGGGCGGGATCCGGCTGCAGATAGCGACGGCCGTCTGTGGCGGCGAACGTCCAGCTCCACCAGCCGCTCGGATACATGGGCACCCAGCCATACATCGGATCGGCATGGCCGAAAACTTCACGGATCAGCTTCACCGTGTCGATATGCACCGCTCTAAAGGCCTCGGGTGATTCGCTCTGGGTGGCGAACACGCCGCCGGGCCGCAGGATGCGGCGGCAGTGCTCGAAGAAGGCTCGGTTGAACAGGCCCTCGGCCGGGCCGGCGGGGTCTGAGCCATCCACGATCACCACGTCGTAGCTGGCTTCAGGGGCATTGGCGGCCCAGGCGATGCCGTCGCCCACGGTGAGGTGGAAGCGGGGGTCACTCCAGCAGCCGCCGCCGATGCTGGGCAGGTACTGCTGGCTCCACTCCACCACCAGGCCGTCGATCTCCACTAGGTCGAGGTGCTGCACGCCAGCGTGGCGCAGGCACTCGCGGGCGGTGCCGCCATCGCCGCCGCCGATCACCAGCACCCGCTCGATGCTGGCGGCGCTGCAGAGGGCCGGATGCACGATCGCCTCGTGGTAGTGCCGCTCCTGGCGCTCGGCAGTCATCCAGCAGCCATCGAGCAGCAGGCCCTTGCCGTAGCGCTGGCTGTCGATGATCGTCACCTTCTGGAAGGCTGAATCCTGTTCGGCGACCACCGTGCCCTCCAGGCCGTAGCGCACGCCGTCGAAGACCTCGTCGATCCAGCCCATTGCCAAAATTTCGCAGTCTCCAGCCTTGCGCATCGCCGGTGTGTTGGCCGTGACAGGCTGATTTCCTGGCTCCACTGATTTCCTGGCTGCCCTGAATCCATGGCTCCCCTGCGACCCACGGCGGATCTGCGGCTGACCCCAGCGCTGGTGATCGGCGCCGCCGAGCTGGCCTGGCGTTTTTCTCGCTCCTCCGGCCCCGGCGGCCAAAACGTGAACACCACCGATTCACGGGTGGAGCTGGTGTTTGATCTGGCGGCCTCTGCGGCGCTGCCGCCCACGATCAAGGCCCGGGCCCTGGGGCGACTGGAGGGAAAGCTGGTGGAAGGTTGTGTGGTGATTGCAGCCAGTGAGCACCGCTCCCAATGGCAAAACCGGGTGGCGGCCCAGCGGCGCCTAGTGGAGCTGCTGCAGGAGGCGATCAAGCCGCCACCACCACCGCGTCGGGCGACTCGGCCCACCCGTGGTTCAGTGCAGCGGCGTCTGGCGGCCAAGAAGCAGCGTGGTGCGATCAAGGGGCAGCGGGGGGCCCGTACTCAGCTGCCGGAGGACTGAGCTGTCGGAGGATTGAGCTGCCGGAGGACTGAGGTGTTGGCTGGGTGTCCCTAAATCTGTACAGGTTGTACGGAATTCGCGAGGCTGTTGCGGTCAGGGCTCAGCAGCTTGGCGTTGGCTTGTTTTCAGCGCGGATTTCGGCCTTGGCCTGCTGCCAGAGGCCTTCGAGCTCGCCGATGCTGCGGCCCTTTAGGTCGCCATCTAGGGCTGCTTCAACCCGGGAGAGACGATCGAGGAAGCGGCGGTTGGTGCCCGCCAGGCCGGCTTCCGGTTCGATGCCGCACCAGCGGGCCACGTTCACCAGGGTGAACAGCACGTCGCCCAGCTCCTCCTGGGCATGGCGGCGATCCCCGGAGGCCACAGCTTCCTTGAGCTCGTCGAGCTCCTCGTGCACCTTCGCCCACACCCCTGCCATGTCATCCCACTCGAAGCCGGCCGCGGCGGCTTGCTTGGAGATGGTCATGGCGCCGGCTAGGGCTGGCTGGCCGCGCACCTTGCCGGCCAGCCGATCGCTGAGGGGGCTGGTGGAGGCGGGTTGGGGTTTTTCTGCGGCCTTGATCTCCTCCCAGCTGGCCGGCTCGCCACCGCCAAACACATGGGGATGGCGGCGCACCAGCTTGGCGCTGATGCCTGCAGCGATCTGGGCCAGATCAAAGCTGCCAGCCTCGCTGGCGATCTGGGCGTGGAGCACCACCTGCAGCAGCAGGTCGCCCAGTTCCTCCGCCAGGTGGTGATCGTCGCCCGAGCGGATCGCATCGGCCACCTCGTGGGCCTCCTCCAGCACGTAGGGCACCAGGGAGGCGTGGGTTTGCACCAGATCCCAGGGGCAGCCGCCCTCGGGGTCGCGCAGGCGAGCCACCACGGCGATCAGCTCAGCTAGGGCCTCAAGGTGGGCTGGGGTTTGGGGGTGGGGGTTCATCGGCGGCGGCGGCGGCGCAGCAGGCGGGGCAGGCGCGGCATCGGGTCGCCATCTTGGATCAGGTGCAGCCAGCTGCTGGCCTCCAGGCCCACCAGGGCGGCCAGCAGCAGCGGACGCTCGCCCTGCCAGAGCGCCTGGGCGGTGGCTATGAGCTGCTGGGGTGCTGGTCCACCGAGGGGTTGCAGCAGCAGGCAGCTCACCAGCAGCAGCGCCGCCAGGTAGGCCAGGCGCCCGCTGGTGCCCAGCAGGGGACTGTGGGAGACCAGGGAGCGATGGCGCAGCAGGTTGCGGTAGGGCCACCAGAGCAGCCGCAACGGTCCCCAGCGGCGGGTGGGGTTGGAGCGGGTGTCGAGGTCGGGGGAGAGCAGCAGGCCTCCCAGCAGAAAGCTCAGGCCGGCCACGCTCACCCCCGCCAACCCCAGCCAGGGCCACCACAGCAGCCCAAAGGGGAGGCTCAGGAGCCAGGTGGCTCGGTCGTGGCTGCGGCCGCTGGCCATCGATCAGCGCCCGGGTGGGCCGATGGGCCGCAGCCGCTCACCGCTGCCATCGCCCGTTCGCCAGCGCCGGTTGATCCAGTAGTACTGCTCCGGATAGGCCTGAATCAGGGGTTCGTGCCAGCGGGCTACGGCGGCAAGCTGGTCGCTCAGGGCAGCGGCACCCTGGCCGGGCCATAGCGGTGCGCCAAAGATCAGCCGAAAGCGGCCGTTGGCTTCCCGCACCTGGGCCACGGGAAACAGGGGGCAACCCGATTTCTGCGAAAGGGCCGCAGGCCCTTTGACGAAGTTGGTGCTCAGGCCGAGGAAGTCGACCTGCACTTCGCTGTTGCGGCTGTAAAGGTCGGTCATCACCACGAGGCTGCCGCCGCTGTGCAGACAGCGCAACATTGACCTGGCATCGGCCTGGGGAATCCAGTTGCAGTAGCTGTTGGCCTGGCGGGCCCGGTTGAGCAGCTCGTCGCTGTAGGGGTTGCGGGCGGGGCGGTACACGACAGATGGGGTATCCAGCCGTTCGCTCAGCCAGCGCAGCCCCAGATCCCAGCAACCCAGGTGCAGCGATCCCACGATCACCCCCTGGCCCTGGCGATGCAGCCGCAACAGTTCGTCGAGCCCCTCCCCCTCGGCGCTGATTAAGGAGGCGTCAACCGGTTGGATGATCGATTCGAGGCAGGAGAGAAAAAAGCTGTTGATCGACTGCTCGGCGATGGCCTCGCGCTGGCCCTGGCTTAGCTGCTCGCCATACACCCGCGTCAGGTTGGCGATCGCCGTGGTGTGGCGCCGCCGCAGCCAGGGCCTGGCTAGACGGTGGGCTTGGGCAATGCCGCGGCCCATGCTGCGGTGGGAGCGCCCCCGCAGCGCCAGCAGCAGCAGCCGCACCCCGAGGGCCTCCAGTTGCCAGCGCAGCTTGCGTTGAAGTGGGGCCTGAGCCATGGGGTGTATTTTGCCTACAGCGCGCGATTAGCTCAGCGGTAGAGCGCCTGCCTTACAAGCAGGATGTCGCTGGTTCGAACCCGGCATCGCGCATTTCTGGGTGGGGGCGTCAGCCTTCTGGGAACAGCAGGCTGGCGAGTTCGTCGGCATCTACGTCGTAGACACGGGCGAGGCTGGTTTCGATGGCGCTGGTCACTTCGCCGGGCAGAAAGCGCATGGCGTTGAGGGCGTCGTCAGCGATCTCGTCGGTGAGCAGGGTTTCTTCGCCGCCGAGCTTTTCGTCGTTGATCACCGCCATTACCCAGCTCTGGTAGGCGTACACGAGATCGCTGAACTCCAAATCGGGGTCGTTGAAGTCGAGGGCCATGGGTGGGGCAGTTGCATGCCCGTGCAGTCTGCCGGCAGCTGGGCAGGATGGCAGGCATGAATGCCATCAACCTGCAGGCAACCCTGTTTGATTTCGCCATTGGCGAGTTGGTGCGGCAGCACCGTGAGAGCTTTCAGCCGCTCTGGACTGCTGATAGCTGGGCCAAGCTGCTGATCTGGTTGGCGCTCAATTGCGGTTGCAGCGGAGATCGTGACTCGCTGGAGGCCTATGCCGAGGCGCTGGGGCCAGGGCTCACCGGCCGCATGCGGCGAATTTTCTTTGAGCGCGAGCTGGAGGATTTGGAGCTGCGGGTGCTTGCCGATCCCGCCGAGCCCCAGGTGTTGGTGCTGCCCCTAGGGCCTGCTGGCCCCCTGGATCATGGGCGAGTGGTGGCGGCTCTGGAGCGGCTGGGTCTGCTGGCAAGGGTCGCGGCGGAGCCGCAGCGCTGGCAGCAGTTGGAGGCGGCCCTGGCCCTTCCCTGGCAGGAGCTCTCCCGATGAACCTGCTAGCTACCTATCGCAATGCCGGCTTCGAGGCCCTCGCCGATGGGGTGATGGCCTTTTATGAGCGGCGCGTTGACCTGCGGCGGCCCGGGGTGGCCTTTGGCCCTGGCGGCAAAACTGAGCCTGCCAAAATTTCCACCGATATCAGCCTGGTAGCCATCGACCGCTCCGATCCTGAGGCCTTCGCCCTAGCGGAGGTGATCCTGCGCGGCGTAACGGCTGGGCTGGATCGCTACCTGCAGGAGCGCGGCCTCTTTCGCCAGTGCTGCCCGGAGCAGGAGCTGTTTGTGAATCCAATCTTCAACCTGCAGCGCTACGCCCCTGGTGAGGGTTTCAAGCGCTGGCATTGCGACTGGACAATCAGTGACGAAGCCACTGAACCGGTGCACAGGGTGCTGGCCTGGATCCTTTATTGCAACGACGTGCCCAACGGAGGCACCGAGTTTCATTGGCAGGATCACCACGAGCCAGCTGAGCGGGGCAAGCTCGTGATCTTTCCGGCTGGCCCCTCCCACATCCACCGAGGCAGGGTGAGCGAGGAGCACACCAAAACGATCGCTACCGGCTGGATCAATGCAGGCAGCCGGGAGGGCTACCTGAGCCGCTTGGCTCATAGCTAGTGGCGTTCGAGGTTGGGTTTGTGCTGTTCCGGCGGCCACACCATCGAATACTCCACCTGCTGGGGAAAGGGGATCTCGATGTTGTGCGCGCGGAAGGCCCTCCAGATGGCCTGGTTCACCTCGCTGCAGATGGTCACGTTGTCCATCGGGTTGGCGATCCAGAAGCGCAGGGCGTAGTTGATGGCGGAATCGCCGTAGCTGAGCAGCAAGCCCTTTGGGGCCGGGCTTGGCAGCACCCGCGGCACTAGCAGCGCCGTGGCTTCCAGCAGGGCGATCACCTCAACTGGATCGTGGTGGTAGGCCGCTCCAACGTTCACCTGGCTGCGGCGCATGCGGTCGCTGGCGGTGTAGGTGGTGGCTGCCTCCGTGAAGAAGGTCTGGTTGGGGATCAGCAGTTCGGCGTTGTCGCGGTCGCGCCACAGCAGCGTGGCCCGCAGGCCCAGCCTGCGCACCTCGCAGGGATCGCCATCGAGCATCAGCACCTCGCCGGGCCGCACGGAGCCCTCAAACAGCAGCCAGATGCCGCTGATGAAGTTGGAGAACACCTCCTTGATGCCGAAACCCAGGCCCACCGACAGGCCACCTGCCACGGCGATCAGGGCGGTGGTGTTGATGCCCAGGTGCACCCCCACGGCCACCAGGCCCAAGCCCACCACGGTGTAGCGCAGCATCAACTCCAAGGCTTTGCGGCTGCCATCGCTGGATGCCAGGGCCCGTTGCACCAGCCAGGCCACGCCCGCTGCCGGTGGCCCCGAGCCCACCAGCACCAGGTAGGTGATCAGGGCGGCATTGAATAGCTTGCCCGCATCGACGGGCACACCCAGCATGCTGCCCAGGGGGGCCACGGCCAGATCACTGATGCTGTCGACGGTGGTGATCAGCGACAGGGCCGCCAGCAGCAGATAGCCAGGTCGCAGCAGGCGGCTGTCGAGTTGCTGCGCCGTTTTCGCGCCGAGGCAACGTTGCAGCAGCGGCTGCAGCTGGTTGAGGCCGTACCAGCCCAGCCAGAGCACTCCCAGCTGGCCGCTGAGTCCGTAGGGCAGCCCCAGGAGGGCCAGCAGCAGGCAGCTGGCCGCCAGCACCACAAGCGCCAGGGGGGTGTATCGCTGAGTCCGCAGTCGCGGAAGCCAGTTTCGGCGCGCCGCAAACAGCCGCAACACCATCAGCCCGATCGCCACACCCAGTTGCAGCAGAACGGTGGGCCGCTCCAGATAGCCCAGCCAGCCCAGCACCTCCAGCAACAGCTCTCTCATGGCCGGTTCCGCAGGATCGCCACCAGGCTCTGGCCGGCCGTGGTGGGCTGCATCTCTCCAAACACCAACGTGGTGAGCAGGGTCTGGATCTCGGCCATCCGGGGATCGTTGCTTTGCATCAGCTCCGCCAGGGTGTTGGTTTGGTTGCCCTGCTGGGCCGAGGTCACCATGGCGCTGAGCACTTCCGAGCTGCTCACCGGCACCCCCACGAAGCGGTTGGCGGGCAGCACCACCTCGGAGCCCAGGGTGAGACTCCTCTGGCTCAGGGGGTTCACGCTGAAGCGGCTGAAGGCCAGGGCCCGCTCGCGGCTGCTGCGGCTGGTATTGGTGCCGAGGGCAAACACCCGCAGCTTGTTGATCGGACTGGGATCACCCCCCTCGCCGCGAGGCAAGGGCGCAACACCGAGCCCATCCCCCAGGGCCTTGCGCAGCCGCGGTATGGACGCGCTGCGGCAGGTGAACCAGTCGAGGCGGCCCGCCTGGAATTCCGCTTCCGCTGAGGACTGGCTGGCGTAGAAGGTAACGCGCTGTTGGCTGTTGGCGTTTTGCAGCCAGGTGAGCCAACGCTCGATCGCCTGCTGCTGGGCCCCGCTGGGTTGCCTGCCGGCTGCGGCTGTATCGATGGCGTCGACCGCACCAAGGCTGCCGACTGTCCAGAAGAGGTTGTAGGCCTCCATCGTGAGGCCCACGGGATACCCCTTGGCACTCGTGTCAAGCAGCTGCTCCAGGGTGGCTGGTGCGGCGGGCAGTCGCCGGCGGTTGAAGCAGGCCAGCTGGGTTTGCACCAGAAATGGCAACCCGGCCAGGTCTCCGGAGGGGGTGCGCAGCCGATTGAGCACCTGGGGATCGAATTGGTTGAGATCTACCCCGGTTTGTGGGTAGGGCGCGATCACTCCCGCCTTCAGCAGCCGCACGGCCGTGTCCCCGTTGAGGAGTAGCAGATCGGGCCCCAGCCCGGCCCGGTTGCGGTGCTGGATCACCCAGGCCAGTTGTTTCTCGGGGTAAAGGCTGACTTGAAAGCGGGTGTTGGGGTGAAGCTGCCTGTAGCCAGCCTCCAGTTGGCCCAGTCGCTGCCGGGTGTCGGTGCGCAAGTTGGCGTCGATCTTCTCGTCGGGGTTCACCTCCATCCCGAGGTACATCACGTTGGGCAGCCCATCGCTGGCGCGGCAACCGAGCAGCAGCAGCGAGGCCAGCACGGGTACGCAGCGCGATGCCACCCGTCGTGTCGCCTGTGAGGGGGCCCGGGGATGCGGCATTGCCTTGCTCTACGACCTAATTATCCCTGGCCTCAGCCCGTTTTGCGACCATGGCTCGAGTGCCTGCTGCCACCGCCGTGACCGAGCTGTCTGCCCCAGCCCCTGAAGCGGCCCTGCCCAAGACCTACGACCCGGCGGGCACGGAAAGCCGCTGGCAGCACGCCTGGGAGAGCAGCGGTGCCTTTCACCCGGATCCTGCGGCACCGGGTGAGCCCTTTTCTGTGGTGATTCCGCCGCCGAACGTGACCGGCAGCCTGCACATGGGCCACGCCTTCAACACGGCCCTGATCGACACGATCGTGCGCTTCCAGCGCCTGCGCGGCAAAAACGTGCTCTGCCTGCCGGGCACCGACCACGCCTCGATCGCCGTGCAGACGATCCTGGAGAAGCAGCTCAAGGCCGAGGGCCAGCGCAAGGAAGATCTGGGCCGCGAGGCATTCCTCGAGAAGGCCTGGGGCTGGAAGGCGGAGAGCGGCGGCACGATTGTGGGCCAGCTGCGCCGCCTGGGCTACTCGGTGGATTGGCAGCGCGAGCGCTTCACCCTCGATGCCGGCTGCAGCGCCGCCGTGATCGAGGCCTTCAACCGTCTGCACGAGCAGGGGCTGATCTACCGGGGTGAATACCTGGTGAATTGGTGCCCGGCCTCGGGTTCGGCGGTGAGCGATCTGGAGGTGGAGATGAAGGAGGTGGATGGCCATCTCTGGCATTTCCGCTATCCCTTGACCAGCGGCGCCGGCTTCCTGGAAGTGGCCACCACCCGGCCGGAAACCCTGCTGGGTGACACGGCCGTGGCGGTGAATCCCAAGGATCCGCGCTACGCCGATCTGGTGGGCCAGACCCTCACCCTGCCCCTGGTGGGGCGACAGATCCCGATCGTGGCCGACGACCACGTGGATGCGGAGTTCGGCACCGGCTGCGTCAAGGTGACCCCAGCCCATGACCCCAACGACTTCGCGATCGGCCAGCGCCACAACCTGCCGCTAATTACGGTGATGGCCAAGGACGGCTCGATGAACGAAGCGGCTGGCCGTTTCGCCGGCTTGGATCGCTTCGAGGCTCGCCAAGCGGTGGTGGCGGCCATGGAGGCGGAAGCTTTCCTTGTGAAGGTGGAGGACTACCGCCACAGCGTGCCCTTCTCCGATCGCGGCAAGGTGCCGGTGGAGCCCCTGCTCTCCACCCAGTGGTTTGTCAAAACCGAGCCCCTGGCGGCCCGCTGCCGGGAGGCCCTCGAGAACGCTGATCCGCGCTTCGTGCCGGAGCGCTGGAGCAAGGTGTACCGCGACTGGCTCACCGACATCCGCGACTGGTGTATATCCCGTCAGCTCTGGTGGGGCCATCGCATCCCCGCCTGGTTTGTGGTGAGTGAAACGGGCGGTGTGATCACCGACAACACGCCCTATGTGGTGGCTCGCGATGAGTCGGAAGCAATGGCGAAGGCGGAAGCCCAATTTGGCGGCGGCACCCACGCCCATCCCGTGGTGCTGGAGCAGGACCCCGACGCCCTCGACACCTGGTTTTCCAGCGGCCTGTGGCCCTTCTCAACCCTGGGCTGGCCGGATGACGATGCTGCCGACCTGGAGCGCTGGTATCCCACCAGCGTGCTGGTGACGGGCTTCGACATCATCTTCTTCTGGGTGGCCCGGATGACGATGATGGCCGGCGCCCTAATGAGTGGGGCGGAAGGTTCTGGAATCCCTTGGATTCCCTTCAAAGACGTGTACATCCACGGCCTGGTGCGGGATGAACAGAACCGCAAGATGAGTAAGTCCTCTGGCAACGGCATCGACCCGCTGCTGCTGATTGAGCGCTATGGCGCCGATGCCCTGCGCTTCGCCCTTGTGCGTGAGGTGGCAGGCGCCGGCCAGGACATCCGCCTCGATTACGACCGCAAATCCGACACCTCCGCCACGGTGGAGGCCTCGCGCAACTTCGCCAACAAGCTCTGGAACGTCACCCGTTTCGCCCTGATGAACCTGGGGGGCGAGATGCCCGCTTCGCTGGGCGAGCCGGATCCGGCGGCTCTGCAGCTGGCCGATCGCTGGATCCTTTCGCGGCTGGCGCGGGTGAACCGCGAAACGGCGGAGCGCTATGGCAACTACGGCCTGGGCGAGGCGGCCAAGGGGCTTTATGAGTTCGCCTGGAACGAGGTGTGCGATTGGTATGTGGAGCTGATCAAGCGGCGGCTCAATCCAGGTGAAAACCCGAGCCCAGCAGCCCTTGCCGACCAGCGCACCGCCCGCGCCGTGTTGGCCAAGGTTCTTGGCGAGTTGCTGGTGATGCTGCATCCGCTGATGCCGCACCTGAGTGAGGAGCTGTGGCACGGCCTCACTGGCCAGCCAGAGAGCAGCTTTCTGGCCCTGCAGAGTTGGCCGGCGCTTGATCAGGTCGCTCTAGACGACCAGCTTGAGGCCCAGTTTGCCGAGCTGATCGAGGCGATTCGGGTGGTGCGCAACCTGCGGGCTTTGGCGGGGCTCAAGCCCAGCCAGGGCGCGCCGGTGTCGTTTGTGACTGGCCGCGCTGAGCTGGCAGCCCTGTTGCAGGAGGCCAGCCCCGACATCACGGCCCTCACCCGAGCCGAGAGCGTGGCGGTGCTCAGCCCCGAGCAGGCCGAAGCTGCTCCGGCCGCCAAGGCCTTGGCCGGCGTGAGCGGTGAGCTGCAGGTGCTGCTGCCGATCGAGGGGCTGGTGGATCTGGACGCCCTGCGCGGCCGCCTGGAGAAGGACATCGCCAAAGCCGATAGGGAGATCAAGGGCCTGGCGGGTCGCCTCGCCAATCCCAACTTTGCAGATAAGGCCCCGCCTGAGGTGGTGCTGGAGTGCAAGGCAAACCTGGCCGAAGCCGAAGCCCAGGCGGCCCTGGCCCGCAGGCGGCTGGGGGATTTGGGCTGAGCCTCGGGCTCAGGCGCTCGCCACCAGTCGGCCGTCCTCCAGGTTCACCACTCGGTCAGCGATATCGAGGATCTTGTTGTCGTGGGTCACCATCACGATCGCGGCGCCGTGGCTGTCGGTCAGCTGGCGGAACAGGTCGACCACATCGCGACCGGAGGTCTTGTCGAGGGCTGCGGTGGGTTCATCGGCCAGCAGCAATCGGGGGCTGGGGGCCAGGGCTCGGGCGATCGCCACCCGCTGCTTCTGGCCGCCGGAGAGTTTCTCGGGGTAGTAATTCACCCGTTCCCCCAGTCCCACGTGGCCCAGCATGGCGGCGGCGCAGTCATCCATCGCCAGCCGGCCTTGCCCCAGCCAGACGGGGCTGACCTCCAGGCCGAAGCGCACGTTCTCCAGGGCCGTCAGGTAGGGCAGCAGATTGTGGGCCTGGAAGATGAAGCCGGCCTGGCGCCGCAGCCGGGTCAGGGTGGTGTTGTCGGCCTCCAGCAGCTCTTCACCCAGCACCCGCAGGCTGCCGCTCTGGGCGGCCCGCAGGCCGCCGAGCATGGTCAGCAGGGTGGTCTTGCCCGAGCCGGAGGGGCCGGTGAGGATCACGATCTCGCCGGCATGCACGGTCAGGTTGATGTCGGTGAGCACCTGCTTGGCGGTGTCCCCCTCGCCGAACCAGTGGTTCAGATGCTGCACCTCGATCCGCAGTTCGCGCCCGGTGTGATCGGGTGAGCCGGCTGCAGCGTCCAGCGACCCCATCAGAAGATGTCGGCGGGATCGAGCCGCCGCAGCTTGCCGGTGGCCAGCCAGCCCGATCCGGCCGCCATCGTCAGGGTCAGGGCGAACACCGCAACGGCTCGCTGGGCGGTCATGGCGATCAGCAGCGAGGTGGAGTTGGCCAGCACGGCATAGAGCCCGATCGCCAGCACCAGGCTGGGCACGAAGGCCAGGGCAGCCAGCAGCACCGATTCCTGCACGATGATGCCGACGACGAAGCGATCGCTGTAGCCCATCGCCTTCATCGTGGCGTATTCCGGCAGGTGATCACTGACGTCGGAATAGAGAATCTGGTAGACGATAATCGCGCCGACGATCAGGCCCACCAGCACCCCCAGGTTGAAGATCAGACCAAAGGAGGTGTTGTTGCGCCAGTGGTCCACTTCGATGGCTTCCAGTTGCTTGAGGGTGAGCACCTTCACCGAGGGATCTAGGAAGCTCTCCAGGGTGGCCTGCACCCGCTGCGGGCTCACGCCCGGTTGCAGCTGGATCACCCCGAGCT
The DNA here is from genome assembly GCF_024345755.1 of Cyanobium sp. L1E-Cus. Lineage (NCBI taxonomy): Bacteria > Bacillati > Cyanobacteriota > Cyanophyceae > Synechococcales > Prochlorococcaceae > Cyanobium > Cyanobium sp. L1E-Cus. Next base: position 114,709 of record NZ_JAGQBS010000003.1, on the reverse strand, counting down.
GGATGTCATCACTGCTCTGATCGGGGAACCAGGTTTTGAAGTTGCTGGCCGACGTCAGCAGGTTGATGTCGGCGGCGAAGGTGAGGCCCATCGTGAACAGGCCATTCACCACCGCCCGTTTGCCACGCAGTTCGGTGTCATAAAAGCCGTCTTTGGTCACCACCTGGGCCACTGGACCGGCCGCCTTCTTGGAGAGGGTGTCGAAGAACAGGCCATCGGGACGCAGCAACTTGTCGCGATCGGCCTCTAGTTCGGGGATGCGTAGGGCTGGATTCTCCGGCGCCAGACCAAAAATCAGGGCCTGCTTTTTCTCGCGACTGTCGCGGTTCAGCCAGTCGGTCTTGCCGATGTATAGCGGTGTCACCGCTTCCACCCCCTGCACCCCCAGGGCCTGCATCAGGCGGCTGCGCGGCAGGTTGAGCGGTTCGCCCAGGTTGGTGTAGCGGCGGCTCACCATCACCAGCTCGCCATTGAGGCGTTGCAGCGGCCGCTTCTGGCTGGCGTAGAGGCCACTCGCCAGACCCAGCTGGAAGAACACCAGCACGTTGGCGAAGCTGACACCGGCGATCGCGGCCAGTAGCCGCATGGGCCGATGGCTGGTCTGACGCCAGGCCAGGGGCGTGCGGCGCAGCGCGGCGAACGGGTTCATGGCGCGCCACTCAGGACGCGATCCCGGGCCGCCTTCTGGTCAGCCTGCTGGGCCGCGGTCAGCGGGGCGAACAGCACATTTACCTGCAGGTAGTTTAGATGGCTGGCGAGGGCCGACTCCTGCGGGGTAAGGCCGATCTTCACTTCCAGCACTCGCCGGTCCAGGTTCTCGCCGGCCTGGCCACTGAACACGGTCTGACGGCTGACCTCCCGGGCAATCTCCACCACCTGGCCCTCCACCTTGCGGCCCTTGAAACCATCCGCACTGAGGCTGGCCTTCTGACCCAGGGCGATCATCGGCCGATCGCTCTGATAAACCTCGGCGATCACGCCCATGCGGCTGCTGTCGCCCATTTCCAGCAGGCCATCCTCACCAACCTTGTCGCCGGGGCGGGCATGCACCTTGAAGACGGTGCCGGAGAACGGCGCCAGCACCGTGGCCTTGGCCCGTTCGGTCTTGTCCTTGTCCAGGGAGGCCCGGCTGGAACGCAGATCCTCCACCAGGGTTGCCTTGGTGGCGATCGCTTCGGCTAGCTGGGCCTTGGCGCTGCTTTCGTCAGCCTGCAGCTTTTCTACCCGGTTGGCGCTGGTGGCACCTGCGGCGAACAGTTGCTCGGCTCGGCGTGCCTCGGCACTGGCCTGGCCCAGGTCGGCCTTGTAGCGGGCGATGACGCTGTCCTGGGCGGCCAGCTTGCTCTCGGCCACGCGGATCTCCGCCTCGGATTTGCGCACACTGCTCTCCAGGGTGTCGATGCTTTCGAGCACCGCCAGAGGTTGGCCTTTACGCACCTCCTGGCCTTCCTTTACCAGGATCTCCCGCACCCGGTCATTGCTCAGGGAACTGGGCACCGACACCTGGCTGATGCCGCCCAGGGGCTCGATCCGGCCCAGGGCGGACACCTGGCGGGGCAGCAGCGGTACGGCCTTCCGCGCTTCGACCTGCTTCTGCTGGCGTTGCTGCCACAGGCGACTGCCGAGGCCGGCAAGCAGCACCAGGGCGAGCAGGGCCGCCACCATCGGCCAGGGTCCGCGGCCCCCCTTGCGACCCGTGGGACTGGGCATGGTCATCGTTGGATGTGTCCTGGCCTGGGCCGGTTATAGGGCGCCGGTCTGGCTCTGCCCACCGCTACGGTTCGTTCATGGATGGATCGGCACTGCTCGACCTGCTGCTGCCCGCCCTGCGCTCCCCCCTCGGTGCCCTGGCGTTCGTGCCGCTCTATGCGCTCTGGGTGACCCTGCTGCTGCCAGGGGTATGGGCTTCGATGCTGGCTGGCGCCCTGTATGGCACCTGGTGGGGCAGTTTGATCGTGTTTGTAGGGGCCTGCCTGGGGGCCGAGGCCGCTTTCCTGCTCGGTCGCACCTGGTTGCGCAATTGGGCCCGCCGGCGCCTGGCGGTTGTGCCGAAGCTGCTGGCGATCGAGCAGGCGGTGAGCCGGGAGGGGCTGAAGCTGGTGCTGCTCACCCGTCTCTCGCCGGCCTTTCCCTTCTCCCTGCTCAATTTCGCCTATGGCCTCAGCGAGGTGAGCCTGCGCGACTACTCCATTGGGTTGATCGGAATCCTGCCCGGCACGATTCTGTTCTGTGGCCTGGGCGCCCTGGCCGGCGATGTGGCCCGCTTCGGCGAAGTGCTCTCCGGCGAGGCCGATGCCGGCACCTGGGCTCTGCGCATAGGAGGCCTGCTGGCCACCGTCGCCAGCGTTTGGCTGGCTGGTAAGGCGGCGCAGCGGGCGCTGGGTAATCCGGACGCGTGATCTAGCCGAAGCCGGCTTGATTTAGGCGGCCGCCAGCCGTGCAACCTTGTAATTGTGTAGCCCAGTGTGTAGGCCAGGCGATCCGCGCGAGAATAGGGAATAAATCTAGGCCGGGTGTTTGACGACAAACTGGTTGAGCGTCCACAAACAAAAAAGCCCCGGCTCTAGGGCCGGGGCTTGAAGCCTGTTTAGCAGGAGTTTGGGTTGTATTGGTCTGGCGCTGGGAGTGATCAAGCACCAGCCAAGAATGGTCGCGAATTAATAAGTTTGCCGGTCTAATGATTTAGGCGATAGTGTCAAATTTAAAGACCAGAACGTTATCGTCAAAGTCACGATCACCGCCACCAAGCATATCTTCTAGGCCAAATATGTTTGTGCCAAGAACACGGAAGTGGCTGATCTTATCCGTATTGGCAGCGGCAAAACCAAAGAAAGTGTTGCCATTCACCTGGGCAAAGGGCGCCAAGAAGGTGGTTTCGCTGAGTGCGACGGCTTTTGAGGATGTTTGTTTGTTGCCAATGCTCAAGCCAGAGAGGCTGTCTACACGATTTTCAGTGCGTATGGCTGCAGCGGCGTAACCAATATCCTCAGGACGCAGTACAACACCACTGGCCGTACGCACAGAGCCACTCGAATCTAGGGTTCGGTAGAAGCCGGTAATGGAATCGTAACTGGCTTCACGGGCCATGTGAAGGGTGCCCCGAACCGTTTCACCCGTAGTGAATGATGAGAAATCCAGCACAGCTGCTGTGCCCTGCTCCTGGCCAATCAAGGCACTGAGACCCTGATTGCTGGTTTGAAGATCCAAGATGAAGCGAACACCGCTAGCTGAAGTGAACTGGGAAGAGTTTTGATTCCGCAAGGAGCCACTAAAGAAATTCAGTCGCGGATCGCTTTGGTCCAGCGTGCCATCAACTACTTCAAAGAAACGCACACTCTGGTTATTAAGCAAAAGAATGTCTTTAGTGAATGTGGTGCCAGATGGCAACATCACATCACTATTTTCCAGTGTGGAAAATAGGATTTGGGATTGACGGCGGATGGTGGCCAAATCCAGGGAATCGGCGCTTGCTACTTGGCTCTCTTCGAGTACTAAATAGCCGATTTGATTCGCCGTGGATGGCAGGACTTCCAGAGTAGCTCTTAAGAAAAAGCTAGCCGCCGCGCTGGTGTTGGTTGGATCCGATGCTTTTAGGATGCTGAGCGCTCCAATCTGAAGCACAGGATCTAGTTCGGCGGTGCCAACAGTTGAAGGGTCGACAATCGTGCCATTAACCGTTCCATCCTTGTCACCATAGCCTCCATCAATCAGCTTGAGGCTGACGAAATCAGTGACACCATCGCCGCTACGATCGTAAAAGCGAGCACCACCACCTTTAAGGGGATTGTAGGTGAGAGGGGCAACTTTACCCTGAGAATCAATGGTGTAGTAGGTAAGGCGCTTTGATGCCGCTGGAAGTGTATTGATAAAAGCGCCCAAATCCACACCAACGTTAAAGGCCGAAATCTTCTCTTCAATATCGGCTTCGAAGTTTAGGGCTCTTTCAGAGAGAGTTACCTTGGCGGTAGAAACATGGTCATCATAGCTTTTGTCTTTCTTATTTACTTTCTCACCTGTGTCCATCAGTTCAGCAGATTTCTTAGGATTAAAGTTGCCTCCATAATGCCTTAGGGCGAAGGTTTTGACTTCGCCCGTTGAGGTGGTCACCCCCAGAATGGAAGAATTAGCGGATTGCGGAGGTGCTTCCTTAAAGAGCAGCTTTGGGCTATATGGGGTGATGACTTTACCGTCATAGAAGCCCAGTTCTAGGTCGAGCGCAGCTACATCTTCGGCCTTGAGGCCTTTAGGTGTCTTGATACTGATATTGGTACCATCATTAGTGATCCAATCCGGTCCACGGAGTACAACCAGGCTCAATTGATCACCGTCTGGGTCCTGCCCGTAGGTGGCCGAGGGAGCTATCAATGCGTTGACGCCGGGAACAAGATTGAGCGTCGCACCAGTGGCTGCTTCCGTGAGGATTGGTGCTGCGTTGATACTAACTCCGGCCTTCAGCAACTCTTCTTTGGCGAATTGCCAGTTGCCTGAAACCGCCTTGCCATCAATAAAGGCCTGATCGATACCGATCTCATAATCAACGATGGACACTTTGCTGGTGTCACCAGCAACTGCATCGGAGAGAATGTAGAACTTATCTGGGGTCTCGTCGATAATTGCAGCTGTTGGATAGGTGATGCTTGAGCGCGGGCCTGAAGCATCACTGATCAGCAGTCCGCCGACCACAACATCATTGCTAGCATTAAGGTAGAAAGAGTCATAACCAAAACCACCGACCAGTCGGTTGCCACCCTGACTGTCGGTGTTGAACAGCTCGTCGCTTCCGCCGGCTGCGTCAATAAGCGATCCCACACCCGCAAAGATGCGATCAGCGCCGTCCGAACCCTGGATCGTGACATCAGCAAGCTGCACACCCTCGCGGGGGACGCTGGCATAGGACGCGGGGTTGAGCCTTGTCACCGTACCGGCACCATCCACGGCAACGCCGAGGACGAGATCCAGTTCGCGCCAGGTTGGTTCCCAGCTGATGAGCTGGTTCACGCTGAGGTTGAGTTCGCGCGTCGCGACAACTGTTTCGCTGCTCCATTGGGATGCGCCTGTGTTGGCATCAAAGCCATTCAACAATTGGAAGTTTCCCTGGGCCTCTTCTGCCGTGACCGTGAGATCTAGGAACCCACGGCGGTTCAGATCGGAATAGTTCAGGCCGCTTACATAGCCGCGGAATAGGCCATCAAGGCCATCCACGGAAGGGTACTTGCCACGGATGTAACCATCGGCACCGGGAAAGTATTTTTCAAGCCCAGGAGACGTCACACCTGGGGTGGCAAATTCCACACCCGCCACCGTGCCAGCTGGCTTGCTGCCAGGGGCCATGGTATCGAGCACGCCAGCCCAGGCGTTGTGGGTATCGCCGGCCAGGCTGATCAGCCGCTTGCCTTGGGCGAGGGCGGTCTGCAGGATCGTTTCCCGCTCGACGCCGTAGCCGTCCCAGGCATCGAGGTTGTAGGGAATTTTGCCGCCTTCAGCGAACAGGGCCTGCTCGGCCGCCGACAGCTCGGCAAAGGCGGTGCCGGTGGCTAGTTTCTGCAGAGGTGCTGCATATTTATCAAGCAGGCTGAGATTGCCGGCGTTCAAAAGTAGCTCTGCAGGCACCGCCATCGACTGCATCAGCACCTGCTGGCCGAGCACCTGCCAAGCAGCCTTCGATTGGCCCATCTGGTTTTGCAACCAAGCCAGCTGGGTATCCCCAATCAGATCCCTGTTCGGATCTCCCCAGGCTTTCTGCACGGCGGCAATTACCAGCTCCTGGGTAACGACGGGTGCCAGGGAAGGGGCGAAGGCCGCGATCGCCTGTTGGCCTACGGGAGGGGTAACTCCAAGCCTCGTGGCGTAGGCAATCAACTCAGTGGGGTTCGCGAGAATCGCGCCAATGCGAGCCTGCACGGCTGCCGCATCTGGGTATTCCAGCTGCTCATCCCTCCCCGTCAGCCGGGTTTCGAGCACATGTAGAGACAGAACCTCACCGAAGTCGAAGGAGCGGTAGCCCTGGGTGAGGGGTGTGGTGGCATCGCCCTTGTCGACGCCTTGACGCAGCAGTGGTTCGCGGATCGGCAGCCACTCGTGGTAGGCCTTGAGGGCAGCATCACGGCGCGCGATCCAGTCACCTTCTATTCCAGGCTGGTGATTTTCTGCACCACCACTCCAGCTGTCATTGGCGGTTTCGTGGTCGTCCCAGATGGCAATTAGGGGAGCTGCGGCGCGCAGGGCCTGCAGGTTTTGATCGGTGTGGTATTGGGCGTAACGCTGACGGTAATCGTCGAGGCTGACGATTTCTTTGTTCGGCAAGAAGCCCCGATCCGTGGCGGCGTCCTCTGCGGCTCCGTAACCTCCGGGGCCGTACTCATAGATGTAGTCGCCCAGGTGCACCAACGCGTCGTAGGGATTGACGGCGTTGACAGCTGCGGCGCGGCCGTAGGCCGCAAAGGTATCGGCGGCGGGGAAATTAGCGCAGGAGAAAACGGCAAGACGCACCGCTCCGCTATCAACAGGCAGGGTCTTAGTTTGACCGACAATCGACTCCCCATCCCCCACGCGGAAGCGGTAGTAATACGTGGTGTCTGCGGTAAGACCATCGGCCTCCACCTTCACCGTCCAGTCGCGACTGGCACTGGTGCTGAATGTGCCGCTATCGACGATCGAACCGGGCTCAAAGCCAGGGCTGAGGGAGGCCTGCCAAGTCCCATCAATTGGCTCGTTAAAGCTCTGGGGGGGGGTGATCCGAGTCCAGAGGATAACTGAATTAGCGTAGGGATCACCCGAAGCCACGCCATGGTTAAAAGCAACGATTGGTGATGGCATGGTCTGGGTGACTTTTGGGTTGGTGTTAGCTGGGGCCTAGATTTTGCCCGAGCCCTAAAGATGGTGGAATGCCTAGGGTAGGGGAACGATGTAAAGCGTTCCGCTTGGCTTAGACATCCCTTTGGAAAGTGATCCTGATCCGCTGGTTAAGGGCGAATCAGGACCACAGAATCGACAGACCCAATCAGAGCAGGGTTGTAAGACCAGCGAAGTTGGATTGGTTATTGAGCACGGAAGCACTCATGTTAGTGAAGTGGCCTAGCTCAGTTGCGCCCATCTTCAGGAGGGTGTCGCCACCCACTTGGGTGAAGCTGAGGGCGCTGAAAGCGACTCCCTGCAGGCCGATTTTGTCTTCACCGGCAGTAAAGTCCATCACGAACTGCTTAGCAGTGGGGCCATCTCCAGACCTAATCAGCCAGAACTGGTCATAGCCAGCGCCACCATTGAGGTAGTTGGTGCCTGCAGTTTCAAGGATCTCGAACCGGTCGTCGCCCAAACCGCCTAGCGCCCGATTACCGGAGCTGCCGATGATGAAGTCGTCGTTTCCGGCATTTCCGCTGAGGCGGTTGCCATTGCCGGCGTCGGCAGTGATCACGTCGTCGTCGCTGCCGCCGGTGATCACATCGCGGCTGCCGGCGTAGATCACGTCGGCGCCGGAACCAGTGAAGATCGTATTGCGGAAGCCGTCGTTCAGGTCGCTGTTCACCTCGTCGACGCCAGCACCGGTAAAGATCGTGTTCGCTTTGAAGGTGAGCTGTTGTGCCGCATTGGCAACCAAGAGGTCGTCGCTGCCGCTGGTGAAGGCGAGCGTGGGGCTCACAACAGAGTCTTGGGCAGTCATTAGACGCTGCTCCGGGGTGCTACCACCCAGGAGGCTCGCCTCCATGGCCAAGTCCACATGGGCTTGGTCAATCATGTTAGGAATACCATTAATCACGGTGCCGTAGGCCTCGATGCCCGTACCAACAAACTCCTCGATCAACTCACTATCTGCACCCTTGTAGTAAATGGGTACGGGGCGTTGGGTATGGGTCCACCAAGCATCACCCAGGCCAGTGCTGCCATCCTTCAATTTGGCATCTGTGCCCCAGAAGTGGCCGACCTTCTCCGCATCTCCAGCTGACCACTCGGGGGTTGAGCCGTTGGTCAGGGTGGGGGTCAGGCTGGTGTCGTAACCCTTATTTACACCTGTAGTTGCCTCGTTCGGTGCGGCAACCGTAGAGGCTGTACTGGCCAGGATTGACTCGGCAACCTCCCTGGGGAAGTTGGGGAGCAGGGTCAGATAGTGGTCATGATCAGCGGTAACCATTATCTGGTTGTTCTCCCAGCCCCCATTAGCTGCTACCCATGTAGTCGCCGTGGTAACGACATCATCCATGTCATGGAGGGTGCCGAGCAACAGGTCCATGTTGTCAGCATGGGCGGCCCAGTCGACGTCGCCAACTTCCACCATCAGCCAGAAACCATCCTGATCCTTGCCGAGGGCCTTCAGCGCCTGGCCGGTTAGCTGGGCAACCGTGGGGCTGGCTTTCAATTCTGCAACAAGGGCCTCACCAGTCAAGGCTGTATTGGTAGCGACTAAATTGGAATTAGTCGTGTAGGCACCAGTGCCAGTGGCTGAGTAGTCGCTGTCGGCAGTACGCCAGGGGAGGTTACCTCCTTGCCCTTTAGCACCGTAGATCCCCATCAGGTGATCGGTGTTTGGATTGAAGGCTGTAACAGCCTCCTCAAGAAGCTGAAGACTAGTTTTGGCTGCCTTGTCACCGGTGTAATTATCGTTACGACCGAGCACTGTCCAGCCTTCCTCCTTAATGGTAGGGCCAGAGGGGGTCTGGGTAACAATGTCCTTGCCAGCAGCATCTTTTCCTGTGACTGCCTGCTGTCTTGCCTGGTAGGTGCCAGCGACCAGACCAGTGAGAGCAGCGACACTTACATAGGAGGTGCCGCCTGCCGGGTTGCCGCCGCCCAAAACAATCTGGGGCTTGGAATCAAACAGTATCTCATCAAGAATGTTATCTGTGAGCTCAAGGGGGTGGCCATCCACGCCGAACTTGCCGGCATTGGATGATTCTTGATATTTATTGCGGCTATTGACATTGGCGACAGCAGCTGCGGGAGTTGCATGGTTGATTGGCACCGAGGTGACAACGCCGCCGGATTTGCCTGCGGCTTGCGCCTCCATCAAGATGGATTCGAAGCCGTGCTCTTCAATGTCGACAGAAATGGCACCATTGTAAGTCTTGATGCCGCCATAAAGGGTCGATGCGGTATTGGCAGAATCAGGATAATCGCCCTTGATGTAATCTTTTTCGAAGCCTGCACTTGTATTGCCCCTGTTTTCGTAATAATCTGCATCCCATGGCGTTTCACCCCCCTTAGCACTATTCCAGTTTACATAATTGGTGCTGGGGTCAAAGACAAAGCCATCACGAAGGGGAGCGTCCCCAGTGTCGTGGGTAGAAGTGGTGCCCTGGAGAGCGCTGTTGTTTGTGCTACCAGCAATTTTAGTTGAACCGGTTGTAACTAGGCTGAAACCCTCGAAATCCTGATAAGGGGTGCCTGATCCCTTGCCAGAGGTGTAGTAATCGTTAATAGTGCGGGTGGCAAATACCGCCTTAATCTCCAGATCAGTTTTGCCTGCCGCCTTGAGAGTATTGATCTCTTTTTCAACCTGGTTGTAGATGGCACTGGAACGGGCCATCTCCCAGCCCATGCCATCGCCGATGATCAGAATGGTGTTCTTGGCCATTGGAAAGGATGTGCGAAAAGAATTTATGCTTGATTACGCTAAGGCAGATTTTGCATGGAGAGGGTGACTGCCTGTACGTGGCTTTGTCGTGCAGACGACATCGTCACGTACGGGCAGTCCTTTCTAAGCCATGATAGGGAAGTGAGGTGCCAGGATGATATCAAGCCAACAGGAAGTTGATCTGGTTGTTAAGAACACTAGAGCTGACGTTAGTGAAATGACCCACCTCAGTTCCGTTCATCTTCAGGAGCGTGTCACCGCCTACTTGGGTGAAGCTGAGGGCACTGAAAGCCACGCCCCTTAGGCCTACCTTGTCTTCACCGGCGGTGAAGTCCATCACGAACTGCTTAGCAGCAGGCATATCGCTAGCGCCACTGACCAGCCAGAACTGGTCGTAGCCAGCACCACCATTGAGGTAGTTGGTGCCGGCGCCTTCGTTGATGGTGAAGAGGTCGTTGCCCGCACCACCGAGGGCCCGGTTGCCGGAGCTGCCAATGATGAAGTCGTCGTCGCCGGCGTTGCCGCTGAGGCGGTTGCCATTGCCACCATCGGCATAAATCAAATCGTTGCCGCTGCCGCCGGTTATCACATCGCGGCTACCGGCGAAGATTGTGTCAGTACCAGAACCAGTGAAGATTGCGTTGGCGGAACCGCTGAGAGATTCGATGTCAACCTTGTCACTACCAGCACCCGTGAAGAGGACATCTCCCTTGGCATTAAACCCTTGCAACTTGAACGACTCAGCAATACTGTCATCGTCTCCGGCCGTCCCCAGCTTGACATCAATCACTTCATCGGTGGCTAATGCTAAATTCTGCAAGCGTTGATCCTGGGCGGCGATTGTTTCGGGTTGGTTGTAAGCAGTAGTTGCAGTTCCGTAATTGACCTTTAGGTATTCGGCCAGGGCATCTTGCTCTGTTCCATCGCCACTGAAGCGAGCGGCCCCGGTGGAGGCTGCCGTGAGATTGAACAGGTCGACGCGGTTGGATGGACCCGCAACGTTCTGAACAGCATCGGTGGGGAAGGGATAGCCATCTCCTCCAACGGTCGTTGAACCGGGTCCACCGGCCAGGTAATTGAGCGTCACCATCCGGAACGTGCGGGCCGGATCACCCACTAGGGCCCCGCCGCGCACCACCACATCCAGGTCGTTGCCCTGGCTGTCTTGAATGGCCAGGTTGAGGATGCGACTGTTGGCCGGTTTGGTGAGGTCGAAGCTGAACGCCAGGCCGCTCACCTGGGGGAAGCGACCCTGGTTGGGGTACGAGGCAATGCCGTACTCAAGCAGTTCTTTAAGCTTGCTGGCGCTCACGGTTACCAAGGAGAGGCTGTTGTTGAATCGCAGCGAGTTCTCAATATCCAGGGTGGAAACAGCCCCCTCAGGCTTGGAGGCGGAGGGATTGGCGAGGGTGGTTTCCTTCGCCCCACTCACCACATCAACCGATCCAATCTGGGAGCGGATGCCGCCGCCATTCTTGAGGGAGAGCACAACCGTTGGGTCGATGCTCTTCGCATAGAAGAGGTTGGCGTCAGCCGACAGATTACCGAGGTTGGTTTCCTCTGAGCGCACGAAGGCCCGCTCACCCTCTAGGTAGACATTGGAGTAGCCCCAGAGCTGGCTGTCCTTGGTGCTGATCACGGCCTGAACCGCATCGGTAAGATCCTGCACGTTTTCAGCCTTGGTTCCGTCCGCGAAGGCGGTGGTTGCCAGTTGGGCTTCGGTTACGTTCCAGGCCTTGGCCACATTGGCGGCGGTAGCGGCATAGGCACCACTCACCAAGGGATCAACGCTGGCAGGAATGATGCGGCCCTGGGCGTCGAAATCCACCACCAGGCGGCCGAGGTAGGTGTATTCGTTGTCGGTGTTGACGATCAAGGTGGTGCCGCCATCGGCGCCTTGGGTAACGATGGGATAGGTGTTTGCGAAGTTGGCGTCATGGCCGGCGAAGGCAACGGCCTGATCATTGCTATCGCCTAGGCGAGTGTTCGAGCCGGCTGCCAGGATGATGTCGACACCACGCAGCAGCGGCGCTAGGGCCTGCTCATTACTGATCTGCTGCAGGTGGGACATCAGGATCACCTTGTTGACCCCCTGGGAGATCAGGTCGTCGATCACCGGCTGCAGCTGGCTGGCCAGCAGGGCCATGTTGTCGACCTCGGAGCCGTCGCCGCTAAAACCCTTCACTTCCACGCCACCGGTGGAGCTGATCTTCTCGATGATCTGGGTGGTGGCACCCACTAAGCCAATCTTCTCGCCGTTCTTGGTGACCACGGCCGAAGGCACGATCCTGCCCTTCTGAGCAGTAGTTTCCTCGAGGCCAGCCGTGGCGGTGGTATTGGTGAACCGCGGGTTCAGATCAGTGTCAGCGCTGAAGTCGAGGTTGGCGGAGAGGTAAGGGAATTGGGCTCCGACCCAGCCAGTAACCGAAGCCGGCGTGAAGGAATCCTTAAACACCCGCGAACCCAGATCAAATTCGTGGTTACCGATCGTGGAGGCTTCTACGCCGATCAGGTTGTGGATGGCTATATCAACCGCTCCAACCGGATGGTTGGTGGAGGTAGCCATGCTGATGGTGGAACCAGTTACGGCGTTCAGCTCGTCGCGCACACTGATATCGGTGCCGCCATTGAGGAAGGGGCCTGGGATGAAGTTGTCGCCACCGGCCAGGATCAGAGTGTTGGTATAGGTGTTATCAAAACCATCAACGAGCGCTGCAAGGTAAGGCGCCGTCTGCGAGGCCAACAGACCCGCTTCACCATCGGAGAGGTGCAGAAGCTGCAGGCGATAGGGGATCGGGAAATCCAGTACCGACACCACATCGTTGCCTTCGCTGGAGGCGATCACGCTGCGGGCGACGTTGGTGGGGCTGGTGAGGAAGGTGATCCCCTCAATCCGCTGGGCATTAGGGAAAGTAATGGGAGGGACAGCCACCGCGGCATACGGGTTAGAGACATCGAAGATCGCCGCCATGCTGGTGGTAGTTCGCTCCAGGGCCACGAAGGCGTAGGTGCTGCCATTGATGGTGAACACTTCCACCATTTCGGGCTCGACACCCTTGACATCTTCACGATCGTTAACCGGATAGAGGGTAAGGGTATTGGCGAGCTCTTCAAGGGCCACGCCCGAATCCCAAACAACGTTCCCCTTGGAATCAAAGATCCGTAGGGAACGGGAACCGGTCACGTAGGCCTGATCGATGATGCCGTCACCATCGAGATCACCGGTGTTGGTGAGGATGTTCAGTCTTTGGGCGTTGGTTGCCACAAGACCTGCCTTCTGGACGTCCGTGGCTGCGGCTGCAGCGGTGAACAGGGCCGAGACCCGGTTGGTTTCGTCGGGGTTGAGGAAGTCGTTGCGGTCATCGCCTTCACCAGCGGCGAGAATGAAGTTTTCGCCCTTGTAGGTGAAGGTTGCCAGACCATCCGGCATCACTAGGCCGTAAACATCATGGTTTGTGGCAGGGGTATAGCCGACCTTCGGGTCGTCTTCGGTATCGAGGGAAGGGTTGCTGAAGGTCACCACCGTGAAAGTGTTTCCGTTAGCTCCTTCGGTGCCGAAGTCGTTGTCGTAGTTGATAACGATTGAGCCGTCGTCTCGCAGGGTGAGGCCTTCGGGTTTGTCGTAGCTGAGGCTTCCACCCACCGAAGGCAGGTTGAACAGCTCCACCTTGTTCACCAGCTTGATGCCGGCGGCTGCTAGGCGGTCGGCGCTGGAGGCGGAATAGACGCCATTCACCAAGGTGAGGCTGTTGTCGAGCAGCTCGGGGCTGGCCACGCCGATTTTTGCGAGCCAGCCACTGGCCGCCTGATCGGCGGCGAGGGTGACAGGCAGGGTGTCGCTAGCACCGCGCAGATCTACCTCGTAAACACTCTTAAAGCCGTTCAGCAGCCGGCTGCTGTCGCGCTCCATCACCAGGAACACATTGCGGGCCGCGTCGTAGGCGACATCGCCAATCTTGTCCTGGCCAGAACGACCGCTCAGCAAGTAGAGATGTTCCTTGACCGGGGTTCCGGTGGTGGGGTCGATCGCCAGGATGCGGGTGAGTTGGGAAGGACTGCGCTCGGCTGCAACACCATCGTTGTTACTGTCAATATCCAGCGGGCTCTGCATGAACGCGTACAGCAGGTTGTCCTTGCTGTTGAAGGCCATGCCTTCGATACCGCGGTTGCTCCAGCGGTTGCCGTAGATGGCGGGCAGGCTATCGATCGTTTCGGCGCCGATCGGGGTTGCGCCTCCCACGTTGTGCTGGGCGCTCAGCAGGGCCTTCTGGCCAGAGGGGATATAGCGCTGGATCAGATTGCCTGTAGTGAAATCAAAGATCGCAATCTGGCCGCGATATTCATCGCCGACGGCGAACACATTGCGGGATACTCCACCGAACGTGGCGGTGAAGATGGAGATGGTTTCAGAGTCAATGCCGAAGGGGTCGTAGGCAAGGCTCTGGTTAGCAACATCGACCGGGATGTCATCTTTTCCTTGCAGCTCCGGCAGGCCGGTCAGCGGGGTTCCGTCGGCACGCTTGAGGCCGATCTTGCCCAGCTCGGTGACTGCGCCAGTGGCGCGATCCATGCCCAGCTTGAAGATGGTGGGCTGGAAGTCGGGATCGAGAAACTGTCGTTTGCCGGCAACCAGGGCCCCGTTTGGGCCCCGGTCGGTCACCGAGTAATAGATGTCGAGTGTTGCGGTGCCGACCGTTTCGGTGCCAGCAAAGAACAGGCCGGAAAGGCCGCCTGCCTGAGCGCCAGTGGGGAGATTCTGGTTTCCAGCTGCGTAAGAAAGGGTATAGGAGTAATTCTTGGCGCTGGCAGTGCCACGATCCCAATCCTGAATGCCTGCCGAGAAGATCGCCGTGATCGCAGGGGTTGTTGTGCTGATATCGAGCACAGCGATCGCGTTGTTTTCCTGCAAGGAGATGTAGGCCGTCTTACCGTCGGCGGTGATCGCGATCGCCTCGGGCTCGATGTCTTGAGCCAGGGTGGTGGTGACCCCGGCTTTGCCCGTGATGCGGATGCCGCGGTTGCTCAGCTCGGCCTTGCGGTTGTTCCAGGCACTGAAATCAACAGTTTGCACATTCGTCTGGGCTGGCACCACAGGTGTCGCGGCGAGATAGCCACTGGTGTCGATCAACGAGATCGAACCCACAGGGTCAATTGTGTAGGCGGTGTTGGGCTCGCCTTCATTGGTGAGCAGCAGCTTCTTGCCATCGCTGCTGAACTTCACCATGTCGGGCAGGGCGCCCACGGTGACGGTGCTGAGCAGGGTCGGAAGAGAGGGATTGGTCAGGCCATAGAACTGAACAAAGCCTGAATCGGTCTTAACAGCGTTCTGCACCGCAACTGCGAGCAGATTGCCAAAGACCGCCACGCTCTGGAAGGTTTCACCGACGACGTCGGAGGTTCCGCGAGCCACAACCACAGGGCTGGCCGGATTGCGCAGATCGCTGACTCCAAGGGCACCAGATCCGCCGCCTACTGTGTACAGGTAGCCAGATTTAGCGCTGTAAGCGGAGATTTCCGCATTCGCTTTAATACTTGCGAGAGAGAGAACATCCCCAACTGCAACTGTGGCCGGGTCAAGAATACTGAAGACTAGTGCCACGCTGAGTTGAGTCAGATTTCACAACCTTGCCAACTCTTGACCCCGCTGGGGGTTAAGGGTTGGTTATCAGTTTGTTTATTAGGGGCCTGAAGTCTGGCGCCTTACTTCAGCTCGTATTAGGCGATACATGCGCAGAGTTTTTGCATCCGCCTTAGGCCTATGGCTTTAAGCAAGCCTTTACCTTCTTGGCTATCTCTTAACTCCGGGGCGAGTTCACGTTGTTAGCCGCCAATCCCGCAGCGCTGCGATCAACACAAACCAAGCCAGCCGCAGTTTTGCCAGCAGCCCCTGCTGGGCGGCCAGTTGGTCGTATTTGGCGCGACCGCACTCCGTTTTGATCCAGCGGTAGGCCTGCGGCTGGGGATGCTCCATGAAGTCATCTTGCCGCGCGGGCTCCTGATGGCGATGAGGAGGCATCTATAGCTGAAGTGATCGCCCTGCTCCAGCCTTAACCAGATCCAGACTTAACCAGCTCCAGCCTTAAGCAGCTCCAGCAGTCCAGCTTCATCCAAAACCGCCACCCCCAGGCTCTCGGCCTTGCTGAGTTTGCTGCCGGCCTCCTCGCCGGCCACTACGTAGCTGGTTTTCTTGCTCACCGAGCCGCTCACCTTGCCACCGGCCGCCTCAATCAGGGCCTGGGCGGCGCTGCGGCTCAAAGACGGCAGGCTGCCTGTGAGCACAAAAGTCTGCCCGGCTAGGGGCGTCTCGGAACCAGCTCCAGGTTCCTCGGGCCCGGCTTCCAACGAGAAGCCCAGCCGCTCCAGATCCTCCAGCAGCAGTTGATTGGCGGGGGTGGCAAACCACTGCTGCAGCGATTGGGCGATTTCAGCGCCAATGCCGAACACGGCGGTAATCGATTCGGGTGTGTTGGCGGTGGCGGTTGCCAGATCAGCAGCACTAGGGAAGGCTTTGGCCAGGGCTTTGGCGTTCACCTCGCCCACGTGGTGGATGCCCAGGCCGTAGAGCTGGCGGTGCCATGGTTGCTGTTTGGATGCGGCCAGGGCAGTCACCAGGTTGTCGGCGCTTTTGGCTCCCATCCTCTCCAAGCTGGCCAGCAGGGCCCCATCGAGGCCATAGAGGTCGGCGATCGAGCCCACTAGGCCCCGATCCACCAGCTGCTCGATCAGCTTGGCTCCCAGGCCATCCACATCCAGGGCCCCCTTGCTCACCCAGTGGCGCAGGGCGCCGCGCAGGATCGCCGGGCAGCTGGAATTGACGCAGCGGGTGGCCGCTTCGCCTTGCTCCCGCACCAGCTCCGAGCCGCACTCGGGGCATACCTGGGGCAGCTCCAGCCTCACGGCTCCCGCTGGGCGCAGCTCGCTCAGCACCCGCACCACCTCGGGGATGATCTCGCCGGCCTTGCGCACCACGATCGTGTCGCCGGCGTGCAGATCCAGCTCCGCCAGCCGGCCGGCGTTGTGCAGGGTGGCTCGGCTCACGGTGGTGCCGGCCAGGGGCACCGGCTCAAATTCGGCCACGGGAGTTACCACCCCGGTGCGCCCCACCTGGCAGGCCAGCCGCAGCAAGATGCTCGGCGCCTCCTCGGCGGCGTATTTCAGGGCGATCGCCCAGCGAGGCGCCTTTTGGGTGAAGCCGGCGGCGTCCTGGAGGCGCAGGTCGTTGAGCTTCACCACCACGCCGTCGGTGGCGTAAGGCAGGGCGCGGCGGCCCGTGTCCCAGGCGCTGAAGAAGGCTTGCACCGCCGCCAGATTCGGCAGCAGCTCGGCATTGGGGTTCACCTTGAAGCCTGCGGCCTGCAGCCATTGCAGGCTTTGCCACTGGCTGCTGGGACCCTGGGGCGTGTCTTGCGGCAGGTGCAGGGTGTAGGCGAAGAAATCCAGCCGCCGCGCCGCCACCACTTTTGGATCCAGCTGGCGCAGGGTGCCGGCGCAGGCGTTGCGCGGGTTGGCAAACAGGGTCTCGCCGCGGGCAGCCCGCTCGGAGTTGATGGCAGCAAAGGTGTCATCGGGGATCAGGGCTTCGCCGCGCACCTCCACCCAGGCAGGTGGGTTCTCGAGCTGCAGCCGTAGCGGCACCGAGGCGATGGTGCGCACGTTGGCGGTGATCTGCTCGCCCCGCTCGCCGTCGCCCCGGGTGGCGGCCTGCACCAACAGCCCGTGCTCGTAGCTGAGGGCCAGGGCGTTGCCGTCGATCTTCAGCTCCCCCACCATCTCTAGGGGGGTGGCTGGCTCGCGGTCGAGCACCTTGAGCAGCCGGCTATACCAGGCTTCTAAGTCGCCTGGGTTGAAGGCGTTGTCGAGGCTGAGCAGGCCGATGCGGTGCTCCACGCTGCTGAACCCCGCAGCCGGAGCGCCCCCCACCCGCTGGCTAGGGCTGTCTGGGGTGATCAGCTCCGGGTGGGCTGCTTCCAGCTCCAGCAGCTCTCTGTAGAGCCGGTCGTAGACCGAATCCTCCATTTCTGGAGCATCCAGCACGTAGTAGGCGTGGGCGGCTCTTTGCAGCAGCTGCCTCAGTTCGCCGGCGCGGGCCTGGTTGGGGGGAGCGGCGCTCACGGCAACTGAATCAGGCCGCTGCGAGTTTGGTGATCCGGTCTACCCGCCACTGCTCTTCGATTTTGACGAAGGTGAAGTCGAGGGGCAGCTCGTCTTTGCCCTCGCTTTTGAGCTTCACCGTGAGGATCAGCTGGCCTTCATCAAGCCGGGGCCTGCCGGATTTGAGGTTGCGGTATTTGTTGAGCTGCAGTCCTGCCAGAAAGCGGATGAACTGCTGACGGTTGACGTGGGAGCGGTAGTTCTTGGTGGTGAGCATGTAGGCGCCGTCCACCTGGCCGCTGGCCACTTGGGTGAAAAACTGCTTGATCAGTGGGTTGATGCCGCGGGCGCTGAGCACCAGCTTCACGGCGTTCACGGTCCAGAAGAGCAGCAGGGAGCCTGCGCCGGCCGCTAGGGCCTTGGTGCCGATCTCGCGGGCGATACCCCAATCCATCTCGATTCCAGCTGCGCTTGAGAGGTGCAGAGTCTGACCGACGGCCTTGCATCTTGAGACCTGGCGCCTGGGCTCGGCACAATGCGCCCAGCCCCTGCGTTCCTCGGCGGCATGCCCCTTGAGCCTCTGCTGCCGCTGTTTCACCGGCTCGACCGGGAATGGTTCGACGGCAGCCTGGCGCCTGCTGGTCAGCGGTTAGTGGATCTGCGCTGGAGCGATGGCCGCATGCGCCGCACCGCCGGGCTCTACCGGCGCGGACGCCATCCGGATGGGCGCCCCCTGTGCGAAATCGTGCTGTCGCGGCCCCTGCTCGATCCCCTGCCGCAGGAAGCCACCCTCAGCACCCTCTGCCACGAAATGATCCATGCCTGGGTGGATCGGGTGGTGGGTGTGGAAGAGGCCCATGGCCCCCACTTCCGCGCCCGTATGGCCGCCATCAACGGCGCCCAGGCTGGCTTCAAGGTGAGCATCCGCCACCGCTACCCCTTGCCCTCCAGCACCAGGGCGCCCCGCTGGCTGGCCTCTTGCCCCAATTGCGGCGTCAGCGCCCCCTACCGCCGCCGGGTGCAGGGTTTGGCCTGCCGCTTCTGTTGCGACCGGCTCCACGGCGGCCGCTGGCACGCCAGTTGTCTGTTGAGATTTGAGCAGGCGGCCTAAGGTCCCGGCAGCACGGCACTGCAATGGGCGTTTTCCTCTGGACCCTGGAATTCGGAGGTCTCACCATTGCCTTGGTGGGGATGGGCCGGGAGCGCTGGCTGGCGGGTCGTCGTCGCTAGCTGGATCCTTAGCCTGGGGTCATGCCTGAATCCTGGAAAGATCTAGATCGCCTGGTGAGTGCGGGCCGCCAGCTGGTAGATGGGGTGTCCGGTGCCCGCCCCGGCTCCCGCAGCGGCAACCGGGGCGAAGGCCGCCGGCCCGCGGGCCCCGCCGGAATGCCCCGGCTCGATGGCCTGGGTCGTTGGGTGGAAAACAAGCTCGATTGGATCCTGGAAGACGAGGAAGACTGGCGCGAGCCCTGGCAGGAGGCTCGCCCTGAGCCCAGCTCCCAGGCCCGGCCGCGCCGCCGCCTTGATGCCATTTCTCGTCGCAGTGCCGCGCCGCCCCAGGGCCAGCCCAGGCAAGAAAGGGAGCCGCAACAAAGGGAGCCGGAAGAATGGCCCGAAGATGACGCTTTCGCCCTGCCCCGTTGGCAGCGGCAGCCGTCTACTGCGCCCCAATCCCAACCCCCATCCCAACCCCCATCTCAATCCCAGCTCACGGGCCGGGCCATGCCCCGCTCCACCAGACGCCGAGCTGGTGGCTGAGGGCCCCCTCCGGAAAGCTGGTTAGGTTGGTCTCAAATGCATTTAAAAGATGGGCAGCCTTGTGGTGGTTGGCTTTCCGAAGGCGGAAGAAGCCGAGCAGGTGCGGCGCGAGCTCGTGGATATTCAGCGCGAGCAGCTGATTGCCCTAGAGGATGCGGTGGTGGTGGAGCACGACAGCGAGGGCCAGGTGCACCTGCGTCAGGCCATCAATCTCACCGCTGCTGGCGCCCTAGGCGGTGGCTTTTGGGGCACCTTGGTGGGCCTGCTGTTTCTCAATCCCCTGCTGGGTGCTGCCGTGGGAGCGGGCGTGGGCGCAGCCTCGGGTTCCCTTTCCGACATCGGCATCAACGATGGCTTCATGCGCGAGCTGGGCGAGACCCTGCCCCGCGGCAGCGCGGCCCTGTGCCTGCTGGTGCGGGAAGCCACGCCAGATCGGGTGATTGAGCGCCTGCGCGCCCATGCTCCCCACGCCAAGCTGCTACGCAGCAACCTCAGCCATACCGATGAGGATCAGTTGCGGGAGCTGCTGGAGCGGGCGCGCCTGCAAGCGGAAGCCCTGCGTTTGGGTTGAGCCTGCGGGCTGACCTGAAAGTTGCAGCCCCGCTGGCGCAGCTCCTGATTCACCTGGGTCACCAGGTTTGCAGGTAGGTCGCTGGCCATTTCCTCGGCGGAGGTGTTGATCGAGGGGGACCCCTGTTCCAAGGCGCTGAGCAGGTCTGCCCATTGGTCGATCAGGTTGCGCTCGGCCATGGGCCGCAGACCCTGCTCCTGCAGCAGGGTTGCGCAGCCTTCCCCGTTCCAAACGGCGTTGGGGCAGGTGGCCTGGGGATGGTGTTGATAGGCCAGGCCCTGTTGCAGGGCCTTACTGCTGGGGGCACCGTTCTGCTGGCGCAGGCCGGCATCGCTGAGCAGCCGGCCGCAATGCACGGCGGATATGCCGAAGATGCGGCCGAGGTCGGTGAGGCTCAACCAGAGGCTTGTAGTCATGGCCAGGCTCCCCGGCGCAAGTGGCCCCATGCTGGACACAGCACTAGGCGCGTCAATCCGTCAACCTGGAATTGCTGTAAGCCGTTACTGAGTTTGTAAATCGTGACAAAGCTTGGCTGGGCCCAGCCAGTGCTCAAGGGCTGGCGAGAACACCTCCCGAATCACGGTGAGCTCCTTGCCCCCGCGGAAGAAGCGGTAGTGGCGACTCCAGAAGGGGCCTGCCAGGCCAAAGCGCTGCTCGAGCCAGGGAGCAGCAACAAGGGCCAGGCCATCCACCTCGCGGAACAGTTCGGCCCGTTTGGCCGTCAGGCTGCGCCAGATCGGCAGCTCCCGCTGCTGCAGGTAGGCGTCGGCCTGGCTTTGATTCCACCAGCTCTCTGCCCAGGCCAGGGTTTTGTCGCCGCAGCGCAGCCACACCTGGCGCCTCAGCAGGGGACCATCGAGCTCCACGATTTCCGGGGGCGGTGGCGCGCCGGCACGGGGGCCGGCTGGCTCAGGCGCCATGGCGATCAGCTCGATCTCCACCGGCTTGCCCGTGAGCGACTCCAGGTGCCGGGTGGGGCTGCCGTCACCCAATAGCAGCAGGCGCCAAGGGCCGCTCAGCAGACCATCGCCAGCGGCGGTGCTGCCATCGCTGAGGTTGAGCTGCCAAATCGGCTCCGGTGAGCTTTGCAGGTGATTCGCTGTTATGAGAATGACTCATGACCTGTGTTGATTAGGCTAGTTACTCATGTCTTGGTAGTGGGATTGGGCTCGACCGAGCGGCCGGTTGCATTGCCGGATGTAGTCGTTACCAACCTGCACCGCCGGTACACAGGGGTGTCGGCGACGGTGCGTGCACTGGTGCCCCTGCAGCGCCAGTATTTATCTATTGGCTTGCTGGATTGGGGCGGGCTGGGTTTGCCTGCTCAAGTGCGGTGGGGACAGCTGTTGAGGCAGGGATGGTCGCGACCATCTCGGGGCCGCTGCCGGGTTTGGCATGCCCGTCGAGATATTGAAATAGCTTGCGGAATTGTACTAAAAAAACTATTAAATCAGCCTTGGAAAATCCTTTTTACTTCCGCAGCCCCCAAGCCGCCTGGCGCATTTTTGGCCGTATTGCTTCGATATTGTGATGCCGTTATTGCCACTTCTGAGCGTTCAGCAGGTTATCTTGATTGTCCGACTGAAGTTATTTATCATGGAGTAGATGTTGACCACTACTCCCCTCTCGATGGTGACCTGGCGATCCTTCGTCAGCCTGTTGATTTGCCAGGGGTTGTGGTTCCTTCTAAATTGCAGGGTTTGTATTGGATTGGTGCTTTTGGTCGGATCAGGCCAAGTAAGGGTACGGATCTATTGGTAGAAGCTTTAATTAAGGTGCTTCCAGAGTTTCCTGATTTTGGGGCTGTATTTACGGGTTTATGTCAAGCCAAGGATATGGCCTTCTTTGAGATTATGCAGAAAAAAATTAGTGTGGCCGGTCTTAGCGAGCGCATTGTTTTTTTGGGTGACCTCAATCGCGAACAAGTATTGGCCTGTTATCGCCGAATTCTTTTGTGTGTGGCGGCTTCCCGCACGGAGGGTTTTGGTCTTACCCCCTTAGAGGCTATGGCCTGTGGTCGTGCAGTTTTAGTTTCCGGTGCGGGAATCTGGCCACAGGTTGTGGATGACGAGGTGGGATCATCCTTCGAAACTGGATCGACTGATTCTCTGATTATAGTATTGCGAAGACTACTTGCTGACCCTGGCTTGTTGTGGCGCATGGGTAAGCACGGACGCCAGCGTGTGGTCGAGCAGTATTCGCTAGAGCGTGAGGTCAGCAAGATTAATGCGCTTTATGGACGCTTGATGTCATAGGGGCATGGCAGGCTTGAGGCGCCTTGGTCTTTACGAGCGCTGAGAACTCCCTGCAGAAATGCTCGATGTTTCCAGAATTTTCGCTTGCTTAAGATTGTTGCGGGCGACAAAAACTGTTTCAAAGCTGAAAAAACCGCTTTGCGATAAGCGTGATTGATATGGTGCTTGGTTGTCGTATAAACAAGTGATCGTCCCATGTGCCAAGCCTTTAGGGCTGTCGTTGCGGCTGAGCGGCCGCTTGAATGACCGCTCAGGTGCACAACTCGTGCTTCGGGAATAATCCAAGCTTGGCCCGTTTGCTTGCGAAATCTTATGCTGATGTCGTCGTCTTCGTGATACAAAAAAATATTATTATCAAATCCGCCAATGCGATCAAAGTCTTCTTTTCTAGCAAAGAGTGCAGCACCGGAGAGTATGGGAACCTCGCTTGCTTCTAGAGGCGTGCCACGGGGCATAATTTGCTCCGCTTTTAGAAGGCAGCTGCGCCTTTTAAATGAATCTTTGCCGTGGCTATTAAGGATGCGAGGGTTAAAGCAGGAGGCTTTTGGGTGGGTGTCTGCCGCCGATTCCAGCAGTGCGATTGTTGAGGGCTCCAGTATGCTGTCTGGATTAATAAAGAAGACAAATTCGCTCTTACAGAGACTTGCTCCCTGATTGCAGGCGCTGCCGAAGCCTGAGTTGCCTGGATTGCTAATTAATTGAGCATTATATGTCTTTGCCAAGTCTTGGATAATTTCTACATCTCCAGATCCATTGTCTACTAAAATAATGGTTGTATTTGGCGGTATTGTGCGAAGCAGTGATTCAATTACTGCCGAACTGTTGAAGCAAACGCTGATAACGCTTGTTCGATTCAAGGCAGTTTGAGTTGGGCTCAAAATCCGCTGCTGATGCTGATGCGGCGCTGCTCGCCGCCCTTCTCAATGACCGCCGTATCACCACTGGCTGAGCGCAATCGCCAGCCGCTGCTGCCGATGCTCTCGCCCACGGCGGCGCTGGTAGAGCTACTGCCCAATTGAAAGATTGCTGAGCCGCTTTGCCCGGGCACCTGCACCACTCCCACGAGCTGGGGTGCATTGCCACCACCGCCACTATTGCCACCGCCACTATTACCAGCACCACTCGAGGCGCTGCCTCCAGGGGTGCTGGCTGAGCCGGTGGCAGCGGGAGCCGGACTGGTGAGGCGGCTGTTGATGGGCACTTTGAGTACGTCGGCTGCTGGGGCGCTGCTGGCTGGCAGGGTTGCTAGCTCTTCCATCCAGGGTTCGCCTGGAGGCGGTGGGGGCAGCTCTCCGTCTCCCCCTGCCCCAACGGCGCTGGCTGCCTGGGCGGGCTCGTTTGCTTGGGCTGGGGTTGTGCCGGGTCCCATGGTGCGCAGCCGCTCGATCAGCAGCATGTTGCGGTCCTGGCGGATGGCCTGCTGGCTCTGGTTCCAGAGGCCGAGCACGGCCAGGGCCATCCCTGCCACCACCATCACCGTCACACTGGCTCCTGCCAGTAGCAGGCTGGGCTGGCGGCCAACCTGATCCGCAAGCCGCTGCAGGGCGCTGCCTGCCCTGGGTGGGTGGCGCTTTGCGGAGGTCTGCTTTGGTTTGGAAGTTGGTTGTTTGGCTGGGGCTGGCGGCAGATCATGCAGTTCTACGGGGATGCTGCCGGCATTTGAAAATGCTGCGGGCGTGTCGCAGACCTCCACCTCAATTGGCTTTTCGGGCTCGAACACCCGATTGAGCACCTGCTCTGCCTTGAGTTCCCAGTAGGCCCGGGAGGTAGGTATGCCTCGTACCGGACTCACCTGCTGTGCCTTATCTAGTGGGGTCAAGATTAACGGCCCTTTTCTGACTTGACGAGGTTTGGCGTTTGCATAGCTCAAGCCAAAGCAGCAGGGCCGTGACGTCGGCAGGACTAACCCCGGGGATGCGGGCGGCCTGGCCCAGGCTGAGGGGTTGGATTGAGTTGAGTTTTTCGCGGGCTTCCTTTGAAAGGGTGGCAATGGTGGCGTAATCCACGTCTGCTGGTAATGCCCGGTGCTCCTGCTTTTTCACCTGGTCGATCTGCTGCTGCTGGCGGGCCAGGTAGCCGCTGTATTTGATGTCGATCTCAGCGCCCTCACGGACGTCGCTTGGCAACTCCACCGGCGCCAGGCCTAGGCGCACCAGATCGCTGCTGTGGAAGCCGGAGCGGCGCAGCAGGTCGGCCAAGGTTACCGATCCCTTAATGGGGGCTTGGGTCTGGGCCTCCACGGCGGTGGCGGCCGGGTCGCTGCCCTTGAGGCGCACCGATTCAAGGCGCTGTTTTTCGGCGCTGATGGCTTGTTGTTTGGCGTTGTAGATGGCCCAGCGCCGCTCGTCGATCAGGCCCAGCTCCCGCCCTAGGGGGGTGAGGCGTCGGTCGGCGTTGTCGCCTCGCAGCACCAGCCGGTATTCACTGCGGCTGGTAAGTACGCGGTAGGGCTCGCGCAGATCCTTGCTGATCAGGTCATCGATCATGGTGCCGATGTAGCTGCCCTCCCTGGGGAAGTGCACCGGCTCTTGGTCCCGCACCAGGCGGGCGGCGTTGAGGCCAGCCACCAGGCCCTGGGCCGCGGCTTCCTCGTAGCCGGTGGTGCCGTTGAGCTGGCCGGCGCAAAACAGCCCGGCTACCCGCTTGGTTTCCAGCGACGGCTTGAGCTGGGTGGCGGGCAGGTAGTCGTAGTCGACGGCGTAGGCGGGCCGCAGCATCACGCATTGCTCCAGGCCCGGCAGGGTGCGCAGCAGTTCGAGCTGCAGCCGCTCCGGCAGGCCGGTGGAGAAGCCCTGCACGTAGATCTCAGGCGTGTCGCGGCCCTCGGGTTCGAGAAAGATCTGGTGGCTTTCCTTCTCAGCGAAGCGCACGATTTTGTCTTCGATTGAGGGGCAGTAGCGGGGCCCCTTGCTGTCGATGAAGCCGCCGTAGATCGGTGTCAGGTGCAGGTTGTCGCGGATCAGCTGGTGGGTGGCGGCCGTGGTTCGGGTCATGTGGCAGCTCATCTGCTCGCCGCTCACCCAGGAGGCCGGATCAAAGGAGAAGAAGCGATCTACGGCATCGCTTGGCTGCTCTTCAAGTTGGTCGAGGGCGATGCTGCGCCTGTCTACCCGGGCTGGGGTGCCAGTTTTGAGCCGGCCCATCTGGAAGCCCAGCGCCTCGAGGGCTTCGCTGAGGCCAACGGCGGCCTGCTCTCCTGCCCGGCCGGCGCTCATCGACTGGTTGCCCACCCAGATTTGACCGCCCAGGAAGGTGCCTGTGGTGAGGATTACGGCGGCGGCGCCGTAGCTGCTGCCGAAGTAGGTGCTGATGCCGCTGATGCGGGCGTCCTCGCCGGGGGTGCCCTCCACCACCAGCCCGGTCACCATCGCTTCGCGCAGGGCCAAGTTTGGAGTGTGCTGCAGCAGCTGCAGCATCTGGCGGGCGTACTGGCGCTTGTCGGTCTGGGCGCGCAGGGCCCAAACAGCGGGGCCGCGGCTGGAATTGAGCACCCGCTTCTGCAGGGCCGTGGCATCGGCCAGCCGGCCGATCACGCCTCCGAGGGCATCCACCTCATGCACCAGCTGGCTCTTGGCCGGACCGCCCACCGCCGGGTTGCAGGGCTGCCAGGCGATGCGATCGAGGTTGAGTGAAAACAGTGCCGTGTTTAGCCCTAGCCGAGCGGCGGTGATGGCGGCCTCACAGCCGGCGTGGCCGCCGCCCACCACGATCAAGTCGAAGTGCTCGGTGCAGGGTTCGACGCACGTCTGGGTGGCTGGGGTGCTGAACGGCATTTGTTTATTTAAGAGGCAAGCCTGCCTTTTTCAGTGCCAGTGGTTGCGGATCTCGCCGGCGAGATAGCCCCAGAGCTTGGGCTGCAGTGGATGGCGCAGAATCGTGCGCCGGGGATGGCGCCAGGGGTGCAGCACTTCCTCGGGCTTGGGCCGGCCGTGGAATTTGAGGATGGTGCAGGCTTCCAGCTGGCTTTGGGCGGTGGCGGCATCGCGGCTGGCGAGCTTGCGCAGGACCTTGTAGGAGCGCACCAGCTCTGCAGGCCAATAGGCAAGAGCTGCCGGCGCCAGCTCCTGGAAGACACGGAAGATGAAGTTCTGGTCTCCAGCAAAATGTGCTCCGGCGTAGCGACCCTCCTGCCAGCACTGCCACACCGCCTGGATGTGGGCGTCGGGACGGCACCAGAGCACCGAGGAATTGAGGATCGGGTAGTTCCAGTCGCGCACGCCCATCAAGCTGGCGCTTGCGTTGCGGCCGAGCTCCACCAGGGGGGCTAGGTCGGCCCTGATCACCAGTGTGGAGTCGAGAAACAGGAAGGGATCGCTGCCCGTTAGGGCCTGATCAAACAGGCGCAGTTTGCTGAAATAGCCCCGCAGGCTGCCGGCCTCTAGGTCCTGTTGCACCAGCTGTTGATGGCTGGCGATTGGTTCGCCAAAGCGACCTGGTTCCGGCCTGTCGGTGTAGACGATGAAGCGATGGGGTTCGCGCAGCTGCCGCGCCACCATTGCCGCCAGCCGACTCACCCAGAGATCGGGGTAGCGGTGGCCGGTTTGCACCGTCACTACTTTGAGGGGTGCTTGCGTAGGCGCCACCGCTCAAGCCGCCAGGTTGCGGAAGCGTGTGAACTGGGGCTCAAACAACAGCTTGACCGTGCCCACCGGGCCGTTGCGGTGCTTGGTCACGATCACCTCCGTAATGCCCCGGTCGGGGGTTTCCGGGTTGTAGTACTCGTCTCGGTAGATCATCAGCACCAAGTCAGCGTCCTGCTCGATTGAGCCCGATTCGCGCAGGTCGCTGAGCATCGGGCGCTTGTTGGTGCGCGATTCGACGCCGCGGCTCAGCTGGGATAGGGCGATCACCGGCACGTTGAGCTCGCGGGCCATGCCCTTGAGGCCACGGGTGATGCGGCTGAGCTCCTGCACCCGGTTGTCGGGGGTGGAGCCCTCCATGAGCTGCAGGTAGTCGATCACGATCAGGCCCAGCTCCTTGCCGGTTTCGGCCATGAGCCGGCGGCAGAGGGAGCGCATCTCCAGCACGCCTGAATTGGGTTTGTCGTCGAGGAAAAGGGGCAGCTGGCCCAGGCTATTGATGCCCTGGCCCAGCAGGGGCCACTCCTCCTGCTGCAGCCGGCCGGTGCGCAGCCGGCCGCTTTCGATGCCCACCTCCATCGACAGCAGGCGGTAGGTGAGCTGCTCCTTGCTCATCTCCAGGGAGAACACACACACCGGCAGCTGGTGCAGCTGGGCGACGTTTTTGGCGATGTTGAGCACGATTGAGGTTTTGCCCATCGCCGGCCGGCCGGCCACGATGATCAGATCGCTGCGCTGCAGGCCCTGGGTGATGGCATCAAGGTCGTAGAAGTTGCACGGGATGCCGGCCACGGCGGTGCCCAGGGAGCGGCTCTCGATCTCGTTGAAGGTGCTGGTGAGGATCTCGGCGGTGGGGGTGAGGCCGGTGCTGGGCTTCTCCTGGCTGATCGCGAAGATCTTTTGCTCGGCCTCATCGAGCACCTGCTCCATCGGCTTGCTCTGGTCAAAGCCCAGGGCGATCACCTCGTTGCCGGAGCGAATCAACTGGCGCCGCAAAAACTTGTCCATCACCAGGCGAGCCACCTGGTCGATTGAGGCGGTTGAGGTGATGCGCTCCACCAGCTCCACCAGCCGGCCCTGACCGCCCACCTTCTCCAGGGCACCGGTGTCCGCCAACCAGGCGCACATCGCCGTGAGGTCGGTGGGTTTGCCCTGGCTGTGCAACATCACCGCCGTGCGGTAGATCTCGCGGTGGGCGCCGAGATAAAAAGCCTCTGCCTGCAGCACGTCGGCGATGCGGCCGATGGCGTCTGGGTCGAGCAGGATGCCGCCCAGCACGGCCTCTTCTGCCTCCAGGTTCTGGGGCGGCACCGAATCGGGCAGGGCCTCAAAACGGGCTTCCGAGCGCCCGTCTGAACGGGATTCGCGGCTGCTGGATTGGTTGAGGGGAACGCTCACCATGATCTTGGGGGCGCTTAGCCAGGAGGGCAATCTTGAGCGCGGCGGCGCCATTTGGCCACCCCACGGGCCCTACCGGTGGGGGTTCAACACACAAGCTGCCCTATCCCTGGGGTTTCAACAGAGGGCTCGGGCCTCAGAAGCTGGCGACTTCCAGGTTGAGCTCGGCGGTGACTTCGGGGTGGAGCTTCACCTGCACCTTGTAGGAGCCGGTGCGGTGGATTTCGGGCACCGTGATGTCGCGGCGATCCACTTCTTTCTTGGTGGCAGCTTCGATCGCTTCGGCCACGTCACCGTTGGTGACGGTGCCAAACAGCACGTCGTCGCCGCCGGTTTGCTTCTTGACCGTGAAGCGGCCGATCGTGTCGAGGGCGGTGCGGAAGGCGATCGCCTCAGCCTTGAGGGCAGCCTGACGCTCCGCCTCCTTAGCGCGGCGCGCTTCCACCTGGCGCAGCACAGCTGCAGTGACGGGCTGGGCCTTGCCGGTGGGAACCAGGAAGTTGCGGGCGTAGCCGGGGGCTACCTCCACCAGATCACCGTTCTTGCCCAGGCTGAGAACGTCTGCGTTGAGGACGACTTGAACGCGCTTAGCCATGGCAAATAAGTAGGAGATTGATCAAGACCCGATCCAACACCCTAAATCAGGGGGTGATCAGGCCTCAGGTCCGCTGAGGCTCAGCAGCTGCGGGCAGGCGTACGTGCTTGGCCAGGCCCAGGAAGCGCATCAGGCGGATGTGCTGCCAGGTGAGATCGATTTGGGGGCCAAAGCCGTGGCGAGCCGAGTGGGGAAAGGCGTGGTGGTTGTTGTGCCAGCCCTCGCCGAAGGTGAGCGCCGCGACCCACCAGTTGTTCTTGGAGCCGTCACCGCTGTCGTGGGCAACGCTGCCCCAAAGGTGGGTGGCCGAATTCACCAGCCAGGTGCAGTGGTACACAACGACCAGGCGTAGGGGGATGCCCCAGAGCACCAGGGCCCAGCCACCAGCGCCCGTGGCGGTGCCGATCCAAAACAGCAGGGCCGCTAGGGGCGCCTGCAGCAACAGGAAATTGGTGTTCAACCAGCGGTAGTAGGGATCTTTGGCAATATCGCCGGTGAGCCGGGGCACGGCAGCCATGGCGGGGATGGCCTGGAGCATCCAGGCCATGTGGCTCCACCAGAAGCCCTTGAGGCTGGTGTGGTGATCCACTTCCGTATCGGAAAACTTGTGGTGGTGGCGGTGCAGGCCCACCCAATCGATCGGGCCGTGCTGGCAGCTGAGGGCGCCGCAGGTGGCGAAGAAACGCTCCAGCCACTGGGGCACCCGGAAGGCGCGGTGGCTGAGCATGCGGTGGTAGCCAATCGTCACGCCCAGGCAGGCGGTGACCCAATAGAGCACCAGGAAGCTGGCCACGGCGGGCACGCTCCAGAACTGGGGCAGCAGGGCAACCAGCGCCAGCACATGGATCACGGCCATGAAGCCGATGGTGACCCAGGGGGTGGTTTTCGACCCCTTGGCGCTAGCGGCCTTGCCATGGCGCGGCCGGTGCAGGGCCTCGGCGCGGCGCTCGCCGCTGACGCCTTGGTTGATGAAGGCGGGCTTGCGGGTGGCAAGGCGCTGGGTGGCTGGTGCGTTGGGACTAACTGGTGCGGCCATAACGGACCGACTCCGTACTGATCGGTAGAATGGTAACAATACGGATCCATATCGCGTGGGGTACCGGGAAGATCTCCTATCGGGTCGGGTCGCTTTTGCCCATCTGATCAAGGTGTGGCATGAGCGCAACGGCTGGTCGCACCGGGTGTTGCCGGCCCTGGCTGAGGCCCTCGATCTGGGCCGGGTCCACAACTCCCAGCTCTCGATGCTGCGCAACGGCAAGCTGGCCTCCCCCGGCCCGGAGGTGTTCCTGGCCCTTGGTCGTATTAATCAGCTGCTGGCCCGCGAGGTGCGTGGCGGCAGCCTGGGCGACGGCCTGCGCCAGCGCCTGGCCGACAGCCCCGAGCTGGTAGCGGCCCTGGAAACCTCTGCCCTGCCCGTGCAGGACGAGGGCGCTCCGGTGCTGGGGCCCGGCGAGCTGCTGGAGGTGTTTGTGGGCCTGCGCCAGCCGCCGGTGGCCTTTGATCTGCGGATCGATGCGGCCGAAGCGGTGCCCTTGAGTGCGGCTTTGGCCCAGTTGTTCACGGCGGGGCGGCCCTGGCGTTTGTGCCGCGAGCCGGTGCTGGCTGCCTATCCGGTCGAGAAGCGGCAGCGGCGGGAGCGGTTTGCCGAGGTGATGGCGGGCCAGCGCGATTTTTCGGCAGCTGAGCTCGACAGCGAACTCCCTGATCTGCGCCGCACCCTGGCTCGGCTGGGGGCGACGGGCGAGGCGGAGCTGGAGCAGGATCAGTTTCTTGAGCTGCTGCGCCAGCAGGCCAAAGCCATGGGCTTAACGGCCACCGGCGCCATGGCAAAACTGGATCTAGCAGCTGCAATTAGGCAGCAGCTCCAGGCTCCGCCAGCCAGCCCTTAGGAGGGGTTGTAGCTCGCTTCCCGCACTCGCTTGGCCCAGCCAAGCTTGCGCAGCAGCTTGATGTGCTGCCAAGTGATGTCGAACTCAAACCAGCGCAGGCCGTGGCGCGCTGAATGGGGGAAGGCGTGGTGGTTGTTGTGCCAGCCCTCGCCGAAGCTCAAGATTGCCACCCACCAGCAATTGCGCGAGAGGTCGGGGGAATTGAAGTTGCGGTAGCCGCAGAAGTGGGTGGCGGAATTCACCAGCCAGGTGACGTGATAAACGATCACCAGGCGCAGGGGGATCGCCCAAAGCACCAGGCCTAAGCCGCCGCCATGGACGCCGGCCAGCTCGCCATACCAATAGAGAGCAGCGCCGAGCGGCAGCTGCAGCAGCAGAAACCAGCGATCTAGCCAGCGGTAGAAGGGGTCGCGCTGCAGGTCGCCGGTGAGCCGACCCACGTGTTGCAGGGCCGGGATTTCGTGCAGCATCCAGTCGCTGTGGGCCCACCACAGGCCCCGGGCCGCGTCGTGGTGGTCGTTGGGTTGGTCGGAATACTTGTGGTGGTGGCGGTGCAGTCCCACCCATTCGATCGGGCCGCTCTGGCAGGCCAGGGCTCCCATCAGCACCAGGAGGTGCTCCAGCCACAGCGGGGCACTGAAGCTGCGGTGGGTCAGCATCCGGTGCAGCCCCAGGGTCACCCCCAGCACGGTGGTCCAATAGAGCACCGCCAGCACCACCACGGCCTGCCAGCTCCAGAAGCGCGGCAGCAGGGCAAACACCGCCCCCACGTGCATCACCAGCATGAAGCTGGTGGTGCCACCCTTGAATTTGCGCTGGCGGCCCGGCAGGGGTTGGCGCCTTTCGGATACGGCTGCGCGGATGCGCTGATCCTCAAGCGCGCTGGGTGTGGCCGCACCCAAAACTTGGGCCGAATCGGTGCTCAGAGGGGCGATAGCAGGTTCCTGCAACAGGCTGAATCTAGGACTGGAGGGTGCTTGGCTTAGCCAGGCAGCTTGAGTTGGCGCTCTCCGCGCCAGATGCGAATCACGGTTAGGTCGTGTTTGGTTAGTCGATACACAATGCGAAAGGGTGGTTAGATCAGCTCCCGCAGTTCGCTCTGTTGAAATTCAGGCACGATCCTGCCGGATTGGGGGAAGCGCTCCAGCTGCTCGATTCGCTCCAGTAATTGGCTCACTAGTGAGGAGCCGGCAGCCAGATTGCCTTGTGCATCGAACCAATTGAGGATCTCCTCGCAATCGCGCAGGGCTGATTGCGTGATCCTGACTTTCACGGCAGTCCAAGCTCTGTTTTTGCAGCCTCGATGGAAATGGTGCGGCCCGCATCGGCATCGGCCAGGCCTGCCACAACTGCTCTCATGAAGGCCAGTTCATCCTGCTGGGCCTCATAGACCTGCAGAGATTGCAGCACCGCAACGCCCCGGCCATGGTTGGTGAGCAACACAGGTCTTTGAGTGGTGTCGGTGTGCTGCACCACACGCCCTGGATTTAGCTTCAAATCCCCTAGTGGCACCACATCTTCTGAAAAGCGCGTGTTGGAGGTAGGGGCTGGGAGCTGACTCATTGATGGAACTCAGCTACTGAATATCGGTCCAACTTTAAGGGCTCCCCATCGGTCCCAAATAACGCTCTGGGGCTCGATTGGGAGGCCCGCAATGCGGGTGCAGGATAGGTAATTCGTGTGCTGCGGCTGCAATGTCCCCTCCTGCTAGCCGTGCCTCGGCCGCCGAGCGGGTGGCCGCTGCCGTGGCCTCCACTGCCGCTGCCGCCGCCCACCACACCAGCCAGGTGCAGCCGCGGCTGGCCCGGGTGCTCGAGGCTTTCGCCGCCGAGCGACTCGGCAGCCAGCACTTCGCTTCGGTGAGCGGCTACGGCCATGGCGATCAGGGCCGGGAGCTGCTGGATCGGGTGTTTGCCCGGGTGCTGCAGGCCGAGGCGGCGGCCGTGCGGCTGCAATTTGTCAGTGGTACCCACGCCATAGCAGCGGCGTTATTTGGTGTGCTGCGCCCCGGCGACCGCCTGCTCGCCCTCACCGGCCGCCCCTACGACACCCTCGAAGAGGTGATTGGCATCCGCGGCAGCGGCCAGGGCTCCCTGGCGGAATTCGGCATCGCCTACGCCGAGCTGGCGCTCACCGCCGCCGGCCATGTCGATTTCGACGGCCTGGAGGACGCCCTGGCTATTCCTACCCGCATGGTGCTGATCCAGCGCAGTTGCGGCTACAGCTGGCGGCCGTCCCTGTCGGTGGCCCAGATCGGCCTGCTCTGCGAGCGGGTGAAAGCGCTCCAGCCCGGCTGCGTGGTGTTTGTCGACAACTGCTATGGCGAGCTGGTGGAGGCCCAGGAGCCCACGGCGGTGGGGGCCGATCTGATTGCCGGTTCCTTGATCAAAAACCTCGGCGGCACCATCGCCCCCACCGGCGGCTACGTGGCCGGCCGGGCTGAGTTGGTGGAGCAGGCCTGCTGCCGGCTCACGGCGCCGGGCATCGGCGGCGAGGGGGGCACCAGCTTCGACCTCAACCGCCTGCTGGCCCAGGGACTTTTCCTGGCTCCCCAGATGGTGGCTGAGGCCCTGATCTGCAGCGAGCTGGTGGCGGCGGTCTTCTCGGATCTGGGCTACGCGGTGCAGCCCCTGCCCGCTGCCCCCCGCAGCGACGTAATCCAGGCGGTGCGGCTCGGCGATCCCGAGCGGCTCAAAACCGTTTGCCGCGCCTTCCAGGCCGCATCACCGGTGGGCGCCTACCTCGATCCGGTGCCGGCGCCGATGCCCGGCTACGCCAGTGCCCTGGTGATGGCGGGCGGCACCTTCATCGACGGCAGCACCAGCGAGTTTTCCGCCGATGCGCCGCTGCGGGAGCCCTACGTGCTGTTTGCCCAGGGCGGCACCCACCGCGCCCATGCCCAGATCGCCCTGGAGCGGGCTCTGGTGGCACTGGCTCAGGCTGGTCACCAGGTTTGATTACGCCGATCTCACCGCTGTTTAACGCTTCATTTCCGACAGAATGACGCGTACTTGGTGATCTGCAATGGCGCTCCCCATCCCCGGTGATTGCCGCTACGCCAACAGCCACGAGTACGTGCGCCCTGAGGGCGAGAGGCTGCGGCTGGGCCTGAGTGCCTTCGCCGTCGACCAGCTCGGCGACATCGTGTTTGTGGAGCTGCCCGCAGTGGGCGCCAGCCTTGTTCAGGGCGCCAGTTTTGGCAGCGTCGAATCGGTGAAGGCGGTGGAAGATCTGCTGGCGCCCGTGAGCGGTGTGGTGCTGGCCCGCAATGAGGCGGTGCTAGCTAGCCCGGAGGAGCTGCAGAACGATCCCTACGGCGAGGGTTGGCTGCTGGTGCTCCAGCCAGCTGATCCGGCCCAGCTCGCTGGACTACTGGATGCGGCCACCTACTCCGCCAAGGTGCAGGGCGCCTGATGGGCACTGCGGACGCACCAGCCCTCTCCTTTATTGGGCGCCACATCGGTCCGAGCGCCGCTGAGCAGCAGCGGATGTTGGCGGAACTCGGAGCGTCCAGCCTCGAGGCCCTGGCCGCCCAGGTGGTGCCCGCCGATTTGCTGCTAGATCCGGCGGCCTCGGCTGCGGGTTTGCCCGAGCCCTGCAGTGAGGCCCAGGCCCTGGCTGAACTTGCCGAGATCGCTGCGGCCAACCAGCTGCAACGCAGCTTGATCGGCCAGGGCTACTACGGCACCGCCACGCCGGCGCTGATCCAGCGCCAGGTGTTTGAAAACCCCGCCTGGTACACCGCCTACACCCCCTATCAGGCCGAAATTGCCCAGGGCCGGCTTGAGGCCCTGCTGAATTTTCAGACCCTGATCAGCGAGCTCACCGGCCTGCCGATCGCCAATGCCTCCTTATTAGATGAGGCCACCGCCGCCGCTGAGGCCATGGCCATGGCTAGCGCTGTCTGCAAGCGCCCCGGGGCCGGCCGCTTTCTGGTGGATCGGGCCGTGTTCCCCCAGACCCTGGCGGTGCTGCAAACCCGGGCCGAGCCCCTGGGCATCCAGCTCGAGCTGGTGGCAGCCGAGTCGCTGGCTGCAGCCCCCCTGCCAGCGGATGCTTTTGGTTTGTTGATCCAGCTGCCTGGCCGCCAGGGCCGGCTCTGGGATCCCAGCGAGCTGCTGGCTAGCGCCCGCCAGGCCGGGGTGATCACGGCTGTGGCGATCGATCCCCTGGCCCAGGTGCTGCTGGAGCCGGTGGGCCACCTCGGCGCTGATACCGCCGTCGGCAGCGCCCAGCGCCTGGGGGTGCCGCTGGGCTTCGGTGGCCCCCATGCCGCTTTTTTTGCCACGAGCGAGCAGTTCAAGCGCCAGATCCCCGGCCGCCTGGTGGGGCGCTCCGTGGATGCGGAAGGCCAGCCGGCCCTGCGCCTGGCCCTGCAGACCCGCGAACAGCACATCCGCCGCGACAAGGCCACCAGCAACATCTGCACCGCCCAGGTGCTTCTGGCAGTGATGGCTGGCTTCTATGCCGTGCACCATGGCCCTGATGGCCTGGAGGCGATCGCCCGGCGCTTGCTCAGCCTGCGGGCGGACCTTGTGGCTGGCCTGGAGGCCCTCGCTCTGCCGGTGTTGCCGGGCCAGGGTTTTGACACGGTGTGGCTGCCCCTGCCTCCGGATCAGGCCGAGGTGCTGGTGGCCGCTGCCCTGGCGGCTGGCTTCAACCTGCACCAGGCAGAAGATGGCGTTGGCATCAGCCTTGATGAGCTGAGCAGCGCCGAGGAGCTGGAGCGGCTGCTGCGGGCGCTGGCTGGGTGCGCTGAGCCCTGGCGGGAGCTGGGCAACAGCCCGCCTGCTGGCCCGGCCATGCCCCTGCGCCAGCAGCCCTGGTTGCGGCAGAGCGTCTTCCACCGCTACCGCAGTGAAACCGAGCTTTTGCGCTACATCCAGCGCCTTTCAGCTAAGGATTTATCTCTGGTGCACGGGATGATCCCTCTGGGTAGCTGCACCATGAAGCTCAATGCCGCCGCCGAGCTGGCGCCGGTGAGCTGGCCGGCCTTCAGCCAGCTGCACCCCTTCGCCCCGGCTGGGCAGGCCGCCGGATACCGGCTTCTGGCGGCGGATCTGGAGCGCTGGCTGGCGCTGATCACCGGTTTTGCCGGCGTGTCGCTGCAGCCCAATGCCGGCTCCCAGGGGGAATATGCCGGCCTGCTGGCGATCCGGGCCTGGCACCGCAGCCAAGGGGAAGCCCATCGCACCGTTTGTTTGATTCCCACCAGTGCCCACGGCACAAACCCAGCCAGCGCCGTGATGGCCGGCCTGCAGGTGGTGGCGGTGGCCTGCGATGAGGCCGGCAATATTGATCTCGCCGACCTGGAGGCCAAGGCCGCTGCCCACGCCGAGCAGCTGGCGGCGCTGATGGTCACCTATCCCTCCACCCACGGCGTGTTTGAGCCGGCTATTCGCCGTATCTGCGAGTTGGTGCACGCCCGCGGCGGCCAGGTTTACCTCGATGGCGCCAACCTCAACGCCCAGGTGGGCCTGTGCAAGCCGGGTCTCTATGGCGCCGATGTCTGCCACCTTAACCTGCACAAGACCTTCTGCATTCCCCACGGCGGAGGCGGCCCCGGTGTGGGTCCCATTGCGGTCGCATCCCACCTACTGCCCTTCTTGCCGGGTGCCCCTGGCCAGGCTGGCGGGGTGGGGCCCGTGGCTGCGGCACCCCTGGGCAGTGCTTCGATTCTGGCAATCAGCTGGATGTACATCCGCATGATGGGCGGCGCGGGCCTGCGCCAGGCCAGCCAGGTGGCCCTGCTGGCCGCCAACCTGCTGGCCGAGCGCCTAGAGCCCCACTTCCCCGTGCTCTACCGAGGCGCTGGCGGGCGCGTGGCCCACGAGTGCATCCTCGATCTGCGGCCGCTCAAGCGCAGCTGCGGCCTGGAGGTCGATGACCTGGCCAAGCGCCTGATGGACTACGGCTTCCATGCCCCCACGGTGAGCTGGCCAGTGGCGGGCACGGTGATGGTGGAACCCACGGAAAGCGAGTCGCTCGCTGAGCTCGACCGCTTTTGCGCGGCCATGGTGGCGATCCGCCAGGAGGCCGCGGCGCTGGAGGCCGGCAGCGCCGATCCCCTCAATAACCCCCTCAAGAGAGCCCCCCACACCCTGGCTGCCGTGACTGCTGATCACTGGGATCGGCCCTATACCCGCCAGCAGGCTGCATTTCCGGCTGGTGAGGATCAGCTCCTGGCGAAGTTTTGGCCGGCGGTGGCCCGGATCGACAACGCCTACGGCGATCGCAACCTGGTGTGCACCTGCCCGAGCATGGAGGAGCTGGCAGAGCAGGAACTGGCCCAAGTGGTACCAGCTGCCACTGTTCATTAGTGCCGTCATGACGCACACTGTGCGGGCTTGACGCCTGTTAACAGGCACAATCAGCGCTTAAGCCATTCATTCTCGGGACTATGAAGGGCAGCAACGACGGAACTGGTACAGGAACGGGCCAGGTGCTGCGGGTCGAGGGCACCAACGTGGTGCGTGTTCCTTTTGGTGTGCGTCGCTCCCGCCGTCCCCGTCCCGAGCGCCCCGATCACTGGGCCACCCTGGTGCTGCCTTTTCACATCCACCACGATCCAACGCCACCTCCCCAGGCAGCTTGAAGTCGGGTTTGGCTAAATCAAGCCACTTAAATTGCTTCGGCCAAGCGCCAATCAACTAGGGCTTTGACGTCAGCGAGGGAGCTGGCCGGTGCCCGAAATGGCAGCAGATGCATGGGACTTCGCTCGGGGCGCACCAGCCAGGTGAAATCGGCTTGGGGGATCAGCACGAACCCCCGATAACGCACCGTTGCCCGCACCCCGAGGGGATGGTTGCCAGTTGAGGCGGTTGCGGTGCTGGCCATTCCTGGTGTCAGAACTGCAGCCATTGCAGCGGGCTGGCGGCAAATTCGCGGCCGTTTACTGAATTACTTTGGGATTGCCTTTACACCCTGCAAAAAGGTCTGCACGGATCTAGACCTAGACCCTAAAACCCCTTTGCTTTACTGGGTTTTTGCTCTGGGCCCCTCGGCGTGGCAATTGGTTGAAATGGTGTTCTGGGCTACATAAATTGCAGCCCAGTTGGGGTATCAAACTCCCAGAAGTTGGGGCTCCCGGTAGGGCACGAAGCTGGCCTTGCGGGCGCCGCAGATCGGGCAACGCCAGTCGTCGGGGATCGCTTCAAAGGGGGTGCCCGGAGCGATGCCGGAATCGGGGTCGCCTGCTGTGGGGTCGTAAATCATCGAGCACAGTTTGCAGATCCACTTGCCCGCTACGGGCTCATCTGCCTCTCCGGCCACCCCCTTGCCCTGCAGGGCTTCGAGGGCGATGCCGTAGCGCTCGGCGTGGTGCTGCTCGATCGGCGTCAGCAGGCCGAAGTTTTTGGCGGCGGTGCGAAAGATGCCGGCGTGCTGCTGTGATTCGTCGATCTGCTCCTGGAATTCAGCTGCGGCTTCGCCATCGCGATCGGAGCGGGCCTGGGCGGCGAACTCCGGATACATGGTCGTGTATTCGTAGGTTTCGCCCTCGATCGCCAGCTCCAGGCAGCGGCTGAGCAGGGCCTGCTTCTGCTCGCTGGAGAGGTTGGCGGGATCGTCGATGACGAGTTCGGGATGGAGCAGCCGGAAGTGGGCGAAAGCGTGCTCGGTTTCCTGGGCGGCGGTGTCGCGAAACAGCTTGGCCAGCTCGGGGTTGCCGACCTGCTTGGCCACCTCCGCGAAAAATAGGTATTTGCGATTGGCCATGCTCTCGCCGCCAAAAGCGGCTTCAAGATTGGCCTTGGTGCTGGGCTTGGCGATATCCATGGCTTGGCAGGTGTTGGGACAGACGGAGAGTTTAGCTTGCCCGTAGTCGAAACGACTATGAGTTAGCTGTGTTTGCGTGGCTCCGTGACCCCGTAAATCCGTGGCCCCGGGCTTTGCGGTTCTCAGTAGTTGGCGCCGCTGCGGCGCTGGTGCACGGCCGTGGTGGCGCTGGCGTCGAGCACGCCGCCCTGGCTCACCTGGGCATACAGCAGCCAGTGGTCGCCGCATTCCATGCGCTGCTGCACCGTGGCCTCCAGCCAGGCCAGGGCCTCCGGTAGAAGCGGTTGGCCGCTGGGGCTGTGCTCCAGCTCCAGGCCGGCGAAGCGGTCGGCGCCTGGGGCAAACGGCTGCAAAAACTGCTTCATCGGACCGGTTTCACGCCCTGCGGCCAGCACGTTGAGAGCAAAGCGATCGCCGACGTGCAGCAGGGCCTCCACCGCCCGGTCTTTCGCTACGGCCACAGTGAAGCCAGGCGGCGAGAAGCTGGCCTGGCTCACCCAGCTGGCCACCATGGCGCTGCTGAGGCGGTTGCCGCCCTCCCCTTTGCTGGTGGTGAGCACGCAAAGGGAGCCCACCACCCGGCCCAGGGCCTGCACTGCCGGGTTGCTGCGGCTCTCGCTGAGTCCGCCACTGGCGCTTCGGCGCTGCACCTTGCGCTGTTCGCTCTGCAGTTGGCGGCCCAGGGCGGTGCCGGTTTCCTCGATGGCTTTGAGGTTGGCCGCATCGGGGCTGAACTTCACCTTGATCGGTTCAAAGGCGAACTGGAAGCCGCCATCGCGCAGCTTGCTCTCCAGCAGATCAAGGGCTTCACCGCTCCAGCCAAAGCTGCCAAAGACCCCAACCGGCTTGCTGCGGTCGCCCTCAGCTAGCACCGTGCCCAGGGCTGACACGATCGGTGTGGGGGCATGGCCGCCAAGGGTGGGAGAGCCGATCAAGATCGCATCGCAGCTGCGGATCGCTGCCAGCAGCTGCTCAGGTGGCGTGAACTCGCAGTTGATGCTCTCCACCCGCACGCCGGTGCGGGCGACCCCCTGGGCGAGGGCATCGGCGATGGCGGCCGTGTTGCCGTAGGCGCTGGCAAACAGCAGTGCCACCGATAGGCGCGCCCGCTCCTGGGTTGCGCCCCAGCGGTGGTAGTCGTTGAGGAGGCTGCGCCAGCTCTCGCTGATCGCCGGCCCGTGGCCGGGGGCAATGGTGCGGATGTCGAGGGCTTCGAGCCGCTCCACCACCGACTCCACCTGGCGCGCCATCGGTGCCATCAGGCAGTCGTAGAAGTAGCGGCGGTCTTCCTCACTGCTGCTGCGGTTGGCCTCAGCGAAGCTCTCGCTGCAGAGGTGGGCCGCGAAAAATTTGCCACTCATCAGCAGGCCGCTGGTCTCCTCGAAGGCCATCAGCGCCCCGGGCCAGCGGGGGGTGGGGGTGGGAATCAGGCGCAGCACGTGGCCATCGACGAGGTTGCGGCTGGCCTCCTGCTTCACCACATCGATCCGAGGCAGCGCTGGGATCGGCTCGGGGGTTGTCTCGCTGCCGGGGGCGATCGGTTTCCGCACGTTCCAAAGCTCTTCGAGCAGCTTGGCGCCGGTGTTGGAGCTCACCAGCAGCTGGTTGGGCCAGCGGGCCGCCAGTTGGTGCAACAGGGCTACCCGATTGGGGTTGACGTGACCCACCACCACCTTCAAGGGGGCCTCGGCCGGCACCAGCTTCGCCAGCTCCGCCAGGAAGGGCTCTGCAAAGGAGGCCCCGGGGGGATGGACCAGCAGGGGCACCTCCTGGAACAGGAAGCTGTTGGCGGTGGTGCCGCGCTCCAGGCCGTATTCCACCTCGAAGCGCAGCCGGTTGGGGCTCAGCCCCTTGAGGCAGATCAGCCCCGGCTCGATGGGGAGCTGGATGACGCGTCGGCTGTCGCCGGGCTCGGCAGGGCTGCCCATCAGTAGTGGTTCCCGACTTTGCGGTGGTGCACGGCGGTGCTGGCTTCGGTGTCGGCCACGTTGCCCTGCTCCACCTCGGCGTAGATGATCCAGTGGTCTGGGCCTTCCAGGCGTTGCACCACGCGGCAGCCCAGGTAGGCCAGGGCATCACCGAGCACCGGGCCGCCCGTGGCGGCGCCCTCGAGGGTGCTTACCCCGGCGAAGCGGTCGGCGCCGGGTGGGAAGCGCTTGAGGAAATGGCGCAGCAGCTCCTGGTGGTTGTCCTCCCGCAGGATGTTGAGCACGAAGCGATCGTCTACCTGCAGCAGCGCCTCGATGGCCCGGTCTTTGGCTACCGCCACCGTGAGGCCGGGGGGCTCGAAACTTGCCTGGCTCACCCAGCTGGCCACCATCGCTGAGCTGCGCGTGCCCTCCGGTGTCTCCTGCCGCGCCGTCACCACATACAACCCCCCGGATAGGCGACCCAGAGCCTTGTCGAGATCGGCATCGAGAGACTTCATCGCGGCGATTGTCTTCTCCTTGGTGAGCAGCTGGCCTAGGTCGGTGCCGGCTTCCTCGCAGCGCTGATAGTCGTTGCCGCCAGGCACCTGGCGCACCCGCAGCGGTTCAAAGGCGGTCTTCTGGCCGAGGCTGCGCAGCTGGCTGGCCACGGTGTCGATCGGCTCGTCGTTGCCGCCGAAGGCGTCGTAGCTGCCCACCCACTGCTTCGGTTTGAGGGCCGCCAGCAGGGTGCCGATCGAAGCTTGCAGCTCGGCATCGGGCCGGGCTGGCCAGGTGGGTACCACCACGGCACTGGCTTCACCGATCAGGGCACTGAGCTCCTGGGCGTCGGTGGCGCGCAGATCCACCAGCTGCACTGCGGCGCCGGCCTTGCCGATGCCGCGGGCAATCGCCTGGCTGAGCCGGTCACAGAAGCCGTATTGGCTCAGATAGCAAACTGCCGCATAGTTTTCGCCCGTGCTGCGCTCACTGCTCCAGGTTCGGTAGTCATCCAGCCAGAGGCCGAGGTGATGGCGCAGCAAGGGCCCATGACCCACCGCCACCGTGGTGATCTCGGGCAACCCATCCATGCGCTTCATCGCCTGCAGCACGCTGCGAGCGTTGGGGCCCATCAGGCAGTCGTAATAGAAGCGGAAGTCGGGCGCAATCGCCCCAGGATCGGTGTCGAACAGCTCCTCGGAGCAGTAGTGCAGGCCAAAGGCATCGCAGGTGTAGAGGATGCCGGTGCCGTGGTCGAAGGAAAAGATCGTGTCGGGCCAGTGCAGGTTTGGAGCGCTGAGAAACTCGAAGCGGTGGGCCACGCCACTGGTGGGGTTGGTGCCCAGATCGAGCTCTTCGCCGCTTTTTACCGCCCGGCTTTTGAAGGGCCGGTGCACCTGATTCTCAAGAAACTGGATCGCAACCTTGGAGCCCACGATCTCGATCTCGGGGTTGAGGTCGAGCAGGTGGCCTATCAGTCCCGAGTGGTCGGGCTCGGTGTGGCTCACGATCAGGTGATCGATTGCTTTGGGGTCGATCAGCTCCTGCAGCAGCGGCAGCCAGCTGCCTTCAAATTTGAGGTGGCTGGTATCGATCAGGGCGGTGCGCTCGCCCCGCACCAGGAAGCTGTTGTAGGTGGTGCCGTTGCGCAGGCCAAACTCAATATCAAAGCGGCTGCGGTCCCAGTCGAGCGAGCGGATCGTGGTGGTGTCCGGGCCGATCGGCTCGCATTGCAGGCTGAGCCGGACTGCGGTTGCGACGGCACCAACCATGGATCGATCCGCGATTTTCCTAACTGTAGGAAGCCCGCCGACAAAAAAGGCCCGGCGGGTGGGCCGGGCCTGGGAGGTTTCTCTTCTCTCTCGTGTCCGCTCGGCCCTGATCAGCCCTCCACCTGCACCTGCACGGTGGTGAGGTTCTGGGCCTTAGGTGCCGTCACAGTGAGCAGGCCGTCGCGGTAGTGGGCTTGCAGGCTTTCGCGGTTGATGCCGCCGGGGAAGCGGAAGCTGCGGCTCCAGGTGCCGTAGCGGAATTCGCTGATCAAGGAGGTCTGTTTGGCGACCGGGGAAGAGGCATCGGGGCTTGGCTGGCGGCGCTCGGCGTTGATCACCAGGCTGCGGTCGGTGGCCTTGACGTCGATCGAGGTCTTATCGACACCGGGAAGCTCAAGGGCGATTACATAGGCGTCGTCGGTTTCGTGCACCTCGGCGGCCGGCACTCGCTCGGCGGCGGGACGCTCGGCAGCGCGCAGTTGTTGCTCGAGTAACTCGAAGGGATGTTGGTGCAGGGTGAGCATCGGATGTTCTCCGGGACACAGCCAATGTGCTGCGGCCAGCCGGGCGACGGCAGGGGGTAGACCGCCCGTTTTGGTTCGGCCCTTACGGCCCCGTTCGGTTGGCACCACTGGCAGGTAGGGGCAACCGGCAGCGCTGCTTTAAGGCGGCGATCACCCGGCCGATGGCGTCGGGATGGCCCTGCACGCTGAAGGCTTCCCGCTCCAGTTGCCGGTTGCCGTGGTGGTAGCGGGTGGTGAGGATGCCGCTGATCTCCTGCTCCACCACCGGGTTGAGCCGCACGCTCCAGCCCAAGGGCTGCAGCACGCCGGTGGGACAGCTCTGGGCTGCGTGAATGGCCTCATGCAGGAACACCTGCCGGCCGATGCCCAGCTCGAAG
Organism: Cyanobium sp. L1E-Cus; assembly: GCF_024345755.1. Lineage (NCBI taxonomy): Bacteria > Bacillati > Cyanobacteriota > Cyanophyceae > Synechococcales > Prochlorococcaceae > Cyanobium > Cyanobium sp. L1E-Cus. Next base: position 71,651 of record NZ_JAGQBS010000003.1, on the reverse strand, counting down.
GCCACCGGCGCGATCCAGAGGGTGCGCGTTTTGGCTTGGAACAGCCCGTAGCTGCCGCGCACTGGCGGTGGCGCCAGCCGCACCTGAAAACCCCGTTGCTGCAGGGTTGTGAGCAGGGGCCGCAGCTCGGCGGGTAGTTGGGGCGGCGGCGCTGGGATGGTGGCGATCACAACAGGTATGCCTTCACAACAGCTGGGTGCATCACAACAGCCACCAGCGGCTGAAGCGGGCGGCCTGGCCGCAGGGCTGGCCTGAGCTATCGCGCAGGGTCCAGAGGCGGGCGGCTTCGATGGCAAAGCGGCGGCCGCGGCTGTCGATGCGGATGCCCCGGTAGCCCGAGATCGCTTCTTTGGCTTGGGCTGCCACCAACGCCTGGCGGCGGCTGGCCCGCTCGGCGGGCTCGGCGGTGAGCCGCGATGGCATACCCACCAGCTCGGCCCAGGGGCGCTGCCATAGGCGCAGGGCCGCCCGGTTGGCATAGATCAGCCTTGGCCCTGGCTCGCTGCTGGGATCGGCGCCGTCATGGGCCAGCAGCACCAGCTCGGCGGCAAACAGCTCCTGGGCCACCAGCTGGGGCGAGGCGTCGGCGGCTAGGCCAGCGATCAGAGGGGTGCCGAAGGCGCGCTGGTAATTGCTGAGCAGGCACAGGGCCAGGCTTTGGGCCGCCGGCGTCAGCCAGGGGGGCGGACTGATGAGCTCAGCTTTCATCGCCGTTGGCCGGGCCCATGGCCTTGGCCATGGCCAGGGCCGCCAGCTGCTGGCCGTGGGCCTTGAGGTGCTCCAGGAAGTGGAGATTGGCCTCGGGGAAGCGGGGTTCTTCTGCCAGGGGCAGGGGACCGGCGGCATCGAGGCCGGTGTCGCCCTCCAGGGCTGGTGTGATCACGACCAGATCCGAATCGAGGGCTGCGCCATAGCGCCACCAGCGGTTTGGGTCCTTGATGGCTGGATGCACCGGCTGCAGCGCCACTGCGGCGACCGGCTGGGAGCCCTGTTTGGCTGCAGCCTGCCTGGCCTGTTTTGCCAGCGCCTTGCGCCGCCGCTTGGCCAGGTCGGCCAGCAGCTGGGCCCGGGTGCGGCCGCGCAGCTGGAACAACACGAAGGGGTCTTCGCTGAAGCGATCGCCCATCAGGTAGTAAACGGCGCTGACGTGCTTGCAGGGGTTGGCCTTATCGGGGCAGCTGCACTCGCTGCGCACCTCCTGCAACTTGAACGGAAACAGGCGCTTGCCGCTGGCCGCGAAGGCGCGCTCTATGTCCTGGGGCATGACGCCGGCCAGCAGCTGGGCCGACCAGCGCGCCTTCTGGGTGAGGGCGTCGAGCACGTAGTTCCAGTCGTCGTCGTGGAGCACGTCGAGCCAGAGCTTCACCTTGTAAGGCTCTTCGTCGGTGCCCTGCACTCGGGCATGCACTCGCCGCCCCTCAAAGCGGATCGAGGTGACATTGCCGCTGCGGGCATACTCCCAGGCGCGCTCCAGGCGCTTTTTGAAGCGGTAGGAGTTGATCAGCTCCATCCACTGCTCCACCCACCAGGGCTGCTGGGCCAGGCCCTGGTCGCCGAGCTGGGTGTTGATGGCGCTGGCGTAGGTGGTGGGGGTGAGGGTCATGGTTTCAATCCTCCTCGCTCAGGGCCACTAGATCTTTGAGCTGGCCCACATCAAAGCCGCCGAGCCATTCTTCACCGGAGCCGACGATCTCAGCGGCCAGCTTTGATTTCTCCTTGATCATGCGGTCGATCTTTTCCTCCACTGAGCCGCTGGTGATGAACTTGTGCACAAGCACCCGATTTTGCTGGCCGATCCGATAAGCCCGGTCGGTGGCCTGGTTTTCCACGGCCGGGTTCCACCAGCGGTCGATGTGGAAGACGTGGCTGGCTCGGGTGAGGTTGAGGCCGACACCGCCAGCTTTGAGCGACAGCAAAAACAGCTGGGGGCCGCGGGGGTCGTCCTGGAAGCGATCGACCATGGCCTGGCGTTCGGTTTTGCTGGTGCTGCCGTATAGGAACGGCACCTCCTGGCGCCATTTGCGCTCCAGGTGGGCCTTGAGCAGCAGCCCCCATTCGGCGAACTGGGTGAACAGCAACGCCCGGTCGCCCGCCTCGATCACCTCCTCGAGAATCTCTTCGAGCCGCTGCAACTTGGCGCTGCGGCTGCTGAAGCTGCCGTTGCCGCTGGCCAGCACGGCCTCGGCGTTTTCCTTCAGGGCCAGGGCCGGGTGGTTGCATATCTGCTTGAGCTTGGTGAGCAGGGCCAGCACCTGGCCGTGCTTCTGGCCCAGCGGTGCCCGGGCGATGGCATCGAGGCTCTCGTCGACTGTTTTGTTGTAGAGCTTCTTCTGCTCTGGAGCCAGGCCCACCCATTCGTTGAGCTCCACCTTCTCCGGTAGGTCGGAAATGATCGACTTGTCGGTTTTGAGGCGCCGCAGGATGAATGGTCCTACGCGACTTTTGAGATCCCGCAGCGACGACATGTCGCCGTAGCGCTCGATCGGCAGCCGGTAGCGCTGGCGGAAGAAGGGCTCATCGCCGAGCACCTTGGGGTTGAGGAAATCCATCAGCGCCCACAGCTCGCTGACGCGGTTTTCCACCGGCGTACCGGTGAGGGCAATCCGGAAGCGGCTGCCACCTTTGCCGCCGCGGCTTGGGCGGGCCAGGTCCCGTGCAGCTTGGCTTTGTTTGGCGGTGTGGTTTTTGATCGCCTGGGCTTCGTCGATCACTACCCCCTGCCAGTCGATGCTCTCGAGCAGCTCGCTGTCGCGCTGCAGCAGGCCGTAGCTGGTGAGTACCAGATCCACGCCTTTGAGGGCTTTCTTGAGGGCCTCGGGGCTGGAGGGCCGGCGCGGGCCGTAGTGCTCCCGCACGCCCAGATCGGGGGTGAATCCGTGGGCTTCGCGCTTCCAGTTGGTGAGCACCGAGGTGGGCGCCACCAGCAGCACCGGTCGTTTGAGCTCGTCTTCGGCCTTGAGGTGCTGCAGGAAGGCCAGCAGCTGGATCGTTTTGCCCAGTCCCATGTCGTCGGCCAGGCAGGCGCCTTGGTCGAAGCGGTGCAGGAAAGCCAGCCAGCCCAAGCCCCGCTCCTGATAGGGCCGCAGCTGGCCCGAGAAGCCAGGTGGGGCGGGCAGGGGGTCGGGGGCCTTCTGCTGGTGGTATTGCTCCAGCACGGCCTGCAGCCGCGGGCCGGCATCGAAGCGGTGCACCGGCAGCCGGTGGAAGGTGTCGCCTTCGCTGGCGGTGAGCCGTAGGGCGTCGTCGAGGCTCAGGCCCGGATCGGCGCCGCTGAATTTCTTGGCGTTCTTGAGATCGAGGGGCCGCAGCTCGATCCAGGCCCCCTTGTGCTGCACCAGGGGGCTGCGTTTGGTCTCCAGGCGATCCAGGTCCCGCAGGGTCAGGGTGACCCCGCCGATCATGAATTCCCATTCCCAGGTGAGCGTTTCGCCCAAGGTGAAGCCGCGTGATTTCTCAGGCAGCTCGGCCTTGATCGACAGGCCCAACCGGCTGGCCAGGCCCCCTGCGAGGCTGGCCGGCAGCACCACACCCACGCCCACATCGCGCAGCTGGTGGGCGCCGGTGCGCACCAGCACAAACGCCTCGGCTGGCGTGAGCTGCATCGTTTCCGGGGTGGCCGAATCCAGCCCCCGCACGATCGGTTCAAACACCGTCAGGGCCCGGCCCATGCCCTCCAGCAGCAGCTCGCTCGGTTGGGGCACGGCCACTTCGCCCATCTGCAGGCCCCGATCGCCGGCGGCCCAGACGGCGGCGGCGGGCACCCGCAGGCTCGGATCGGCTTCCGCCTGCAGCCCGAAGCGCAGCTCCCACAGCTCCTCGCCTTCGGCGGGGGTGAATAGCTCCAGGCAGGTGCGGGCTGGTTCCACCTTGCCCGCCACCCCTTCACGCCAGTGGTGGGTGGCGATGCTGAGACGCTCCAGCTCCTCCTCGCCCAGGCTGAGGCTGCCATCGCCCTTGCCCAGGGCCTTCTGCCAGGCCGCCAGCAAGGGATCGAGCCCGCCTGCGCTGGCACTGAAGCCCACTCGCAGCTGGCCATCGAGCAGGGCTTCCAGCAGGCTCGCCACCCGCAGGCGCCCGCTGCCGGGACGGCGGCAGGCCAGGGAGGGGTCGCCGCTGGGGCCGGCGGCCAGGGCGCAGGTGGCCACCTGGGGCAGGCCGCTGGCCAGGTCTTCGAGGCGGCGGCGGTCGTCTTCGCGGTTGAGCAGGGGCAGCCAGCGGGCCTTGCCCTCGGCGATCTGGGGCAGCCAGCGGCCGCGGGCGATCAGGCTCAGGGCCCAGCGCTGCAGGTGACTCCACCAGCGCAGCTCATCGGCCATCTCCGGGTGCTCACCCGCCAGGGGTACCTGGCTGAGCCATTCGCCCGCATTGGCAGCATCGAGGGCCCAGCCCTCCACCTGCCAGGGCCACCATTCGAGCTGTTTGGGAATCGGTTCGCCGGCCTGCAGGGGCAGGCCACTCCAGGTGCTGGCGCTGGTGCGGCGGCCCTTGGCCGCCTGGTTGCGGCTGGGCAGGGTCAGGGTGGCCCGGGCTGGGCGCAGGGCCTCTGACCACAGCCCGTTGTCGTCGAGCCAGGTGGCCAGGTCGTCTTCGTTGAGGGCCAGTGGGTGCTCAGGGGCCTCCAGCTTCGGCACGGCAGGGGTCGCCACCCGCCAGGTGTCGGCCCACAGGAATAGGCGGCCGCCCGAACCCTCGGGGGGAAACAGCCAGGTGGCGTGCAGCAGGCTCATCCCAGAGTATTCAGGGCCGGCGGATCAGCACCGGTGGATCAGGGCATGGGCGTCGGCCCGGGGGCAGACAGAACGCGTTGCGTTAGCAGGCGTGATCCGTGCCGCGACAGATGCAGCAGCAGAGCGGCGCCGACCAGCGGCAACCAGGCACGAATCATCCCCATCATCACAGTTGGTGCAACCTTGACCATCGCCGCTGTCAGAGACAGCTGAGATGGCCAGCTGGCGAAAGACGGCAAGCCCAGGCTGTGGATGCCGCAGACGGCTCCTACCAGGCCCGCCTGGAGGTGGCTGTCATCGGGGTCTACCCGCTGTAGATGGAACGCCAGCAAGCCATAGAAAAAGCCGCAGCCGCCAGCCCGGAGGCCTGATTCGATGCCCAAGGGCAACCCCAGGGCGAGGGCTGCCAGTCCGGCTCCTAGAGCCCAGGCAATTGAGCGCAGGCGCAGCTGGTGGCGAGATGGCGAGGAGGCGACCTGACTCACGCTGGGGTCCCTATGGGGTCTGGTCTTGGCTGGGCGATCATGCCTTGCTATGGCCTGTATTCAATGATTGCTCCCAGGGGCTTGGTGCTGGATCAGGAGCTGCAGGAGGAGGCAAATTGTTTGTTCAGCAGCTATCGATGTCGACTGCCCGAGGGGCTGCGCTGGGCGATCATGCCCTGCTCAGGGTTGTAATGCTTCGCCATGGCCGTCACAGCACATACCGGTCGTCCTCGCACCGGTGCTGAGATCCGCGCCGCTTTCCTCGATTTTTACGAGCAGCGGGGCCACAAAGCGATGGCGAGCGCTTCGCTGATCCCGGACGACCCGACGGTGCTGCTCACCATTGCCGGCATGCTGCCGTTCAAGCCGGTGTTCCTTGGTCAGGCGCCGCGGCCGGCGCCTAGGGCCACCACCAGCCAGAAGTGCATCCGCACCAACGACATCGAAAACGTGGGCCGCACGGCGCGGCATCACACGTTTTTTGAGATGCTCGGCAACTTCTCCTTCGGCGACTACTTCAAGGAGCAGGCGATCCAGTGGGCCTGGGAGCTGAGCACCGGGGTGTTCGGCCTCTCGCCCAACAACCTTGTGGTGAGTGTGTTCCGCGAAGACGATGAGGCAGGCGCTATTTGGCGCGACGTGGTGGGGGTGAACCCCAAGCGCATCATTCGCATGGATGAGGCCGACAACTTCTGGGCCTCAGGCCCCACCGGCCCCTGCGGCCCCTGCTCGGAGATCTATTACGACTTCAAGCCCGAACTCGGCGACGACGGCATCGACCTGGAAGACGACTCGCGCTTCATCGAGTTCTACAACCTGGTGTTTATGCAGTACAACCGCGACGCGGAGGGCATCCTCACGCCGCTGGCCAACCGCAACATCGATACGGGCTTGGGGCTTGAGCGCATGGCCCAGATTCTGCAGGCGGTGCCGAACAACTACGAAACCGATCTGATCTACCCGCTGATTGAAACGGCGGCGGGCCTAGCTGGGGTCGACTACTCCGTCCTCGATGCCAAGGGCCAGACATCGCTCAAGGTGATCGGCGATCACAGCCGTGCCATCACCCAGCTGATCTGCGATGGCGTCACGGCCTCCAACCTGGGCCGCGGCTACATCCTGAGGCGCCTCCTGCGCCGCGTCGTGCGCCATGGACGGCTCCTCGGCATCGACAAACCATTCCTGACGGCAATGGGCGAGGCGTCGATCGTGCTGATGGCGGCGGCCTACCCGCAGCTCGTGGAGCGCCGTGAGGTGATTCTGGCCGAGCTCGTCCGCGAGGAGGCCCGCTTCCTGGAAACCCTGGAGCGGGGCGAGAAGCTGCTGGCTGAGGTGCTGGCGGCCAAGCCCACCCAGATCAGCGGTGAACAGGCCTTCGAGCTCTACGACACCTACGGCTTCCCGCTGGAGCTCACCGAGGAGATCGCTGAGGAGCAGGGGCTCACGGTGGACCTGGCCGGTTTTGAGGCGGCGATGGAGACCCAGCGCCAGCGGGCCAAGGCCGCAGCGGTGAGCATCGACCTCACCCTGCAGGGCGCTATTGATCAGGTGACAGCCGCTGCGGCCGCCACCGCCTTCAAGGGCTACGAGGCCCTGGAGCACCCCAGCTGCGTGCTGGCCCTGGTGGTGAACGGTGAGCCGGCGGAGCGTGCCGTGGCGGGGGATGCAGTGCAACTGGTGCTCGACTCCACCCCCTTCTATGGCGAAGGTGGCGGCCAGGTGGGCGATCGGGGCGTGCTCTGCGGCCAGGGGGCGGATGGAGCTGGCGTGATCGTGGCGATTGATGGCGTCAGCCGCAACCGCTCAGTGTTTGTGCACAGCGGCCGCATCGAGCGCGGCAGCCTGGCCATTGGCGAGCTGGTGAATGCCCAGGTGGACCGGGCCTGCCGCCGCCGCGCCCAGGCCAACCACACGGCCACCCACCTGCTGCAGGCGGCGCTTAAGCAGGTGGTGGATCCCGGCATCGGCCAGGCCGGCTCGCTGGTGACCTTTGATCGGCTGCGCTTTGATTTCAACAGCCCCCGGGCCGTGACGCCGGCTGAGCTGGAGCAGATCGAGGCCCTGATCAACGGTTGGATCAGCGACGCCCACCGCCTGGAAGTGCAAGAGATGGCGATCGAGGCCGCCAAGGCCGCTGGCGCTGTGGCGATGTTTGGCGAGAAGTATGCCGATGTGGTGCGGGTGGTGGATGTGCCCGGCGTGTCGATGGAGCTCTGCGGCGGCACCCACGTGGCCAACACCGCCGAGATCGGCCTCTTCAAGATCGTGAGCGAGGGCGGCGTGGCTGCCGGCATCCGCCGCATCGAGGCGGTGGCAGGCCCGGCGGTGCTGGCCTACCTCAATGAGCGCGATGCGGTGGTGAAGCAGCTGGGCGAGCGCTTCAAGGCCCAGCCGGCGGAGATCGTCGAGCGCGTTGCGGCGCTGCAGGAGGAGCTCAAGGCCAGCGGCAAGGCCCTGGCGGCGGCCCGCGGCGAGTTGGCGCTGGCCAAGGCTGCAGCGCTGGCGGGCCAGGCCCAGGCTCTCGGGGAGTTCCAGCTGCTGGTTGCCCGCCTTGATGGCGTCGAGGGCGCCGGCCTGCAGAGCGCGGCCCAGGGCCTGGCCGATCAGCTCGGCGATGGCGCTGCCGTGGTGCTTGGTGGTCTGCCCGATCCGGCCGATCTGGCCAAGGTGATCCTGGTGGCGGCCTTTGGCAAGGCGGTGATCGCGGCGGGGCCCAAGGCTGGTGCCTTTATCGGAGCGGTGGCCAAGGCCTGCGGCGGCGGCGGTGGCGGCCGACCCAACCTGGCCCAGGCGGGCGGGCGTGATGGCGCCGCCCTTGATGGGGCGCTGGAGCAGGCCAAGGCGCAGCTGCGGGCTGCGCTCTCTTGAGGCCTGCCTCAGCCAAGCTGTTGCCAGAAAGTACCGAGGCCCGATGACTTGGAATCTGCTCCGGTTGTTGCCGCTGCTGTTGCCCTTGCTTCCCGCTGCTGGGTTGGCCCAGTCCCAGGTGCAGCTCGCTTGCACGGGCACCCTGGTTGAGGCTCGTGGCAGCGCCGAGCTGAAGCGAACCACCCAGCGCCTGCGTTTTTCCCTGACCCTGGAAACGGAGGAGCCCAGCACCGATGCGGCCCTGGCCAGCCTGCAGCGACGCCTGGCCGAGGTGCGCACCACGCTCAAAAGCCTGCAGGTGGTTGATCTGGAGGTCACCTCCCCTTCCACCTGGCAGCGGCCCGCTAGCCGTGACAAAGCTGGGGCGGTGCAGGCCACCCTGCAGGTGTCTGGCCAGCTTGCACCTACCCAGCTGCAGCCACTGGTGCGTCAGGTGGGCGGGCTGCCGGGGGTTCGCCTGTCGCCCGTGGCCACCGAGGCGGATGCGGCAGGTGATCGGGCCGCCAGGCGGCAGTTGTTGAGAGCCTCGTACCAGGACGCCTTGCAGCAGGCCCAAGACGTGGCCGCTGCGATCGGCCTGCGGGGACTGCAGCCCTTAGAGGTGCAGCTTGAAGGTGGGGGCAGGCCGGTGGCTATGCGGGCCCTGGCCATGGCTGATACGGCCGTTCCACCCTTTGATCCCGCTGAGCTGCCCGGTCCAATGGAGCGCCTCAGCTTGCAGGTGCGTTTCTGCGCTCGCTGAATCCTCAGCCCTGCAGATAGGTGGTCTGGCGCAGGCTCGTTTCCAGGTGGGCCATCAGCCGGCGGGCGTCGCTGATGCCCAGCGAGCCTTGGCCGATGGCTGCCTCGCTGGCCACCCGCAGCCGCTCCAGCAGCAGCTCCGGGTTGTGCTCCATCACCTCCAGCACCTCGGCATTGGTGTCGCCACGCACTACGTGATCGAGCTGGTAGCCCCCGTTGGCCTTGAGGCGGATGTGCACGGCGTTGGTGCTGCCGAACAGGTTGTGCAGGTTGCCCATCACCTCCTGGTAGGCGCCACCGAGGAACATGCCGATCCAGTAAGGCTCCCCTGGACGCAGCTTGTGTAGCTCCAGCAACGGTTTCACCTGGCCTTGCCCGGAGCTCCTGGCCGGATCGATGAAGCGGGCGATTTTGCCGTCAGAATCGCATGTGAGGTCGGCGAAGCTGCCCAGCGCTTCTGGTTTTTCGTCGAGGCGGTGGATCGGCATCACCGGAAACAGCTGGTCGATCGCCCAGGTGTCGGGGGCCGAGCGAAACACCGAGAGGTTGGCGTAGTAGGTGGAGGCCAGGGCTGCTGGCAGGGCCCGTAGCTCTTCGGGGATCACCGTGGCCGCTGGCAGCCCTTTGATCCGCTCGGCGATGGCCTGGCAGCAGGCCCATGTGAGCTGCTCGGCCAGTCCCCGCTCCGGCAGGCTCAGGTAGCCGAGGCGGAAGGCGGCCAAGGCGTCGTGCTTGAACTTGAGGGCGTCGTTCCAGGCCTCCTGCAGGGCTTCCACGCTGGCATCAGGCGCTGTGATGGCGGCGTAGGTGTCGCGCAGGTTGCGCAGGATCAGGGCTTCGCCCTCTTGCGGTGTGGGCACGGCACCGGGCAGGCTGCCGGCGCCGAGCACGTCGAACACCAGCACTGAGAAGTGGCTAGCCAAGGCCCGGCCGCTTTCGCTTACCAGGGTGGGCACGGGGATGCCGTGGGGTTCGCAGCACTCCTTCACCGTTGCCACCACGTCGTTGGCGTAGTTCTGCAGGGAGTAGTTGGTGGAGGCGGCGCTGGCGGTGCGGCTGCCGTCGTAGTCGATGCCCAGGCCGCCGCCCACATCCAGGTAGCCCATGGGCGCCCCCAATTTGGTGAGCTCCCCGTAGATCTGGCCGGCCTCCTGCAGGGCGTCCTTGAGCACGGCGATGTCGTTGATCTGGCTGCCTACGTGGAAGTGCAGCAGGCGCAGCTCGCCCAGCAGATCGGCGGCCCGCAGAGCCTCCACCGTGGCCAGCAGCTCGGGGATGCCCAAGCCAAACTTTGCCCGTTCGCCCACTGAGCTGCCCCAGCGGCCGGTGCTGCGGGCCGAGAGCTTGGCCCGGATGCCGATCAGGGGTGCCGCACCCAGCTCGCGGCTGGCGCTGATGATCCGCTCCACCTCATCGGCCTGCTCGATTACCACCACCGGTTGGCGTCCCAGGCGCCTGGCCAGGATGGCGGTCTCGATATAGCGCTGATCCTTGTAACCGTTGCAGATCAGCAAGGCCTCGGGGTCATCGATCAGGGACAGGGCAATAAGTAGCTCCGCCTTGCTGCCGGCTTCCAATCCGAAGTGCCAGCGCCTGCCGCTGCTCACCAGTTCCTCCACCACATGGCGCTGCTGATTGCACTTCACCGGAAACACACCCTGGTAGCGGCCGGCGTAGCCGTACTGGGCGATGGCCCGTTCAAAGGCGCCGTGCAGTCGTTCGAGCCGGTCTTCGAGGATGTCGTCGAAGCGAATCAGCAGCGGCAGGCTTAGGTCGCGGCCCTGCAGCTCCTGCACCAGCTCCATCAGGTCGAGGGAGCCGCCCCGGTCGCCCCGGGGCTGCACCATCACGTGGCCGCGATCACTCACGGAAAAATAGGGGTCACCCCAGCGATCCAGCCCGTAGAGGGCGGCGCCGGCGGCGGCGCTCCAGTCGGTTGAATTCCGGTTGTCGGGGCTCGTCGCGCTCACGGCAGGGGGCTGGTGGGGGGCGGTGATCACGGCACCACTGTGCTTGCCAATGGGCAGGGCCGCCGCAGACGATGAGCCGGATCGACTTCTTCTCCATGGCCGCCGAACGCTCTTTCATTGCCATCAAGCCCGACGGCGTCCAGCGCGGTCTGGTCGGCGAAATCCTCGGCCGCTTCGAGCGCAAGGGATTCAAGCTGGTCGGCCTCAAGCAGCTCACCCCCAGCCGCGAGCTGGCTGAAAGTCATTACGGCGTACACCGCGAGCGCCCCTTCTTCGCCGGCCTTGTGGACTTCATCACCTCTGGTCCAGTGGTGGCGATGGTGTGGGAAGGCGATGGCGTCATCGCCAGCGCCCGCAAGCTCATTGGTGCCACCAAGCCCCTCGAGGCCGAGCCCGGCACGATCCGCGGCGATCTGGCTATCAACATCGGCCGCAACGTTATTCACGGCTCCGATGCCCCCGAAACCGCTGAATTCGAAATCGGCCTGTGGTTCCAGCCCTCCGAGCTGAGCGATTGGAGCCCCGCCGACCAGGTGTGGCGCGTCGAGGGTTGATCAGGTCCGCTCAAATCGCCGCCAGCTGAAGTTATTCAGCTGGCGCTGTTCTGCCGCTCCTAGGTCGCCAAGGATCGATCCCGCCACCAATTCGGCGGTGATCGCGGCCAGCAGCACACCATTGCGGTGGTGCCCCGCAGCTAGCCACAGGCCGGGGATGGGGCTGGTTCCGAGCAGGGGAGCTTCGTCTGGGGTGTGGGGCCGAAAACCCCACCAGCGCTCCATCGGCGGCCAGGCGCTCGCCTCCGGCAGCAGGCTGGCCAGCCCCTCCTGCAGCTGGCGCTGGCCTGCGGGGGTGAGCCCTTCGCTGAAGCCCGCCTCGGCTTCGCTGGTGGCTCCTACCACCAGCAGACCGTCTTGCCTCGGCACCAGGTAGGTGCCGGGCCCAAAAATCACTCGCTGCAGGGCCTGCCGCGGCCCCTGCAACGACAGCATCTGGCCTTTCACCGGAGCGATCGGCAGCTGGGGCAGTAGCTGGGCGCTCCAGGCACCGCAGGCCAGCACCGCCCGCTCGGCAGCGAGATGGTGCTCCTCCCCTTCGGCGCTGCGTAGATGCACCCCGCTGAGGGCGCCGGCCGGGTCGCAGACCAGCTCCAGCACCTGGCTGCCCTCCTGAAAGGTCACCCCCATTTCCACGCAGGCCCGCTCCAGGGCGCGCATCAGCCGGCGGCGGTTGTCGATCTGGCCGTCCTGTTCAAACAGCAGGCCCGCCTGCCAGCGCTCGCCGATGCCGGCAATCTCTTGCTCCAGGCCGCGGCGATCGAGCCGTAGGCCGAAGGCGGCGGTGGGATAGGCATCCCGCTCCGCCGAGGTGGCGAAGGGCACCACGATGCCGCAGGGCCGCAGACCGCAGCTCAGGCCGCTATCGGCTTCGATCTGGGCCACCCAGGAGGGGATGAGCTGCAGGCTGGCCTGCCCCAGGGCGAGCAGGTCGCCGCTGAGCCCCTCGGCGTGGGGCGCCAACATGCCGGCGGCTACAAATCCGGCGGCTTCGCTGCGGCGCCGGCTCAGCACCCGCACTGCCTCGCCGCGGCGGGCGAGCTGGTGGGCCATGGCCAGGCCCATCAGGCCGCCCCCCAGCACCGTGATGGCTGGCCCCTTGGCTGCAGTCATGGCTGGGCCGGCGCCGCTGGCTCCAGCCCCAGCACCGTGGCCCCGCAGGAGCGCAGGGCAGCGTCAGCGGTGAGTAACAGCAGTGGTTCCTGGCGGCTTTGCACGAGCAGCAGTTGGTCGAAGAGGTCGCTGGGGGCGGAGTAGCTATCCAGCTCGGCCAGGGCCAGCAGGTGCTCATTGCGCAGGGGCAGCCAATGGAAGTGCTGACGGGTCACCTCCTGCTCCAGGCGGGCCAGGTCGAGCTGCACCCGGCCTTGGCGTTGCTTGAGGGCCAGTTCCCAGAGGCTCACCTGGCTCACGAACACCTCTGCTCCCGGTGCCTGTACGGCGGCGATGGCCCAGGCCGGCAGACGCGGGTCGTCGGCCAGCCACCAGAGCAGCACTTGGGTGTCGAGCAGCAGGCGTTTCATTGCAGCGGTGCGTCGAAGTTGGCGGCGATGGCAATGGCGTGGCGCATGGCGCCCGGCGCGTGGGCGGCGCTGGGGCTGGGCACCCAGGCGCTGAGGCGGGCTACCGGTTTGCCTGCCCTGGCGATCCATATCTCCTCGCCCTGCTCCACTTGGAGCAGCAGGCGGGAGAGCTGGGTTTTGGCCTCATGCACATTCACCAGCTGGGGCCGGTTGCTTGGTGTTGGCTCAGGGGGGAATGGCGGGTAGGCCATGGCTGCAAAAACCTCTGGACTTAGTTTTAGCTTAGCTAACCAGCGCAAATTACTATCCGCCCCGGAGCCCCCTTGCCCCCGTCAAGCCGGCGTCCAGTGCCTCCCCATAGGATCGGCTCAGGCATTGATACAGGCCATGGCAGGCGCGGCAGTAGCACCAGAATTACTAGCCCAATCCCAGCAGGCTCCTTGGGAGGCGGTGATTGGCCTTGAGACCCATGTGCAGCTGGGCACCGCCAGCAAGATTTTCACCAGCGCCTCCACCGCCTTCGGCGACGCCCCCAACACCCATATCGACCCGGTGGTGTGTGGCCTGCCCGGCACGTTGCCAGTGCTTAATCAAAAGGTGCTCGAGTATGCAGTGAAGGCGGCCCTTGCCCTCAACCTGCATATTGCTGCGCACAGTAAGTTTGATCGCAAACAATATTTTTATCCCGACCTGCCCAAGAATTATCAGATCTCCCAATTCGATGAGCCAATCGCTGAAGATGGTTGGATTGAAGTTGAGGTGGCCGAAAAAGGCAAAGAAACCTATTTGAAGCGCATCGGTATAGAGCGGCTTCACATGGAAGAAGACGCCGGCAAATTGGTACACGCCGGTAGTGATCGCCTAGACGGCTCTACCCACTCCCTGGTGGACTACAACCGCGCCGGAGTAGCTCTGGCTGAGATTGTTAGCAAGCCGGATTTGCGCACCGGCCGCGAGGCGGCGGAATACGCCTCGGAGATTCGCCGGATCATGCGTTATCTGGGCGTGAGTGATGGCAACATGCAGGAGGGTTCCTTGCGCTGCGATGTAAATATATCCGTGCGGCGCGGCCCTGATGCCCCCTTCGGCACCAAGGTGGAAATCAAGAATATGAATTCCTTCTCGGCTATCCAGAAGGCGATTGATTACGAGATTCAGCGCCAGATCAAGGCCTACGAAACCGGCGAGCCGGTGCGGCAGGAAACCCGCCTTTGGGATGAATCCAAACAGCTCACTAAGAGCATGCGCGGTAAAGAGGGCGCCAGCGACTACCGCTACTTCCCCGATCCCGACCTTGGACCCATCGAGGTGAGTGATGCCCAGCGGGAGGGCTGGCGCGCCGAGCTGCCCGAGTTGCCCGCTGCTAAGCGGCATCGCTATGCCGACCAGCTGGGTCTGTCGATCTACGACGCCCGAGTGCTCACCGATGAGCGCTCGATGGCCGAATACTTCGAGGCCGCGGTGGCTGCCGGCGCTGATGCCAAGGGCATCGCCAACTGGGTCACCGGCGATATTGCCGCCTATGTAAATGCTAATAGGCTGGCTATTGCAGAGTTGCCCCTTAAGCCCGAGCAGCTAGCTGAGCTGGTGCAGCTGATTGAGGGCGGAATTATTAGCGGCAAAATTGCTAAAGAGATTCTGCCCGAGTTGCTTGAGCAGGGCGGTTCTGCCAAGGCGATCGTGGCGGAGCGCGGCCTTGGCATGATCAGTGACCCCGCTGCTATTACGGCAATTGTGGAGGAGCTGCTGGCTGCCCACCCCGAGGAGGTGGAAGCCTTCCGCGGCGGTAAAACCAAGTTGCAGGGTTTCTTTGTGGGTCAGCTGATGAAAAAAACCGGTGGCAAGGCCGACCCCAAGCTCGCCAACCAGATTCTGATCCAGAAGCTCAACGGCTGAGCGCCTGCTCCACCTGGGCGGCGAGCTGGTCGGGCCCGCCCCGGTTGTTGAGCACCACATCTGCCAGCTGGCGCTTGCGCGCCAGCGGCCACTGGGCGGCTATCCGGGCGCGGGCATCGGCCTCGCCCAGGCCATCTCGGGCCATCAACCGCTGCAGTTGCTGCGTCTCGTTGCAGTCCACCAGCCACACCTCGCTGCAGAGAGTTTCCAGTCCCGCTTCAAATAGCAGCGGCACCACCAGCACCACCACCGGCTCTGCCGCCAGCGCTTGCAGCTTGGCGTCAAAGCACGCCCGCACGATCGGATGCAGCAGCTGCTCCAGCCAGCGGCGCTCGGCGTTATCGCCAAATACGATCTGCCCTAGGGCGGCGCGATTGATCTCCCCGCCGTGCGCCCGGATCCCATCCCCGTAGCGCTCCAGCACCGCGCCGGCCCCGGTGCTGCCCGGCGTCAGTGCGTCTCGTGCGTACACATCCGCATCAAGCAGAGGCAGCCCCCGCGCCGCCAGCAGCCGGCCCACGCTGCTTTTGCCGCTGGCGATACCGCCGGTGAGGCCTATGCGGCGTGCAGCAACCATGGCTGTTGAGAAGGGGCGTGGCGCTATTCCATGCTCAGGTTCGCAGTAGCTGCAGCCCGTGACCCACCCCTGGCACCCGATCCCCGGCGGCATCACCGCCCCCCGTGGCTTCCAAGCCGCCGCTGTCACCGCGGGCCTGAAGGCTTCCGGCAATCCCGACCTCTCCTTGCTGCTGGCGCCCGAGGGCGCCGTGTGCGCTGGCACCTTCACCACCTCGGTGGTGCGGGCCGCCTGCGTGGATCTCTGCGCCGAGCGCCTGGCGGATTCAGGCGGTCATGCCCGGGCGGTGCTCACCAATTCCGGCCAGGCCAATGCCTGCACCGGCGATCGGGGCCTGATCGATAGCCTGCGGGCCACCCAGGCCGTCGCCGATCGGTTGGGTCTGGCGCCTGAAGAGGTGCTGATCTGCTCCACCGGTGTGATCGGCGTGCCGATTCCGATGGGCACCTTGCTGGCGGGTCTTGATCCCTTGGTGGCGGCCCTCAGTCCCGAGGGTGGGGCCGCGGCAGCCACCGCCATCCTCACCACCGATCTGGTGGCTAAGCAGATCGCTCTGGAGGCGGATCTGGGCGGCCGCAGCGTCCGCATCGGCGGCATGGCCAAGGGCTCGGGAATGATCCACCCAAATATGGCCACGATGCTGGGCTACCTCAGCTGCGATGCGGGCGTGCCCGCCGAGGTGTGGCAGGCGATGGTGCGGCGGGCGGTGGATCGCTCCTTTAATGCGATCACGGTGGACGGCGACACCAGCACCAATGACACGTTCCTGGCCTTTGCAGCCGGGGAGCTCCTAGGCCACGAGCACTACGAAGCGCTGGAGGCCGGCCTGACGGCGGTGTCGCAACACCTGGCCAAGGCGATTGCCCGCGATGGCGAGGGCGCCACCTGCCTGATCGAGGTGCAGGCGCAGGGCGCTGCCGATGACGCCGGCGCTCGTGCCATTGCGCGCACCGTGTGCGGCTCGTCGCTGGTGAAATGCGCCGTGCATGGCCGCGACCCCAACTGGGGCCGGATCGTGGCCGCCGCCGGCCGGGCCGGTGTGCTTTTTGCTGCTGATCTGGTGGCCCTGTGGCTGGGCGAGCACCAGCTGATGGTCGCTGGCCAGCCCCTGGCTTTCGATCGCGCCGCCGCCAGCACCTATCTGCAGAGCGACACGGTGATTATTCGCCTGGTGGTGGGCGATGGCCCCGGCACAGGTGTCGCCTGGGGCTGCGACCTTTCGGCTCAATATGTCCGCATCAACGCCGATTACACGACCTAATTATCTGAAGGCAAACCAAACGAGTCTTCAGCCCATCGCCGTTGGAATTCCTACAGTGATTAGAATTCCAAATGTGATTAAAGGTCTTGGTCGAGGAGAGCAGCAGCGATGAGCAACCCCCTATGGATGCTTGTGCCCTGGGCGGTTTTTGCAATCGCGGCAGGAATCAAGTTTTGGCGCTTGACCAGCCTGTTCCGCAGGCACCTAATCGGCACCCCGTCCGGCACCGAGCAGTTCAGGAGCTCCCTTGAGCGAGCCTGGGCTAAGGACCAGCAGGCCGCCTGACAGAGCTCCGCAAGAGCCGTTACAAATTGTGATATGTTTGGGTTTGGTCATCGAGCGGTCCTGGACGGGTCCGCTTTTTTATTGGCCTTTATTTGTTGATCGCTCGCCAAATCCACCAAATAACCAGCCCCAGCAGCGCCCATGGCAGCAGCGCTCTAAAAACAACCGCCACCAGCAACACCACCAGCAACGACACCGCGGTGCGCTTTGTCAAAGCCTTCGCCTCGTCGCTCATGAAGCGCCAGCGTGGAATCAGGGCCATCTGTTCTTAGGCGGGGACTCCCCCCAGCAAAGCCCCTCCCCCTAGATTTGGCACCTATGGCTCAAGTGGCTTCGGTTTCAGCAGCTCCGCCATCCCAGCAACGCCCCCGATGGCAGGTGCCATTGCTTGTGGGCTTTTGCTTTGGCCTCGGTTATGGCGTCACCCAGCGGCTGCTTGCCCTGCAGCTGCCTTCCCTGGTGCGCCTTGGTCAGGGCTTTGAGGTGCGGCCCTTCCCGGGCACCTCGCTGGAGAGCCTGCGGCTGCGGTTTGGCGCTGAAAACCAGGACATCCGCGGTGACGCCGATCTTTTGCAGTTAGAGCAGCAACCCGATACAGCCTCTCCCGCCGCCAGCGAAGCTGAGCCGCCTCAGGAGTTGCCCTCGCCCGCGGCTGAACCGGAAGCCCAGGCTGTCCCCGCTGACGCGCCCAGCCTGGATGCCCCGCCGCCTCCAGATTTGCCTAGCGCTGATCTGCCACAGTCCACACCTGCTGCCAGGCCCCAATGAGTGCGCCGCAATCGCTTGTCCAAGCTGCCTTGCAGCGCTTGGGGGCTCGCTTAGGCAGCGGCCTCGTTGATGCGGCCGCCAATCTGGCTCTGCTGGCTCAGGACGCTCCGGAGCGGCTGCGTCAGGAGTTTCAGCTTTTCTGGGACGAAGTGGAAGCAGAAGCTGCCCGGATCGAGAGGGACGACGAGCCGGAGGTAGCCATCACGGCACCGTCTGTGGATATTCAGGATCAAATCGATGCCCTGCGCGCCCGGGTGGCGGCCATGGCTCGCCGACTGGACCAGGATTCGTGATCCTGCTTAGGCCGCTGCGCATCTGGTGGTTGGCCCTGGCCCTGCTGCTCGGTCTGTGGTGGGACGGCCAAGCCTGGAGCTATGTCGGTGGTGTCACCCCAGAGCGGCAGCGGAGCCGTCAGCGGCGCCGGGCCCGCTGGCTCACCCAGGCATTCCTGGGGCTTGGCTCAGCCTTTATCAAGCTGGGCCAATTGCTTTCGGCCCGTCCCGACGTGCTGCCCGCTGAACTGGTGGAGGAGCTAGCCACCCTGCAGGACCGGGTTCCCGCCTTCCCCTTTGCGGTGGTGCAAGACCTGCTGGAGCAGGAGTTGGGTGAGCGCTGCGCCGAGATAATTGACCTGGAGAGCGAGCCGCTGGGTTCGGCCAGCCTGGCCCAAGTGCACCGCGCCAGCCTGCGCAGCGGCCGTCAGGTGGTGTTCAAGGTGCAGCGCCCTGGCTTGGAGCGCACCTTCCGGCTCGACCTTGAGGTGATGCAACAAGTTGCTGCGGCGGTGCAGCGCCATCCCCGCTGGGGCCGCGGCCGCGACTGGATCGGCATTGCCCAGGAGTGCCGGCGGGTGTTGCTCAGAGAGCTCGACTTCCGGCTGGAGGCCGAGCACGCGGCCCGCTTCCGCCAGCAGTTTCTTGACGATCCCGGCATCCGCATTCCAGCCGTGGTGTGGGAATTGAGTACCCGCCGGGTGCTTTGCCTCGACTATGTGCCTGGCATCAAGATCACCGATCGCCAGGCCCTGATCGAGGCTGGAATCGTGCCCGCCGCCGTAGCGGAAAAGGGCGCCGCCAGCTACCTGCAGCAGCTGGTGCGGTTTGGCTTTTTCCACGCAGATCCCCACCCCGGCAACCTGGCCGTTGCCGCCGATGGGGCCCTCATCTACTACGACTTCGGCATGATGGGGCAGCTCTCCAGCCGCCTGCGGGGCCGCCTGGGCAGCATGGTGCGTGCCGCAGCTGGCCGAGACGCAGCTGGTTTGGTCAAGGAGCTGCAGCAGGCGGGTGTGATTGCACCTGGTGTTGATCCTGGCCCGGTGCGGCGCCTGGTGCGGGTGATGCTGGAAGAGGCGCTGACGCCCCCCTTTTCCGCCAATGTGCTTGAGCGCCTGTCGGGCGACTTATACGACCTGGTTTACGGACAGCCCTTCAGGTTGCCCCCAGAGCTGATCTTTGTGATGCGGGCCCTCTCCACGTTTGAGGGGGTCGGCCGCAGCCTCGATAGCGGCTTTAGCTTGGTGGCGATTGCCCGCCCCTACCTACTTCCCCTAATGACTTCAAGCGGTGGCAGTGGTTCTGGTGTTGGCGGTAGTGCAAACGACCTCTTCAACGAAATCTCGCGCCAGGCGGCAGAGGTGGGCAGCCGCGCCTTGGGTATTCCCAAACGATTAGACGACAGCCTGGCGCGCATCGAGCAGGGCGACCTGCAGGTGCAGATTCGCGCCGGCGAAACTGATCGCCTGCTCCGGCGCTTGGCCCTGGCCCAGCAGGCTGCGGGTCAGTCCATGCTGCTAGCTGGTTTGGCAGTTGCGGCGGCCCTGCTGGCGGTCAGTGCTCGGCCCGCCTTAGTAATCATTCCCCTGCTGGCCAGCCTGCCTGTGGGGCTCAGCTGGGTCAAGCTGCAGGGCCGGCTTAAGCGCGATGGCCGGATTGATCAATTGCCCACTTCTCGCTGAGCAAAGAGGGGGTTGAGCTCAGGCCTTGCCGCGGGGGCCCCGGTCTTCAGCGCCGGCATATATCGCTTGGCTGCCGAGTTCGTCCTCAATCCGGAGCAGTTGATTGTATTTAGCCACCCGATCGGAGCGACTGAGGGATCCGGTTTTGATCTGGCCGGCACGGGTTGCCACGGCGAGGTCGGCGATGGTGGTGTCTTCGGTTTCGCCGGAGCGGTGGCTGATGACACTGGTGTAGCCAGCCCGGCCGGCTAGATCGATCGCCTGCAGGGTTTCGGTGAGCGAGCCGATCTGATTCACTTTGATCAGAATTGAATTGGCGACACCAAGATCGATGCCCCGCTGTAGCCGGGCGGTGTTGGTCACAAACAGGTCGTCGCCCACCAGCTGCACCGTTTTGCCAAGGCGCTCGGTGAGTAGGGCCCAACCATCCCAGTCGTCTTCGGCGATGCCGTCTTCAATTGAAACGATCGGGAACCGGCTGGCCAACTGGGCTAACTGGTCCACCATCTCGGCGCTGCTGTAGCTTCCGCCGCCGAAGTTGTAGCGGCCATCTTTGAAAAACTCGGTGCTGGCCACATCCAGAGCTAGGGAGATCTGGTCGCCGGGCCGATAACCTGCCTTCTCGATTGCTTGCACCAGCAGTTCTCCGGCGGCGTCATTGCTGGCCAGGTCGGGAGCAAAGCCGCCCTCATCGCCAACGGCGGTTGAGAGGCCCTGGCTGTTCAGCAAACCCTTGAGGGTGTGGAACACCTCTGCGCCCATTCGCAGGGCTTCGCGGAAGCTGCTGGCGCCATGGGGCACCAACATGAATTCCTGAAAATCCATGTTGTTGGAGGCGTGGGCGCCGCCGTTGATCACATTCATCAGCGGCACCGGCAACAGGTTGGCCAGCGGGCCGCCTAGGTAGCGGTAGAGGGGCAGGCCGACGCCGTTGGCGGCTGCCCGGGCGGTGGCCAGGCTCACGGCCAACACGGCGTTGGCACCGAGGCTGGACTTGTTATCACTGCCGTCGAGTTCGGCCATGGCACCGTCCACGGCGCTTTGGTCAAGGGCGCTGAGGCCACAAAGGGCCGGGGCGATTCGCTCTTCGATGTTGTTGACGGCTTGGGTGACGCCCTTGCCGAAGTAACGGCTGCCGCCATCGCGCAGCTCATGGGCCTCATGGGCACCGGTGCTAGCGCCACTCGGCACAATCGCCCGGCCGCTGGCGCCTCCCTCCAGCAGCACCTCGGCCTCCACCGTGGGTGTGCCGCGGGAATCCAACACCTCCCGTGCCACCACGGTGTCAATAACAAGGTCGAGGGAATCGATCACGTTGAAGTGCCATTGGCGCTCTCTGTCGAGATCCTATGGGTCACCCCCACCCATCCATTTGTGCTGATGGGTACCGCCCTTGGGGTTGCTCGCCACAGTTGCTCGCCACAATGGAATTTGTTGTGCCCAGGTTGATGCCTGGCCTGATCCGCTGATGCGCATGCTGCACACCATGCTCCGGGTTGGCGATCTGGAGCGCTCCCTCACCTTTTATACGGAGGTGTTGGGGATGCGGATGCTGCGCCGCAAGGACTATCCCTCAGGCCGTTTCACCCTCGCCTTTGTGGGTTACGGCGAGGAGCGGGACACCACCGTGCTGGAGCTAACTCACAACTGGGACACCAGTCACTACGACCTTGGTGCGGGCTATGGCCACATCGCCCTAGGAGTGGAGGACATCCAGTCGGTTTGCGATGCAATCCGGGCTAAGGGCGGCAAGGTGGTGCGCGAACCCGGTCCGATGAAGCACGGCAACACGGTGATCGCCTTTGTGGAAGATCCTGATGGCTACAAGGTGGAACTAATCCAGCTCTCCTCCCGCGGCTGACCGCTAAGCCCATGCCCCCAAGCCTCACCAGCGAACCAGATCGCTTCAGCGAAGACGCCTGGGAGTTGCTCTTGGCCTCCCAGGACACGGCTCGCCGTTGGCGCCATGGCGCCATGGATGTGGAGCACCTGCTGCAGACCCTGCTGCTGGAAAGACGCTTCGGGCGCTGGCTGGATCCCCTGCCGCTTGAGCCCGATCGCCTGCTCGATCAGCTCGAGAGTTTCTGCGTCGACCAACCCGGCAGCGCCGGCGGTGAGCTGTACATCGGCGATGCCCTTGAGGATCTGCTCGAGGATGGGGACCGCTGCCGGGCCGCCTGGGGGGACTCTCTTTTAGACGTATCCCACCTGCTGGTCGCTTTGGTGCGCGATCCCCGGATCGGGGCGTCGTTGCTGGCGGCTGAGGGGCTCAGCGAAGACTTGCTGCAACGCCAGTTTCGGCCTGGCTCCCCTGCCAGCCCAGCCCCACCGGCTCCTGCTTCCCCGCAGGCGCCAGCTCCCCCCCCGGATGCCTGGATCGACGCGGGCCCGTCTCCGCTTGCGCCGGTGGCCGCGGCCCCGCTTGCAGCCCCACAGGCTGTCGCCCCACTGGAGCAGGAGCCGCCCGAGCCCAGCGCCCTGGAGCGCTATGGCCGGGACCTCACTGCAGCGGCCCGGGCCGGCGAACTCGACCCGGTGATCGGCCGCGACTTGGAGATGCGACGCCTGATTCAGGTGCTCTCACGCCGCAGCAAGAACAACCCGGTGCTGATTGGGGAGCCCGGCGTCGGCAAGACCGCCGTGGCCGAGCTGCTGGCCCAGCGGATCGTGGCCGGTGAAGTGCCCGACTCGCTCCAGGGTCTGCGGCTGGTGGCCCTGGATTTGGGCGCCTTGATCGCAGGAGCCAAGTTTCGCGGCCAGTTTGAGGAGCGCCTGCGGACCGTGCTCAAGGAGGTGCACGACGCCGATGCCGTTCCTGGGGCAGCCGGGGTAGTGCTGTTTATCGACGAGCTGCATACGGTGGTGAGCGGCGATCGCTCCAACGCCGACGCCGGCAGCGTGCTCAAGCCAGCCCTGGCTCAGGGCTATCTGCGCTGCATCGGCGCCACCACCGCCGAGGACTACCGCCGCAGCATCGAGAAGGATCCGGGCCTGGAGCGCCGCTTCCAGCAGGTGCTGATCAAGGAGCCAGGCCTCGACACCAGTGTGGAAATTCTGCGGGGCCTAAAGGAGCGCTACGAGTTGCACCACGGCGTGGCCATCACCGACCAGGCTTTGGTGGCGGCAACTCGCCTGGCCGACCGCTACATCACCGATCGTTGTTTGCCCGATTCGGCCATTGATCTGGTGGATGAGGCCGCCGCCCAGTTGCGCATGGAGGTCACCTCCAAGCCCCAGCTGGTGGAAGCTGCCGAGGCCGAGCTGCGCCGGGTGGAGCTGGCCCTGCTCTCGGCTGAGGCGGCGCCGCTGGAGGAGCGGCTGCAGTTGCAGGAGCAGCGCCGCCGCGCCACCGAGGCCCTGCAGGCGTTGCAGCAGCGCTGGCAGGCGGAGCGGGAGCGACTGGCGGAGCTGCGGGAGCTGTTGCAGCAAGACGAAGACCTACGCCACGCCATTACCGAGGCCGAGCGGGAGGGTGACTATGAGGAAGCAGCCCGGTTGCAGCACGACCAGCTCAATGGCTTGCAGCAGCGCCGCGAAACCCTTGAGGCCGAACTGAAGGGGGAGACGATCCTGCGTGAACAGGTGGAGGAGGGCGACATCGCCGATGTGGTGGCCCGCTGGACCGGCATTCCGGTGCAGCGCCTGCTGGCGGGGGAGCGCCAGAAATTGCTGGAGCTGGAGCAACTCTTGGGCGAGCGGGTGGTTGGCCAGCTAGAGGCGGTGGCGGCGGTGGCCGCGGCGATCCGCCGCGCTCGGGCTGGTATGCAGTCGCCAACGCGGCCGGTGGGTTCGTTTTTATTTCTGGGCCCCACCGGCGTGGGCAAAACCGAGCTGGCTAAGGCTCTGGCGGCGGCGCTGTTCGACGAGGACGACGCCCTGGTGCGTCTCGACATGAGCGAATTCATGGAGCGCAACGCCGTGGCCCGGCTGGTGGGTGCACCCCCTGGCTATGTGGGCTATGAGGAGGGCGGCCAGCTCACCGAGGCGGTGCGGCGCCGGCCCTACGCGGTGCTGTTGCTTGATGAGGTGGAGAAGGCCCACCCGGAGGTGTTCAATTTGCTGCTGCAGGTGCTCGACGACGGCCGCCTCACCGATTCCCAGGGCCGCACCGTGGACTTCCGCCACACGGTGGTGATCATGACCAGCAACCTGGCCAGCCGCGCCATCCTCGACAGTGCAAAGGCGGCACGGGAGGCGGGTTTGGAGCCTGACCAGCAGGCCTGGCTCGATCAGCAGACCTGGCTCGACCAGCAAATAGACCAGGCATTAGCCAGCCAGTTTCGGCCGGAATTCCTTAATCGCATTGACGAGGTGATCCGCTTCCGCCCCCTTGGTCCAGCCGACCTGCAGCGCATCGTGCGCCTGCAACTGGCCGAGCTGGCCCGGCTGCTGGCTGAGCAGCACCTGGAGCTGGAGGTGCCGGAGCCGGTGGTGCAGGCCCTGGCTGAGCAGGGTTACGAGCCCGAATACGGCGCCCGGCCCCTGCGGCGGGTGCTGCGGCGCCAGCTGGAAAATCCCCTGGCTACCGAGCTGCTGGCCGAGCGCTTCAGTGGCGCACGGGGCGTGCGTGTTGAGCCGGGCAATCCCTTGACCTTTGTGCCCCTCGGCTAGGGTGTTCGTTTGCCGGTACGCGCGGACGCCCCCGTGCGCGAGCGCCAGTGGACCCAACCCCCCAAACTCCCGACTCCAAAGAGGCAGAACCCAGCCCCGATGCGTCCATCTCGCCTGCCGCTGCCTCGGCGGTGCCTGATGGCTTTGCTGCCGCCACCCTGGCGGAACTCCGCAAAGTCGTTTGGCCCAGCCGTCAGCAGCTGTTTAGCGAATCGGTGGCCGTGATCTTGATGGTGAGTCTCTCGGCGGCAGCGATCGCCGCCATCGATCGTTTTTATGGCTGGGGGGCCAATCAGGTGTTCCGTTGAGCCGATCCGTAGTCGATCCCCCGTCCGTTGATCCCGTTTCTTTCCTGAGCCCCGTGTCCGAGTCCCTGACCGACAGCCAAATCGAAGCCACTGAGCTTGCGGCCGAAGAGCTCGAGCTTGCGGCAGAAGAGCTCGAGCTGGTGCCCCAAGTACTGGAAGCACCGGCGCCGGTGGAGAAGATGCAGGTGGCCCGCTGGTATGCGGTGCAGGTGGCCTCCAGCTGCGAGAAGAAGGTGAAGGCCACGCTCGAGCAGCGGGCCGTCACCTTGGGCGTCGACAACCGGATCCTCGAGATCGAGATCCCCCAGACCCCGGGGATGAAGCTGAAGAAGGATGGCTCGCGCCAGAGCACGGAGGAAAAGGTATTTCCCGGCTATGTGCTGGTGCGAATGGTGCTCGACGAAGACACCATGATGGCGGTGCGCAGCACCCCCAACGTGATCAATTTCGTGGGGGCAGAGGAGCGGCGCGCAACGGCCAAGGCCCGCGGCCACATCAAGCCCAGGCCGCTCAGCCGCACGGAAGTGGATCGCATCTTTAAGCGAGCCGCAGAAAAGAAGGCAGTCGTCAAGGTGGATCTCGCCGAAGGCGATCAGATCCTGGTCACGGCTGGTCCTTTCAAGGATTTCCAGGGCGAGGTGATCGAGGTTTCCGGCGAGCGCAACAAGCTCAAGGCCCTGCTCTCGATCTTTGGCCGGGAAACCCCGGTGGAGCTCGAGTTTTCCCAGATCAGCAAGCAGAGCTAGGTTTCGGCCCCGCTCAGCGGCCGTCTCCCTGCGGAGGGCGGCCGTTTCAGTTCACATCCCCGGCGATGGGGGTGATCCGCAGATTCGCCCCGTAGCCTTAGACGATGGCCAAGAAAGTCGTTGCCGTTATCAAGCTGGCCCTCCAGGCCGGCAAAGCCAACCCCGCGCCGCCGGTGGGCCCTGCCCTCGGTCAGCACGGCGTCAACATCATGGCGTTCTGCAAGGAGTACAACGCTCGGACGCAGGAGAAGGCTGGATATGTGATCCCGGTTGAAATTTCGGTCTTTGAAGACCGCAGCTTCACCTTCATCACCAAGACCCCTCCCGCTTCCGTGCTGATCTCCAAAGCAGCCGGTATCGAGAAGGGTGCCGCCACCTCTGCCAAGGGTTCGGTGGGTGCCATCAGCCGCGCCCAGCTCGAGGAGATCGCCAAAACCAAGCTGCCCGACCTCAACTGCACCAGCGTTGAATCGGCCATGCGCATCATCGAAGGCACCGCCCGCAACATGGGCGTCGCCGTTAACGATTAATTCCACCCCTTATTCGGGGGAGATCCAGGCAGCCTTGACCAGTTCATCTGCTCAACAGCCACGCCCTGAATCGCCCGTACCCCATCACCACCATGCCGAAAATCTCTAAGCGCTTCTTAGCGCTCAGCGCCAAGGTCGAAGACCGCAGCTACGGCCCCCTCGAGGCCATTGAGCTGGTTCAGACCAACGCCAACGCCAAGTTTGACGAAACCCTGGAGGCCCACGTGCGCCTCGGGATCGATCCCAAGTACACCGACCAGCAGCTGCGCACCACCGTGGCCCTGCCCAACGGCACCGGCCAGTCGATCCGCATTGCCGTGATCGCCCGCGGTGAAGCTGTGGCCGCCGCCAAGGCTGCCGGCGCCGACCTCGCTGGCGACGACGATCTGGTGGATCAGATCGCCAAGGGCGAGATGAACTTCGATTTGTTGATCGCCACCCCGGACATGATGCCCAAGGTGGCCAAGCTTGGCCGGGTGCTAGGTCCCCGCGGCCTGATGCCCAACCCCAAGGCCGGCACCGTCACCACCGATCTGGCTGGCGCCATCAACGAGTTCAAGGCCGGCAAACTTGAGTTCCGCGCCGACCGCAGCGGCATCGTGCACGTGCGCTTTGGCAAGGCCAGCTTCACTCCAGCCAAATTGCTCGAGAACCTCAAGGCCCTGCAGGAGACCATCGATCGCAATAAGCCCAGCGGTGCCAAAGGCCGCTATTGGAGGAGCCTCTATGTGACCTCCACCATGGGCCCCTCGGTGGAAGTTGACTTCTCGGCCCTGCAGGACCTCAAGCAGGAAGGCTGAGTCGCCGCTCCAGCTGCTTGAACAGCAGCGAGGCCGTGGTGGTCATCACTAGGTAAACCAAGGCCACCGCTAGGTAAACCTCAAACGCCCGGTAGCTGGTGGCCACCACCAGCTGCCCTTGGCGGAAAAGTTCGTCGAAGCCGATCACCGCCGCCAGGCTGGTGTCCTTAATCAGCGTGATGAACTCATTGGCTAAGGAGGGCAGCACCCGCTGCAGGGCCTGGGGCATGATCACTAGCTGCAGCGCCGTTAGGGGCTTGAGACCCAGGGCCCTTGAAGCCTCCCATTGGCCCCGGTCAATGGAAATAATTCCTGCTCGTAGGGTTTCTGCCAGGTAGGCAGCGCCGTTTAGCCCTAGGGCGAGCACTGCGGCAGCGAAGCGATCTAGTTGCAGCTCTAGTCCCATTTGGCGGGCTAGGGCAGGCACGCCGAAGTAAATCACGAACAGCTGCACCAAAATTGGCGTGCCGCGAAAGAAGTCGACGTAGATGCGGCAGCAGCGCTGCATTACTGGGTTGGCCCCCAGTAGCCCCGCAGCTACCAGGCCAGCTCCGATCAGGCCTAGGCCGAAGGAGCAGAGGGTTAGCGCCAGGGTCACGCCCGCACCGCGGATCAAATTGCGCAGCAACTGCACCCCGTCAAGTCCGGCGCTATCGCTGCGGCTATCGAGAGCAGGGGCTCGCTGGGGTAGAGCTGGCGGGCTCTGCCCAAACCAACGCTCATAGATCCGGGCGTAGCTGCCATCGGCCAGTACCTGGCCCAGCCCCTTGTTTACTGCTTCGCGCAGGCCAGAGCCCTTGGGGAAGGCGATGCCGTAGAAGTCGCTAGTGAGGGGCTTGCCGGCGATCTCGATGCCATCGAGGCCAGCGGTTTCGATCGCGTAAAGGGTGGCAGGCAGGTCATTTACGTAGGCCTCCACGTGGCCGTTCAGAAGCTCCTGCAGGGCAAGAGGACCTGAATCAAAGGTGCTGAGCTTGGCTCCCGGCACGGCTGCCATGGCCTTTGCACCCGTGGAACCGATCTGAACGGCGATCGTGCGTCCTTCTAGATCTTTGAGGTTGGCGATGCCCCGGGTGCCTCGCCGCACAACTATGCCCAAGCCAGCGGCAAAATAGGGGCGCGAAAAGTCGACGGTTTCGGCCCGCTCTGCGGTGATCGTCATGGCGCTGATCGCCAGGTCGAGGTTGCCCGCTTGCAGGGCAGGTATCAGGCCATCGAAGGGCAGAGCTGTGAGCTTTAGCCGCTGGCCAGTGCGCTTGGCGATCGCTTCGATCAGTTCGATATCGAAGCCCCGCAGCTCGCCGCTGGCGCCATCAGTCATGCCGAAGGGGGCATAGGTGGGATCGGTGCCTACGGTCCAGGTGGGGGCCGCTCCAGCTGGAATTGCCAGGCCGACCACCAAGGGCATCACCAAGCTGAGCAGCAGCTTGGCGCCGCGGCGGCGAGAGGCAGGCATGGCTGGGCTCGGGTGTGGGCAGTGTGTAGTGTGGACCTCTGGCTTTGTCCAGAAGGGCACGCGCCCTACCCCAGACAGCAGGTGGATTTCGGTCCATAAGTCCTGCCGAGGTGATCGCGACAGGTTTGGCACCAGGAAGGATTCGTCCGGAAGGGTTGTGGAGCGTGCAGCGGCCTCGAGTTGACCTTTCCCTTGGGAAAAGTCAACGTCCCGGGCTGCGTTCCCGGCTTGTTCCCCTGATCCGTTCCTTTCCTATGGGCCGCACGCTGGAGAGCAAGCAACAGATCGTCGATGAGCTCAAGGGGCTCCTCGGCGAGGCCGAAATGGCGCTTGTCCTTGATTTCAAGGGCTTGTCCATCAAGGAGATGTCTGATCTGCGGATTCGTCTGCAGGCCAGCAAGGGGGTGTGCAAGGTGACCAAAAACACCTTGATGCGCCGCGCCATTGATGGAAATACCGCCTGGGCGAATCTCGATTCTCTGCTCACCGGCTCCAACGCTTTCGTCCTTGTTAAGGGCGATGTGGGTGGTGCGGTGAAGGCCGTGCAGTCCTTCCAGAAGGACACGAAGAAGTCTGAGGTGAAGGGTGGCCTTTTCGAAGGCAAACTCCTCTCCGAAAAAGACATCAAGGCCATCGGAGATCTGCCCTCCAAGGAGGTGCTCATGGCCCAGATCGCAGGTGCGATTAATGCCGTGGCTACCAAGTTGGCCGTGGGTATCAACGAGGTTCCGTCCGGTCTTGCCCGGGCGCTCAAACAGCACGCCGAAGGCGAAAGCTGAGCTCCCCCGATCCGACTGTTCACAAACAGATCTGTTGCTGATTCTCAACCATGTCCGCTACAACCGACCAAATTCTCGAGTCACTGAAGACTCTTTCCCTGCTTGAAGCTTCCGAGCTCGTCAAGCAGATTGAAGAGGCTTTTGGTGTATCCGCCGCCGCTTCCGCGGGCGTCATGATGGCCGCAGCTCCCGCTGCTGCCGCTGAAGCCGTCGAGGAGCAGACCGAATTCGACGTCATGCTCGACAGCTTTGACGCCACTGCCAAGATCAAGGTCCTCAAGGCCGTCCGCGAAGTCACCGGCCTCGGCCTGGGCGAAGCCAAGGCCCTGGTGGAAAGCGCTCCCTGCGCCATCAAGGAAGGCATCGCCAAAGGCGAAGCCGAATCCATCAAAAAAGCTGTGGAAGAAGTCGGCGGCAAGGTTTCGATCAAGTGATCGCTGGGGCCCTGCGGGGCCCTATCACCTTTCTGCCAACGTCATTCGTTGCCATCAGACCGGCCCCTTCAGGGCCGGTTTTTTGATGCAGTAACTAATAAAAAGAAGGGACCAACAAAAAGAGGTGACCAATAAAAAAGCCCCGCCGAAGGCAGGGCTCTGAGTTGGAACGATTCTGGGAGTCTGTCCTCGTTTCGACCCCGGAAGAGCGTTCCCACTCCTCACACCCCAGAAACTTAATGGCAGGCTTTGGGATCGGCTAGCTGGACTGGGACTCTCCGGCAACTGGCACCCGGGCTTCAATCGCGGAAGGGGATCACTGGCAAGCGAATAGGGCCCTGGCCCGTCCCCTGGGCCAGCAGGTTCGGGGGGGCAACCGGCGGACGCAGGCCGAGCTGGGCTCCAGGCCTGGCTGGGGGTTGGGAGATCCCGCTGGCTGCGGCTAGTAGCTGGGGCAGGGGTGCGGCGTTGGCGAAGTACAGGTGATTCAGGGTCTGCTCGCCAAAGCTGCGGCGTTGCAGGTCCCAGCCGGCTTCGAGCTTCAGGGCTACAAACCCATCTCGATCCCGCAGGGGCACCTTGGCGCGGGCAACCACCAGGGTGGTGGGATCGCTGGGGGTGCTGGCCTGCAGTTGCAGTTCGTTGCCGCTCTGGCGCAGCTGCAGCCGGTAGCGACTGGCCAGATCCTGATCGCCGATGCGCAGGGAGTAGCCGTTGCTGTCGAGATAGCGGCTGCAGATGCCGGTGTAGTTGAAGCGGTTGAGGGCCGGGTCGATCAGGCCGTCGGGGCGCTCCTCCCAGCAGCGGGGCTGGGGTTGGATCTGCTCAAGCACCAGCAGGTTCCAGTCGTTGCGCCCCAGGGGCCGCGCCAGCACGGCGAAGCGGCTGGCATCGAGCGGCCGGCTATTGAACAGGTTGGCGGCCTCTGCCCAGGGGGTGAGGGCGGCCAGGGCCGCACCTGCCAGCAGGGCGTTGCGCCAGGGACGGTAGGTTCGGCGCTCTGCCTGGCTTCTGGTCAGGCCCGGTTTGGATGGGTCCATGGCGGGGCGCAGCAAGCGGGCAGATGGGTTCTCTAGCGAATTTTCGGGGGTTGTCCAGTGGCGGCTAAGCCGGTGAAAGTGGTGGCTGCGGCCTGTGATGGTGCTTGCAGTGGCAATCCGGGTCCAGGCGGCTGGGGCGCCTTGCTGCGCTTCGAGGATGGCTCGGTGCATGAGATGGGCGGCGCCGATCGGGCTACCACCAACAACCGCATGGAGCTCACCGCAGCGCTGGCCTTGCTGGAGGCCATCAAGGAGCTGCCCCGTCCGGACCAGCTCAGCATCCGCACCGATAGCCGCTACCTGATCGATGGTTTCAGCAAGTGGATCCAGGGCTGGAAGCGCAAGGGCTGGCGCACGGCCTCCGGCGGGGCGGTGCTCAATCGGGATCTATGGGAGCAGCTAGACCAGGCCAGGCTTGAGGGGGTGTCCCTGGTGCACGTCAAGGGTCACAGCGGTGATCCAGACAACGACCGCTGTGATGCGATCGCCGTGGCCTTTTCCAAGGGTCAGATGCCGGCCATGGCGGCTGGCGAGGTGATCGCCACTGCCCGGATCGAAGCCGATGTTCCTGCCGATATTCCTGCCGATATTCCCAGCGCTAAAACCGCCGCCCCTGGCCCAGCGATTGCCGACCCTGCGCCTGCTGGCCTGCAGCAGCTGTTGAGCCGCCTTGAGCTGGCCGATCGCTTCGCTGGCCAGGGCTACGGCCTCAGCTTGGTGGAGCTGGCCCAGCTGGTGGAGCAGCCCTTGCAGCAACTGGAGCGCCGCAGTGGCCCCTGGCGCTGGCGCGACTGGCAGGTGTTGCCCCTGGCGGGAGGGCGCTGGCGTTTGCAACGGGACGAGGGAGGATTGGGCGCGCGGGAGTAGGCGGCGGCTGATGGTGGATTCAGGCTCATCGAGCAGGGCTGGCACCGGCACGGTTCGCACCAGCACGGTCAGTACCAGTACAGACGCCTTGTATGGGCGGCTGGTGGGTCCGCTGCTGGGCCGTGATGACGGCGCTGACGCTGAGCAGCTCAGCCAGCTCACCCTCACGGCCCTGGCCCAGGCCTCTTTGCGGCGCCAGTGGCCCTTCGTGAGTGGTGCCCTGGCAGGTTTGGCCGCTGAGCTGCAGCGCCCCGATCCACGGCTGGAGCAAACCCTGTTTGGTTGCCGCTTCTCTAACCCGGTGGGCTTGGCGGCCGGATTTGATAAAAACGGTGTAGCAGCAGGGATCTGGCATTTGTTTGGTTTTGGCTTTGCCGAGTTGGGCACGGTCACCTGGCATGGCCAGCCGGGCAATCCCAAGCCGCGGCTGTTCCGGCTGGCGGCCGAGCGGGCGGCCCTCAACCGCATGGGTTTCAACAACGGCGGCGCCCAGGTGTTGCGCCGCACCCTGGAGCGTCAGCAGCTGCCGGCACCGGGCCAGCGCCCGGCGGTGCTGGGTATCAACCTGGGCAAATCCAAGATCACCTCCCTGGAGCTGGCCCCCGACGACTACGCCTCCTCCCTGGAGCTACTCGCCCCCCTGGCCGACTATGCGGTGATCAATGTGAGCTCGCCCAACACGCCGGGCCTGCGGGAGCTGCAGGAGGAAACCCTGTTGCGGCGCCTGGTGGAGCGGCTGCGGCGCTTGCCGGCCTGCCCGCCGCTGCTGGTGAAGATCGCGCCGGATCTGGAGGACGACGCCATTGATGCCATCGCCCGCATGGCCTACGAGGAGGGCCTGGCCGGCGTAATCGCCGTTAATACCAGTCTGCATCGCCTTGGCCTGGAGCAGCGGCGCCTGGTGCAGACGGGCCGCACATTGGCCGAGGAGGCCGGCGGCCTCAGCGGAGTGCCCCTACGGGGCAGGGCCCTTGAGGTGCTGCGTCGGCTGCGGGCCACGGCGGGTCCAGCCTTGCCCCTGATTGGCGTCGGCGGGATCGATTCGGCCGAGAGCGCCTGGGAGCGGATCACCGCGGGGGCCTCGCTGGTGCAGCTCTATACCGGCTGGATCTACGGCGGGCCGGCGCTGGTGCCGCAGATTTTGGAAGGTCTGGCGTCCCAGCTGGATCGTCATGGCCTGAGCCATATCAGCGCAGCTGTGGGCACAAGTCTGCCTTGGCGCTGAATGTTCGGTAAGTTGCTATAGCGAATGGGTTTGCACCTTGGTACTAGCGGGACTCCAAAACACTTGGCAGCCCCTCCGTGCCCAGCTATTTCCCAAACTGGTGATGGTGGATTTGTCCGAGCACTTGGTGCTTGGCCAGTCCGTTAAACGGGGCCAGCCAGTTGAGCCAGCCTGGTCGGCGCCGATACCGGCGCGCACCTGCCGTAATGGGGTGCCCCAGCTCGCGGATGCCGTGGGCGACTTCATCGGTGATCTGCTGCTCGAGCACGGTGGGATTGATTCCCAGCTGGTGGTGTCCCTGCCCCGCCAGGCGGCCCATTGGCGGGTGGTCGAATGGGCTAGCGCGCAGCATCCCGTGGATTCGATCGATGAGCTACGCGATCTGAACCCGGATCTGGGGCTGCCGTTTGCGTTGGATGATGCTTACGTCGATGTGCAGCCCCTACCTGGAAATACTGCCAGCTCCCTGGTGGTGGCCGCAGCTCGCTCGGTGGTGGAGGCCTGGGTGGAGGTGTTTGCAATAGCTGGCGGCACCCTGCAACATCTGCTGCCGGCTCAGGTGTGCTTAATGGGAGCCCTTAGCGATGAACTAATAGCTACACCTGCCTCCACCCTGGTAGCCCTGTTGCAGCCGCTTGATGAGCAGACGGTACTAACCCTCTGGCGCCAGGGTGTGCCTGAATTTGAGCGGCTGCTGCCTGGGGCTATGCCGGATTTGTTACCAGCCCTGCAGCAGAGCCTGGATTTTTATCGCAGCCACCATGCACCCGAAGCACCCGTGAGGCTGCTGCTCACCGAATCAATGCCGGATCTGGAAGGCTTGGAACAGGCCCTAGGACTGGAGGCCGAGCTGCTCGAGTGTGATGGCTTTGGATCCCTTGTGCTGCAGGGACTTGCCGGCCTGGAGTTGGCCCAATGAGCTCCCCATCGATGGCCTCCCAGTTTGATCTGCTGCGTGAAAAACGCCAGGAGCTGAATCTGCCCGAACCAGCTGATGCCTCCATCCAGGGGCGCCGCTGGCTTGTCCAGGGTGTGGTGATTGGTGCGGCACTGGTTGGCGTTTCCCTTGTCGTGGCGGTATTGGTGTTTTTGAGAGCCTTGATGGTGAGCTCGGCGATCGAGGGCCTAGGCACCGTGGAAGCGGAGGTGCAGTTGTTTGAAACCCAGCTGAACGCCAGCAGAACCAAGCTCAATGGGGTGGCAAAGGCCAATCAGGATTTGGTTAAGGGCTTGCTGTCAGTGCGATCCGGTTCAGCGGTGCTGCGCGATCTGCAAATGAGGGTGCCTGCGGGAATCCAGCTCACTAGTGCTGCTGAAGAAGGCACTGGCTATCGCCTCAAGGGTCTATCGCGTGATCCCCAGGCTTTTGCACGTATCAATGCGCTGCAGCTGCAGCTGAAGCGTTCGCCTTTGCTTGATCCCAATGCGATCACTTTGGTGAAGGCCTCCCGCGAAGCGGGTGCGGCCAGCACACCCCAGGCTCAAGCAGTAGTAGCACCGGTCAATTTTGAGATCCAGGTAAACTTCCGCCCACCGATTAGTCCGTTAGCGGAAAAACAAATCCTCATCCAGCTGGGCTCTGAGGGTTTGGTGCGACGCCTGGATCTGCTGCAAAAGGAGGGCCTGCTCTGATGACTAATCTTCAAGATGTTGCTAGCCCTAATGCCACCAAGTTGCAGCAGCGTTTGCTGTTGGGTGTGCCGATTGGTATTGGTGCGGTAGTTGCTGCGTTGATTATTGGCTTTGGGGTATTACCTCAGTGGTTGCGCCTCCAAACCAGCAGTGAGCGTTTGGCCCAATTGGAGGAATTCAAGGCACAAATCCCCCTGCTCAGATCTCAGATTGCCAAAACTTCCGAGGACCAGAGTGCGGCGGAGCGTAAGCAGCTTCAGGTGCTGCAATTAATCCAGGGCAGTGGCGAATTTGCTACCTTTCTTGCCCAGCTGGACGCGGAAGCTGCGCGCCACGGAGTTCAGCTTGATCTCTATGAGCCAGTGGCGGCGCCAGCACCTGTGCCCGCTGTAGAAGCGAAGAAGGGTGAACAGGCTCCGCCTCCGCCAGCTTCTGCTATGGAAGCGGCTGGGCTGAAGGAGCAGAAGGTGTTGCTCACCGCTCGCGGTAGTTATCCAAGCCTACTGGCATTTATGAGAGCTATTGAAAAGCTGAGTGTGCTTGTGAGCCAGAGCAGCTTGTCTTTGGCTGTGGTTGATCCAGCTAAGTCTGGGGCTCAGGCTGCACCACCGGCCGGGACTGCTGTTCCAGGTAGTGGCCCAGTGGCGGCGAAAACCGAGGTCAAATTAATGCTGACTTCTTATCAAGCTACTGACAGCAAGATAGCTCAGCCAATTCCTAAAAAGTCCTGATTGACTAATTGGCTCCTGGCTTTTCGGAAGTATTTTCGCTAAGATTAAATTTGAGTAGCATTGGTCCAGTTGGCAAGCCCTCTCCGGTATCGATTGGCATCGGCGACCTTGGCCACAGTGCTCCCAGCAATTGCCCTGGCTGAAGCCGCGGTTCAGGCAGCCCCTCGTTCCTCTAGTGGTATTAGCAGTGCGGCCGGAGCGCCCAGTGCTAATGCTCCTGCGGTGTCGACTGCCGGGCCTTTGCAGCTAAAGGTGCGACGCCTAAGAGATTCGGTTGAAGTAGTGATTGAAGGTGCTGGTCTGGCACCGCAGCTGCAGCAATCCAGTGGTGCCAATGGCTGGCAGGGTTTGCTCACAACAGCAACCCCTTCGGGCCTAAGGGTTGGCCCCCAGCGGCTGTCTTTGCCCGAGCTGGGTTTTCAGGCCATCACGCTGGACGGATCCGGCAGTAGCTACCGAGTTGGTGTCACCCCCGTGGCGGGAGCCCCATTGGGTCGGCCTGTAGTGAGTGGTGATGGAGTCAGCTTGATCATCAGCTTCCCAGCCTCGGCCCAGGTATCTCTTCCTGTAGCTCGTTTCAATGCTCAGCAGCCTGGCTATATCCCTCAGGCCAGCTTTGCGCCGCCGCTTCAGCCTCGGGCAGTGGCGCCCCCCCTCGGAGATATGGCCGTGGGGTCGATGACACTGCGCAATCCTGGCTATTTGAATTTAAGTGGCCCTGCCGTCACCATGACCCTCAAGAATGCTCCGGCCAAAGATGCCTTGATGGCTCTTGCACAGGTGGGAGGGTATGGCTTTGCCTACGTGGCAGAGGCTGATGCGGCTAATTCCACTGGGGGAGCCGGAGGTGTTGATGCGGGGTCAACTCGAATATCTCTGGCATTTCGTGGTGAAAGCTTTGGGCGTGCTTTCAATACTGCTTTGCTGGCAGCTGGTTTGCAAGGAAGGCGTGAGGGCAACATGATCCTTGCCGGTCCGAAAGCCTTATCCAAAACCTTTGGGCCACAGTTATCGAAGGTTTATCGCCTAAATCAGGTGGGCCCGAATGCTGCTGCTGATTACCTCGCCAACTTGGGTGCAACAGTTACCAAGACCAACACGATTACTACCTCGGTAACTCAGGGTGGTGATTTGAATCAGCCTAGTGGGGCACCCAATTCGGCTACAACACAATCAAGCTCAATTACTAACGTAGAGGCCTATGGCGCTTCCAGTGGTCCCTTGCTCGGCCTCAGGGCTACAACCGATACTCGCCTTGGGACGATTACTCTAGTTGGCGATCCTGTTATTGTTTCGGTCGCCGAGCAGTATCTTAAGCAGCTTGATCTTCGCCAGCGCCAGGTTGCATTGAGTGTGCGAATTCTTGATGTTAATCTCGACAATGTGTCAGAAATAGATAATTCCTTTGCTGTTAGATGGGGCAATAATTTTATAGTCAATGATAGCGGTCAGCTCTTGGGAGCTTTTGGCCGCAATCTCCCTCCAACTTCCAATGACTTTAGGCGCGGTGTGCCTAATGATCTGACTGTTGAGCTTAAGCCGAGTGATGGAACCACGCCGGGAACGGTAACCACTGAAGGAACTAATTTGCCTGGTCTTCAGACATCTGCTTCCGCAACTCTGAATGGTGCGGTTTCCCAGGGTGGCAGTTTGGTCAATGGTGTTCGGCTAAATCCTGGTGTTAATTTTCCAAGTGATCAGTTCTTTGACTTTGTGCGAGCTCAGATTGTTTCAGGTTCTACCAAGCTGCTTGCCAGCCCTACTTTAATTCTTCAGGAAAATACCTCGTTGTTGAGAGAGGGATCCGAAACGGCATCGTCTACTGGCTCTTCTCAAAGTGCTAGTCAAGGCATCACAAACATTGGATTAGATAGTGCTGTTGGCAGGAGGCGTGCCAATGAGGGAGTTGTTCGAGTTGGTACCAATGTGGTTACGGGATACAGCACAGAGACACCATCTCAGGGTGGCAACGTAGTATGTACTCCGGAATTGTCCACGGCTGGACTTGTTTTAGGTGCCAGGGTGGAGAAAATTGACGACAATGGATTTGTGACGTTTGTTTTGTCGCCAAGCGTTTCCGCGGTTACTGATCAAGAAAATGCTCCCCAGGGCTGTGGATCTAACCTAAATATCCTTAGTATTCGCAGTCTTGATACTGGTGCTTTACGCGTACGTGATGGTCAGACACTAATAATGACTGGTGTTATTTCTGATTTTGATAGAACCGAAGTTAGCAAGTGGCCCATTCTTGGTGACATACCTTTGATCGGTCAATTCTTTAGAAAGAGCTCGGGACGCAAGGAAAAGCGCGAACTTGTGATTATGGTGTCGCCGCGAATAATTAATGATGACCAGGGTGGCGTGTATGGCTACGGCTATCAACCGGGAACCGCTGCCGGGCGTGAATTCTTCGGGGCAATAAATGGAGCAGGTGGCAATTAATCTTGATACTTGCTAATTTTTCTGGTTCTGATTGTTAGGGCTGATGTCTATGCAGCCTTCTGATCGTCCTGGCTTTGTGCCTTCAGGGCAAGATCCTGTTGATGAACAGACTGCCCGTCTAGGTGCTTTGGAGTCTCAAGTTGCAGAGGCTCATGCTGAGCTTGAGCAATACCAGCGACTGCTGAATGAGCTTCCAGGGATTTATGAAGGAAAGTTTCGTCAGAAGTTGCGCTCT
Source organism: Cyanobium sp. L1E-Cus (assembly GCF_024345755.1). Taxonomy (NCBI): domain Bacteria; kingdom Bacillati; phylum Cyanobacteriota; class Cyanophyceae; order Synechococcales; family Prochlorococcaceae; genus Cyanobium; species Cyanobium sp. L1E-Cus. Next base: position 34,203 of record NZ_JAGQBS010000003.1, on the reverse strand, counting down.
GTTGCCCAGGAGATCCGTCAGCTGCTTGATGAGCGCAAGGACCTTCAGCAGCAAGTGGGCCAGGCGTTGGCAGAGACCAAGCAGCCGAAATTGCTGCCGCAGTCAGGTGCAGCCTCTGAAGTTTTGGATCACCCCAAGACCCAAATTTGGACCAAGTTGCAAATTCCCCGCTTCAGGCGCCTGCCCAAGCTGCGGCTGATTGGTCTTTGTACAGGCACCGCGTTGGTGCTCGTTGGCGCAGCACTAGGGATCCCCAGCCTTTTCGGCAGCCGTTTAGCTGAGCCCCGGGGTGGGTCGTCGCTTCCTTCCCCTCAGGCACCTCCAGTGCCAAAAGCTCCTACCACGATTCAGTTGCAGGCTAGAGGTGGTGAGAGCTGGGTGTTAGTTGAAGATCTCAAGGGGCGCCAAGTCTTTAGTGCAATCCTCAAGCCAGGTGCGCCAAAGCGGTTTCCGCTGGCTCAGGGGTTGCGGCTGCGTTCCGGTCGCCCTAATCAGCTTTTCATTGCTGTAGGTGATGCGGTGCCTAAGCCCCTCGGTGGCGTTGGCGATCTCGATTGGGTGAAGATTCGCCCCTGAAGCTCAGATTCAGAATCCCACCCCCATGCCCATGCCAGCTGCCTTGATCGCCAGTGGCGCCAGTGCTCCGAAGGTTGAGATCAGCCCGTTCAGCACCTGGCTGCCGAAGCCATTTCCGCCGCCCTGTTGATCCCCTTGGCCCATCTCCTTTACAGTCTCCCGTAGCTGTTGGGCCTGGCTGGTGTCACCGCTCTGTTCATACAGGTTGGCGGCGTAGTTGAAGTCCTTGGCTGCCATTTCAACCTGTCCCTGTTGCCCCCTCGTGATCCCTCGGGCTACCCAGGTGATGGCAGCGGCTGGTTCGCGCCGAATGGCCGCATTGAAATAACCCTCCGCTTCGCTATGGCGTCCCTGCATCGAAGCCTCCACCCCGGCGTTATGGAGTTCCACAAAGCTCAGTTGCTCCTGATTCACTCCCTTTGCCTGTTGCCAGTGGCTGCGCGACAGGGCGCCAGGGTCTAGAAGGGCTCCATTCAGATCTGCCTGGCGTAAATCGGTTCCTTCGACTCTCGCGCCGCGCAGATCGGCGCCCCGCAGCGAGGCACCCGTAAGGCTGGTGAAACTAAGGTCTGCGCCGTTCAGGCGCGCCCCGTCCAGCTTTGCTTGGCCAAGATTGGCTCGCTGCAACTGGGCGCCCCTAAGGTCCGCATCACGCAGGTTGGCGTGAACCAGATCAGCATCCTGCAGCTTGCAATTACGGCAGCTACGGCTATCCAGCAGTTTGATCAAGTCTTCGCCCGAGGCACGGGCTGCAGGGCTGCCTAGGCAAGCCGTTAGGCAAGCAACTGCCAGAAGTTGATATCTCAGCTTTGATCTGTTCATCACAACTATTCCCAAGCCCTGCTGCCTTATAGCGCCTTCAGCTGGCGCGTCCCAAGCTCTTTGCGCAACCTGTGCCACCGAGCCTCGGCCTGGCGGCGTTGGGGGCCAGTGAGTGGGGCAAAGAGCAGCTGGTTGTAGCTGGCTACCAGTTCCGTTAGGAGTTCAGCTTGGCCATAGTCCGCCTCCCGGGCTCTCAGGGCGAGGGATTCGAGAGTTTCGCCCGGCTGCAGCTGCAGACCTTGTTGCTCCAGCAGCTGCAGCAGCCGGTTGAGTTGTCGCCGCCGCCCTTGTGGCCGGCCTGGTTGCTGCAGCCACTGCAGCCAGCCCAGTCCCAGCGCCAGCAAGCCAGCCACTGCCCCAAGCACCACGGCGCCCAGCCATTGGCGTTGGTCGCCAAATAGCCGTTGCAGCAATGCTTCCTGGCCGGCTTGATCGAAGCCCAGCCACCAGCGGCTCCAGGCCAGGTCCAGGCCCCACCATTGCCACTGCAGCCAGGAGCTAATGGGGTTGGTGCTGGCGCCTGCTTCGCTGGCTTCAGCGCGGCTGGCTGGGGCCGTTGCCCATGCGCTTGGGTCAATGCGTTGCCAGCCCTGGCCCGGCAGCCACACCTCGCTCCAGGCGTGGGCGTTGCTGTGGCGCAGGTCCAGGTAAGGCGCTCCGCTGAGCGGCCGCACCCAGGTGCCGCCCAAATAGCCGCTCACCACCCGGGCCGGCACCCCCGCGGCGCGCATCAGGGCCGTGAAGGCGCTGGCGTAGTGGCCGCAGAAGCCTTCGCGCCTCTCAAACAGAAATGCATCGAGTCCCCGCTGGGCCGGCAGTGCCCCAGGGCTGCGGCTGTAGCGGAAATCCTGCTGCGTAAACCATTGCTTGGCAGCGGCCAGCCGTTGCTCGGGCGTGGCCAGATCTCGCCAGCTGGCACCAAGCGCCTCCAGCTGGGGATTGCTGCCGGCGGGTAGCTCCAGATCCGCCGGGCTGGGCTGCCGTTGCTGCCACGGCTGGGGGCTGCCCGTGTCCCTCACCAAATAGGCCTGGCGTTCGCGACTGGCCTGGAGGGGCTGCAGTTCGCCGCTGCGATTCACCCGCAACTGGTTGGGGTTGGCCCGGCCGCTGCCATCCCAGGGCAAGGCGTTCACCGGGCTGGCTTCCACCAGCCACACCTGGCTGCTGGTGTTGCTCTCTGGGTTGCTATCGGATCCGGTTGGCGTGGCCCGGCGGTTGCTTGGTAGCTCTCGCTGCTTCCAGCGCTGCCCGTCGAATTGTTCGTGCACGATCACGCGCCAATAGCGCTCAGCCGGCTCGGGCAGCTGGCCGCTGCTGAAGCTCACCCGCGCTGCCGGGCCCGTGTTGTCGGCGAGGTTTGAGATGCTGCCTGGATCGAGTTCGCTGTTCAAGCCGGTTACGGCGCTGGCGCCGGCACCCCGCAGGTTTGGCGTTTGCCAAATCGGCTCGATTCGCGGCACCAGTAGAAAAAGCACCAGGGCCACCGGCAGGGCCGCCAGCAGCACCGCCAGGCTGCGGCGCAATACAGCGCGCCAGCTCAGCCCGCTCCCCACCTCCAGGGCCAGCAGCCCCGCCAGGCCCAGCGCTGTGGCCAGCAGCTGCAGCAGGCTGGGCAGCAGCTCCCCTTGCTGGGCACCCTGCACACCGCCGCCTATCAAGGTGAGCAGGCTCACCAGTCGCCGCTCAGGCAGGCTGCGGGCCTCGGCCAGCTTCAGGCCGGCCAGCACCAGCAGCCCCGCCGATAGCCAGCTGAGCGGTGCGCTGAAATCCAGCCCCGCCAAACCCGCCGCCAGGGCCCCTAGCCCCAGGATCTGCAGCCAGCGGGCGCTACCACTCATGGCGCTGCGCCAGGTGCCAGGGCCAGGGCCAGTAGGCAGCGGTCCCGGTGTTCGGGGCCCGTGCTTGGGGCAAGTTGGAAGCCGCCCAGTGCCAGGCCGTAGGCCTCGCCCGCCTTGCTGCGGCGCCAGATTTCGGCGCTGAGGTGCTCCAGGGCTCGCTCCGGCGGCAGGCCCGGCGCTGGCGTCAATAGCCCCACCGCAGGGGTGGCATCGGCGAAGGTTTTGGTTTGGCGGCCCCGGCCCTGGGCGAGGGATTTCCAGGCCAGTCGGGCTAGGCCGTCCTCGGGGCGGTGGGGGCGCAGGTCGTACCAGTCGTCGCTACCTGCGGCGAACTTGCTAGCGGCGGTGGCGGCGGTGTCGCTGCTGGCGGGCCAGGCGGTTTCGGCTACGGGCCCCGGCCGCCGGGCTGGATAGATGGGCTGGGGCCGTGGCGGTTCCCACAGCGTCCAGCACACAAAAAGTCCGAGGGGAGCGGTGGTTTGCAGCCGCAGTCGCCCCGGGGTTTGCAACCCCCGCCGCCCCGGGCGCCAAGGCACCGAGAGCACCGATTCGCCAGCCGCCAGGGGCTGGGGTGTTGTCGCGCTGCCGGCCAGCCCCAGCTGGATCCCATCGCGCTGGCAGCGGCTGCGGCAGAGCAGCGGATAGGCGACCATTTCGCCCGCGAAGCCGCCGCTGGGGGCCAGGGCTTCAAGTTCGAGGCCTTGCAGGTTGAACTGGGTGAGGTGCAGGGCCAGCAGCCACAGCCCCAGCATCAAGAAGCTCAGCAGCAGCGGTCCATTGCGCTGGCTTTGGATCGCCACGAGCAGCAGCAGGCCGCCGCCCGCCAGCCAGAGCAAGCCGAAGCGGGTCGGCAGGATGTAGAGGCTGCGCAGCCCCAGCCTTAGCCGCTCGCCTCGGTGCGGTTTGATCAGTTGCCGGGCCCTAGCGAAGTCCATCCACCCCCGCCAGCAGCGTTGCGGCATCGCCAGCCAGCCTGTGCTCAGCCACAGCTGGCAGCACCGCCTGCACGTCGGCGGGGGTGACGTGGTCCCGCCCCTCGAGCAGCGACCAGGCCCGGGCGGCGGCCACCAGCCCCTGGCAGGCCCGCGGTGAAAGCCCGGTGCCGGCTTGGTCTGCTCGCCGGCTGAAAGCGGCCAGGTCGAGTACGTAGTCGAGCAGGGCGCTGGAGCAGTGCTGGGCGGCGGCTCGCCGCTGCAGCTCCAGCAGGCCGGCGCCATCTAGCAGGGGCCCCAGGCTGGCTGGCGGCAGCGCCTGGCCGCTGAGCAGATCACGCTCGGCCCGTCGATCCGGATAACCCAGGCTCAGCCGCATCAAGAAGCGATCCAGCTGGGATTCCGGTAGGGGGGCGGTGCCCACCTGGTCGAGACCGTTCTGGGTGGCGATCACCAGGAAGGGCTCGGGCAGCGGGTGGCTCACCCCATCGACGCTCACCCGGCCGGCCGCCATCGCCTCCAGCAGGGCGCTCTGGGTGCGGGGGCTGGCCCGGTTGATCTCATCGGCCAGCAGCACCTGGCTGAATAGGGGGCCGGGCTGGAAGTGGAAACGGGCGCTGCCGGCATCAAAGACGTTGATGCCCGTGAGATCGGCTGGCAGGAGGTCGCTGGTGAAGCTCACCCGCTTGAAGTCGAGGCCGAAGGCGCGGGCAAGGGCTTCGGCCAGGGTGGTTTTGCCCATGCCGGGCAGGTCTTCGATCAGCAGATGGCCGCGGGCTAGCAGGCAGGCCAGGGCCAGCCGCACCGCCTGCTCTTTGCCCAGCAGCACCTGGCCGATGGCGCTGATCAGCGGTTGCAGCCTGGGGCTGGACACGGAGCCGGTGCGAAGAACACGATTGTGACGGCGCTGCCACTTAAATTGCCTTGATGCCGATGGGGTTGCTTCAGCGCCATGGCGGCAACCAGGCCGCCACCGCCGCGCGGCTCGGTTGCCGGCCCTCCCAGTTGCTTGATGCCAGCGCCTCTCTGGTTCCTTTTGGGCCGCCTTGGTTTGTGCGCCGCTCCTTGATGTGGGCCGGGCTGACCGCGCCGCTACGGGCCTATCCCGACCGCTCCTATGCAGGTTTGCGCAGCGGATTGGCCCGGCTGCATGGTCTGGAACCCGATTGGCTGTTGCCGGGTAACGGTGCGGCTGAGCTGTTCACCTGGGCGGCCCGGGATGCGGCGGCGGCAGGGCTGAGTGTGTTGGCCCAGCCAGGCTTTGCCGATTATCCGCGGGCCCTGGCCTGCTGGGATGGGGCTTGGCGGCCCCAGCCGCTGCCGATGCAGGTGGATGGGTCTGCGGGGGCTGGTGCCGCTCAGGCCTATCCGGCACCTCCGGCGGGCGAGGTGCTTTGGCTCACCAATCCCCACAACCCCACTGGAGCGCTCTGGACTTGCGCCTCCCTCGAGCTCCTGCTGCAGCGCTTTGCCCTGGTGATCGCCGATGAGGCTTTCCTGTCTCTGGTGCCGGGTGGCGAGGCTCAGAGCCTGATCCCGCTGCTGCCTATGCACCCAAACTTGGTGGTGATCCGCAGTCTCACCAAGCTTTACGGCATAGCGGGCCTGCGCCTTGGCTATGCCCTTGGCCACCCCGAGCGCCTGGCCCAGTGGGCCTCCTGGCGAGATCCCTGGCCGGTGAATGGCCTGGCGGCCGCCGTGGGGGAGCGGCTGCTGGCTGATCCGGCGGCCTACCGGCGCTGGTGCGGCAGGGTGCAGCGCTGGACCGGCCGCGAGGGTGCCTGGCTGCAGCGTCGGCTGGCCCAGCTGCCTGGCATCACGCCCCTGCCTTCAGCCGCCAACTTTCTGCTGATCCGCGCTGAGCATTCGCTAGTGCCGTTGCGCCAAGCCCTGGAGCGGCGCCATCACATCCTGTTGCGCGATTGCCGCTCTTTCGAGGGGCTGGGGGAAAACTGGCTGCGGATTGGCTATCAGAGCCACCGCAACAATCGCCGCATCCTGCGGGCTTTGCGGCAGGAATTAGGGCGCTTTAGTAGTGATAGCGCCCTTGCAGAAATTCGACCCGGCTGTTCTGGACCAAATACACGCAGCGATGTTCCTGGGTGATCCGCCGAGACCAGACGCCTGGCCCCAAGTATTTGAGCGGTTCTGGTTTGCCGATGCCCTCAAAAGGATCTTTCAAGATTGCTTGCATAACCTCAATCAGGCGTTTAGCGGTGCGTGGTTGGTGGCGCACCCAATGCTGCAAGTCATCTAGAAACTCCGGGTGAACCACCGCTTGCCAGGAGGGGCCCATCAGCCTTCAAGGCTGTTGACAAGGTCCGTCAGGTTGATTGGGTCCAGGCTCTGCTCGCGAGCTCTGCTTAGGGCTGTGAGAAGACGCTCCGCATTCGCCGGTGAGCGCAGCAGATGGGCTGTTTCCATTAAGCCGGCAAGTTCATCAGCAGCCACTAGGGCCACATCGCCGCCCTTGCGCCGCCGCACCATCACGACCTCTCGGTCTTGTACGGCACGATCCATCAGGCCCTTCAAGCCTTCCCTGGCTTGGCTGTAAGTAGTTTCAATTGCCATTTGCTGTCCAGCCTTGTTGGACAACTTTAGGGTTTTCTCAGCATCGCCGCCACTCGCTGATCGGCATCGCGCACCGCCAGCTCGCCCATGGCTGTAGACATTTGCTTTAAGGGATCACAAGCAGCTGCTGCCCCCCGCAGGCGCGGGCCCAGCAGCCGCCAAAGGCTGCGCTCGAGGGCCGGCTCAGCGGGGCCGTGCTGCCACACGATCACGGCCGCCCCAAGTTCGGCCGCGGCGGCGGCGTTGACGTCCTGGTGGTGGTCGGCGGCGGCGGGGTAGGGCACCAGCACCGCCGGGGTGCCGCACACTGCCAGCTCGCTGAGGGCGCCGGCGCCGCTGCGGCTGATCGCCAGGGCGGCGTGCTGCAGCAGGCCGGGGATCTCGTCGCTGAAGGGAAGCTCCACCACCCCTGCCGGCAGGGGCTGGCCTGCCTCGGGGTCGTTGCTGCCGGTGAGGTGCACCACCCGCACGCCAGCGGCCGTGAGCTTGGCAAGCAGGGGGCGCACCATCTGGTTGAGACCCACGGCTCCCTGGCTGCCGCCCATCACCAGCAGCAGGGGCCCGGATCCTTTGGGCGCCCAGTCGGGCAGGGGGGCGGTCTCCAGAAAGGCTTGCCGCACCGGCGTTCCCGTCACCACGGGGCGGCAGCGAGGCAGGCGGGCAGCGGCCTGGGGCAGGCCCACCGCCACCTGGCTGCAGAGCCGGCCCAGCAGGCGGGTCACTTTGCCGGGCACAGCGTTGCTCTCATGCAGCACCACCGGCACGCCGGCCCAGCGGGCCGCCAGGATTGCGGGCGCAGCGATGTAGCCGCCGCTGGTAAAAACCGCTGCGATGCGTTCGCGCCGGATCAACTGCCGCACTGATCGAACCGCTTGCAGCAGCTGCAGCAGGTTGAGCAGCTTGCGCAGGCCCCGGCCTTGCAGCCCCCCGGCCCGCACCGTGTGCAGTGGATAGCGGCTAGGCACCAGCTGGCGTTCCAGTCGGTCTGGCACCCCCAGCCACGACACGCTCCAATCCGCCGGCATGGCATCGGCCACTGCTAGAGCAGGAAATAGGTGGCCACCGGTGCCGCTGGCAGCAATTAGGAGCCTGGGCATGGGTGCTGGGGCTGAAGCATGCCTAACTTAAAAGCGGTTTCCGCCGCCCCATGCCGCGTCTCCAGCTACTTGGCCGATTTCTGCCCCGAAGCCTGGCCGGGCTCGCCGTCCTGCTGGTCAGTACGGTGCCCGCTCTTGCTGGTGCCGGGCCCAGTGCGGCTCAGCTCCAGGCCCTGGAAACGGCCCTCAACGGCACCGGCGAGCTCAGGGGCGCCATGGAGGACGGTCCCGGGCTCGACGTAACCCTGGTGGAACTGCGAAGGCGCAGCATGCTGCGGCAGTTCCCTGATGCCCGCTGGCAACTCACCACGGGCAAGCCTTTGCGTGATGGGCGCAGCACCGTGCAGCTCCAGGTGACCGGCAGCCGGCAGGAAGGCCCTACTCGCTACCGGCTCGATGCCCAGCAACAGCTCGTGCTCAGCAGCAGTGGCGGTCCTGGGGGCCGCATCAATGGCCAGATAGTGATTCGAGAGCAGACCCTGATGCGCAGCGGTGAGGCCGATCTACCTGTGAGTCTCTTGATCCCGGATGCGGTGCTCACAGGTCAGCGTTATGACGTTGACGCGTTGTTTGACGAGCCCCTGGAGGGGGCGATCGCGGCGGGTGGTTTGGTGGCCCTTACCGGTCAGCAGGTGAACGCTCTGGAGAGCCCAGAGCTCCAGCTGGGAGCACTGGGTGGCGGTGGCCTGTTCAAGTCGGTGCAGGCTCCCTTCACACCGGGATCCCAGACCTGGGCAATTTTGCTGGTCCATCCCAAGGGCATCGTCAGTGCCACCAAGCGGGTGCTGGTGGTGGCCGACAAGACCCAGCTGGATCCTTAACGCAGGTCGCCGGGCACTAGGTAGCCCTTGCCGCCGCGGTCGAGCCGCTCGAAGTGGCGCAGAAGGTAGGCGTTGGCGCGTACTTCATCAAGCTCGAGCCTGCCATCACCGTTGCGATCGAGCTGCCGGAACAATTGCGCTAGCCGCTGTTGGTACACCTCAAACTCATCGGCCGCCCGTGCCGGCAGTTCTAGGCTCCCGATAGCGGCCAAAAGCAGCACGCCCGCCAGGCTGCTGGCGATAAGTCGCAGCGGGTGACGAACACCAGGAACCATGGTTGCGGTGGGCATGGCTTAGGTGGGAATGAACTCAGGCTATGCAGCCCTGTGCTGCCCGCTATTGCCAGATTCCGGCCAAGCTGTGACTAAATCTTTCCGGAATGGCACCGCGATGTCCCCTGGTCAAAGCATCTGGGTGGTTGATGACGACCCCGAATTGCGGAGCATGGTGGGCACCTACCTGATCGACCAGGGCTATGACGTGCGCTGCCTGGCAGACGGAGCCCAGCTGATGGCGCGGTTGGCAGGCCAGCGTCCCGATCTGGTGGTGCTGGATCTGATGCTGCCGGGAGACGATGGCCTCACCCTGCTGCGGCGTCTGCGAGACGGCGGTGACGATCTGCCGGTGGTGATGCTCACCGCTAAAGGCGATGCGGTGGATCGGATCATCGGCCTGGAGCAGGGCGCCGACGACTATCTGGCCAAGCCGTTCCTGCCGCGGGAGCTCACCGCCCGCATTGAGGCGGTTTTGCGTCGCCGCGTCGCCCTGCCGGCCGGTACGCCCTTGGCCGAAGGGGAGTCCTTGACGATTGGTGAGCAGGTGCTGGATCTGGCGGCCCGCACCCTGGAGCAGGGGGGAAGGATCACGGTGCTCACCTCAGGCGAATTCGCTTTACTGGCGGCCTTTGTGCAGCATCCGCACCGACCTCTTTCGCGTGAGCGGCTGGTCGAGCTGGCGCGGGGGCCGGATTCAGTGACAGACAGCCGCAGCATGGATGTGCAGGTGTCGCGGCTACGCAAATTGGTGGAGCCGGATCCCGCTCGCCCCCGCTATCTGCAGACGGTGTGGGGCTATGGCTATGTATTCGTGCCCGATGGTCAACCTCGCAGCCGTTAGGACCGCCCTGCGCTACGGCCTGGTGGGACTTGGGGTTGCCCTGCTGAGTACGGCCCAGTTGCAGGCGCTGCTGGCCGAGCGTCTGCAGCGGGCCCGCATTGCCCAGTTGGGGCCCGAGGTGCTGTTTCAGGTGCGCCTAGCGGAGCTGGCCCTCGATCGCTTGCCGCCGGCGACCCTGGCCCGGCTCAGTGGCCTGTCCCTGCGAGTCGGGGCCCTTCCCCCCACCTCCACCAACTCTGCTCTGGCTGCCGAGGGACGGCTGCTGCGCCAGCAGCTCTGCCGTGAGCTGCGGCCCTGTCCCACCGTGCTGCCGGCGGCGCTGCCGCACAGGGGTGTGTGGGTGCAACTGCTGGCGCCGCTGGAGCCGGTGTGGCTGCTGGCGCCGATTCCGCCGGCCCGCCGCTGGCCGCCCGATCCCTGGCTGCTGCTGGCGGGTCTGGGGCTGGGCGGCAGCGTGGCGCTGCTGCTGTTTTTCTGGATCGAGGTGCAACGCCCCCTGCATCAGCTGCAGCGGGCCCTGGGCGGGGTAGGCACCGCCGCCCGGCCACCCGCTCTGCCGGAGGAGCGTGGCACCACCACCGTGCGCCAGCTCACCGGCCGCTTCAATGCCATGGTGCGGCGCTTGGGGCGCGTCGAGCAGGAGCGTTCGGTGATGTTGGGTGGCATCGCCCACGACCTCAAAAGCCCGATTACACGATTGCGCTTTCGGCTCAGCTTGGCCGGCTTGCCGGGAGTGGATCTGCAACAGGCTGAGGCCGATTTGGCGGCCCTGGAGCGGATCACTCAACAGTTTTTGCTGTTCGCTGGGGGTAACGACAACGAGGTGGCCGTGGCGGTGCCGCTTGACCAGCTGCTGGCCGAGGTGGCGGCGGGCCTGGATGCCGACACCCTGGCCCTGGAGCTGCAGCCCTTGCTGCGTGTGGTGCAGCCGGTGGCGCTTTCCCGGGCCGTGGCCAATTTGATCGATAACGCCCGCAGTTACGGCGCACCACCGCTGAGGCTGGTACTGCAGTCCGGGCCGCCTGAGGGGGAGGGCTTCCGCATCGTGCTTTGGGATGGGGGCTCCGGCATCCCCGCCGCTAAGTGGGATCAGGCCTTGATGCCCTTCCAGCGGCTCGATGCCGCCCGAGGTGGCAGCGGCCACTGCGGCCTGGGGCTGGCGATTGCCGCTCGGGTGGCGGCCGCCCACGGCGGTGGGCTGGAGCGGCTGGAGAGCGATGGCTCCGGCAATGGCCCTAGCCCCGCCTTTGGATTTCGTTTTGGAATCGCCCTTTGGGGGCGCTCCAAAAGCCAGCTGGGGAGCTGAAACTGCCGGTTAACCCCCGCGTCTGTCGGATTTGGTCACAGGTTGGTGGCAACTCGGTTGCACTTCGCCCGTTGGTTCGCCGCAAAGTTCCGGGGTGACAGCTCAAGGCTGCACCATTTCACCCACCTTCTTCCCATGAAGTCCTTTCCCCTTCCCCGTCTGGCCTTGGTGCTGGGCCTGTTGGGTAGCGGCGCCGTTAGTGCCGGCTCCGCCATGGCCGATCCCCAGTTCCCCGGTCGAGCCTTCGGCCCCTGGAGCCCTAATTCGGACCTCACGCGCGGCTGGGTTCAGGCTCAGCGGGCCTTGGCGGATCAGTCCTATCGCCAGACCCAGTGGCGCCTCGACCAACTGGATCGCTGCCTCAGCAGCGCCCGTGAGCGCTGGGACAACGACCAGTGCCTGCGCCGCGATGAGCAGGTTCGGGAGCGTCAGAGGCGGCGCGATCAGAAGGAATGGCAGCTTCTGATGGACCGCCAGGGCTTCACCGCCCAGCTGCCCGGGCGGCCCGGCCTGAGCCTCTGACGGCCTTTTCGGTTTTCTTTCTCCGAACCCCTTTCCCCGCCACACCACCTACCTCGAGATCACCTTCCGCAAGATCAACCATGCGCCTCTCTGCTCTTCCTCTCGTTTTGGCCGGCCTGCTCGGCAGTGCAGCCCTGGCTCCTGAGGCCGCCCAGGCCTATCCCTACGGCGATCAGCGCTACGGGGATCAGCGCTACGGCGGTCAGCGCTACGCCTACGACAACTACGGTCCGCCCCGAGGCCGAACCTATGCCCCCCTGCCCGTGAGTCCCTATGGCTACCCCATCGCCTCTGAGCCTGAGCCCTATAGCCCTCCTCCCGTGAATCGCTGCAATAGGGGCACCGTGCTGACCGGGGCTGCCATTGGTGGCGGACTGGGTGCGATGTTGGCCAGCAACTCCCGCAACCGCCTCTGGAGCCTGCCAATGGGGGCCGCGATGGGCGGCATCTTGGGTGGTGTGATCTCCGGTTGTTGAAGCCGGCTTCAGCCGGCGCTGCGGTTGTGCACAGTCAGATCCGGTCACAACTTTCCGCCGGCTTAGTCACATTTCAGTGAAAAGGAGCGCCCAGGATTCAGGGGTGGATCCGCTCCAAGCGGCTCCACCTCACCCCACCTCACTTACAGCTATGAATCTTTTGCACACCTTGTTGCCTAGAGCCGGACAGCGCCCTGCCTCCCTGCTTCTGGCAGGCGCCTTGTTAATCATGGGGGTGAGTGGGGCCGGTGCTGCGGCCTTCGCCGAAGGCACCGGTTACGGAAGGCGCCCCAACCCTGAGCGCCGCGAAGCGATGCAACGCCAGCAGGCCGAGGCGATGGCCAAATTGAGCAGCCAGGAGCGCCAGGCTTATTTCGCCGCCCGCCGACAGCTGGAGCAGCGGGTTTCCGTCGAACGCCTGGACCAACTGAGCCAGGCCGAGCGCTGCATGGTGCCGGCCCGTGGCGTCGATGCCTTGCAGAGCTGCCAGCGCAACCTGCAGGACCAGGCGATGGAGCAGCGTCGCCGCTGGATGAGCGAACGGGCCGAGCTTCAGCGCCGCTTTGGCTTGCCGGGCTGGGACAAGGACCAGCGCCAACAAAAAAAGGGGGCCTGAGCCCCCTTTCGCGGTCAGCCTGGATCAGGCCACTTCCAGATCAGGCCTCATCTAGTGCTGCCACGCCTGGAAGCACCTTGCCTTCCAGCAGCTCCAGGCTGGCGCCACCGCCGGTGGAGATGTGGGACATCTTCTCGGCTACACCCACCTTTTCCACGGCTGCCACGGAGTCGCCACCGCCGATGATCGTGCAGCAGCCCTTGCCGCTCAGGTCGGCCAGGGTGTGGGCGATGCCGTTGGTGCCGGCGGCAAACTTGTCGAACTCGAACACGCCCATGGGGCCGTTCCAGATCACGGTTTTGCAGTCAGCCAGGGCTTCCTGGAAGGCTTTGAGCGAGTCGGGACCGATGTCCAGACCCATCCAGCCATCCGGGATGGCGTCGATCGACACGGTCTGGCTGTTGGCGTCGGGGGCGAAGTTGTCGGCCAGCACCACATCGGTGGGCAGCAGTAGCTGCACGCCCTTGGCGGCCGCCTTGGCCTCCAGCTCCTTGGCCAGCTCAAGCTTGTCCTCTTCCACCAGGCTCTTGCCCACCGCTAGGCCACGGGCTTTGTAGAAGGTGAAAATCATGCCGCCGCCGATCAGCACCTTGTCGCACTTGTCGATCAGGGCCTCAAGCACGCCGATTTTGGAGCTCACCTTGGAGCCGCCCACGATCGCCGCCAGGGGACGCTTGGGCTCGTCGATGGCGCCCTGCAGGTACTGCAGCTCCTTCTCCATTAGGTAGCCGGCCACGCTGGGGCTGAGCGCCTTGGTGACGCCCTCGGTGGAGGCATGGGCCCGGTGGGCGGCGCCGAAGGCGTCGTTCACGTAAACATCGGCAAGGGCGGCCAGCTGGGCAGCGAAACCGGCGTCGTTCTTCTCTTCTTCAGCGAAGAAGCGCACGTTTTCGAGCAGCACCACATCGCCTTCTGCCATGGCTGCCACCTTGGCTTCGGCGTCGGGGCCGATGCAGCTTTCGGTTTTCACCACGGGCTTGCCAAGCAGCTCGCTGAGGCGGCCAGCCACGGGGGTGAGGCGCATGGCTTCGTTCACCTGGCCCTTGGGACGGCCGAAGTGGGCCGCCAGGATCACCTTGGCGCCCTTGCTGCTCAGGTCTTTGATCGTGGGCAGGGCGGCCCGGATGCGGGTGTCGTCGGTGATGGCACCGGCGTCATCTAGCGGTACGTTGAAGTCAACCCGCACCAGCACGCGCTTGCCGCGGAGCTCATCGGCCGAAAGGCTGGCCAGGGATCGCTTCGCCATGGGTTATGGAATAACTGAATTGCCGGGGGAGATTAGCCCCCGCGGGCCCCAGCCAGCCCAGGCTTCGGATTCCCCCCTGCCATCCGCCCTGGCCGGGCGACGAATCGACCCCCAGACTGAAGCCACGGGCTTGCATCTGCCCGGCCGCATTACGCCCCATGTTTGACACCGTTCTCTTTCCCATCGACCAGAGCCGCCAGGCGATGGAAACGGCTGCGGTGGCCTTGAAACTGGCCCAGCAGCACTCCAGTACCCTGGTGTTGCTGTCGGTAGTGGAGCCCGAGCAGGACGACCCAGCGGCGGTTGCTGCCCTGCTGCAGCAAGCCCGCGCTCGCTTTGAAGAGGCCGGCGTCAGCTGCCAGGTGATCGAGCGGGAGGGCAAGCCCGCCTTCGTGATCGGCGATGTGGCAGATGAGATCAATGCTGACGTGATCGTGATGGGCACCCGCGGCATTGCGATCGAGAGCGATCAGCAGAGCACCGCCGCCCGGGTGATCCAGCTGGCTCCCTGTCCGGTGCTGGTGGTGCCCTGATGCCCCAGACGCTTCCGCTCAGCGTCAACGCTCCTGCGATTCAGTGGTACCCAGGCCACATCGCTAAGGCGGAGAAAGCTCTCAGCGCCAACCTGGCCAAGGTGGACCTGGTGATCGAGGTGCGCGATGCCCGCATACCCATGGCCACCTCCCACCCGCGGCTGCAGCGCTGGATCGGCAATAAGCAACACCTGCTGGTGCTCAACCGGGTCGACATGATCCCGCCGCCGGTGCGCCAGGCCTGGACCGCCTGGTTTCGAGCCCAGGAGCAGACCTGCTGGTGGTGTGATGCCAAGGCCGGCACCGGCGTTAAGCAGCTGCAGCAGGCGGCGATCCGAGCCGGCGTAGCCCTCAATGTTCGCCGGGCTGGGCGCGGCATGAAGCCACGGCCGGTGCGGGCGCTGATGCTGGGCTTCCCCAATGTGGGTAAATCGGCCCTGATCAATCGGCTGGTGCGTCAGAAAGTCGTAGACAGCGCCCGCCGTGCCGGTGTGACTCGCAGCTTGCGCTGGGTGCGGCTGGGCCAGGACCTCGACCTGCTCGACGCCCCCGGCGTGCTGCCGCCCCGCCTCGACGACCAGCAGGCAGCCCTGCGCTTGGCCTTGTGCGACGACATCGGCCAGGCGGCCTACGACAACGAAGCCGCAGCCAGGGCCTTCCTGCAGCTGCTCACCCTGCTTGAAGCCGAGCCAGCTGCTGGCGTTCCGGCTGGGCTGGTGGGCCAGCGCTATGGCATCCCCCTGGGTGTGCTGCCTGGCGGCGGCCCCGATGTGGAGGGCTGGTTGGGGACCGCTGCGGAGCGCCATACCAGTGGCGACAGCCTGCGCATGGCCACCAAGCTGCTCGATGATTTTCGCTGCGCTCGCTTGGGGGCCATTGCGCTTGAGCTGCCGGTTTTGACTCCTCCATGAGCGAATTTGGTGAGGGCGAAGGTGAGCTGCTGACGCTCACCTATCCCAAGCCGCTGCCGATGCGGCTGGATCGCTGGCTGGTGGCCCAGCGGCCGGAGCAGAGCCGCGCCCGGATCCAGAAGTTCATCGAGGCGGGCTACGTGCGGGTGAACGGCGTCACGGGGCGGGCCAAGACACCCCTGCGTCAAGGCGACAGCGTGTCGCTGTGGATGCCGCCGCCCGAGCCCCTTCCCTACCTGCTGCCCCAGGCGATGCCGCTTGATGTGCTGTTTGAAGACGCCCACCTGATCGTGCTCAACAAGCCCGCCGGGCTCACGGTGCACCCGGCCCCTGGCAACAAGGACGGCACCCTGGTGAATGGCCTGTTGCACCACTGCCCAGACCTGCCCGGCATCGGCGGCGAACTACGGCCCGGCATCGTGCATCGGCTCGATAAGGACACCACGGGCTGCATCGTCGTGGCCAAGAGCCAGGAGGCCCTGGTGAAGCTGCAGGTGCAGATTCAGAAGCGCATCGCCTCTCGCCAGTACCTGGCGGTGGTGCACGGCCAGCCAGCTGGCGACTCCGGCACGATCGTCGGGGCGATCGGCCGCCATCCCGTCGACCGCAAAAAATATGCCGTGGTTCACGACGATTCGGGGCGTCATGCCTGCACCCACTGGCGCCTGGTAGAGCGCTTGGGGGATTACAGCCTGCTGCGTTTCAAGCTCGACACCGGTCGCACCCACCAGATCCGGGTGCACTGCGCCCACGTGGGTCACCCGATCGTGGGCGACCCCACCTACTCCCGCTGCCGCAAGCTGCCGCTCGAGCTGCCTGGCCAGGCTTTGCACGCCGTGCAGCTGGGACTTGATCACCCGATCACCAAGCAGCGGCTGGTGTGCGAAGCGCCGCTGCCGGAGGTGTTCGAGCGTTTGCTGGCCGTGCTCAGGCGGCGCTAGGCAGGGTCATGCAGCTATGGGCAGTCGCGGGCAGGCTTCCACCAGGATTCTGGTGATGGCGGTCTGGGGATCGCTCAGCAGCCGGGAGCCGGGGCCCTCCTCCACGATCTTCCCCCCCTCCAGCACCAGCACCCGGTGGCAGAAGCCACTGGCCACCGACAGGTCGTGGGTGACAAACAGCATCCCCAACCCCAGGCGCTCCTGCAGCTCCCGCAACAGGGCCAGCACATCTGCCTGCACCTCGGCATCCAGCATGCTGACGCTCTCATCGCAGAGCAGCACCTGGGGCTCCAGGATCAGGGCACGGGCAATCGCTACCCGTTGCTGCTGACCACCAGAGAGTGTGCGGGGCAGGCGGTTTTCAAAGCTTTCCGGGGGGGTGAGCCCCACCGCTGTCAGCAGTTCGCGGGCGCGTTGACGGGCCTGGGAGCGGTTGGCCAGGCCGTGGATCAGCAGGGGATCGGCAATCGCCTCACCCACCACCATCTGGGGGTTGAGGCAGGCCAGCGGGTCCTGAAACACCATCTGAATGCCGCGCCTGGCCTGGCGCAGTGCTCGGCCCCGCAGGCTGAGCAGGTTTGTGCCCTGCAGCCGCACCGTGCCACCCCGCACCGGCGCCAGCCCCATCAGGGCGCGGCAGAGGGTGCTTTTGCCGCAGCCGGAGGCTCCCACCAAGCCGATGGTTTCGCCCTGCTGCAGGCGCAGGCTGACGCCATCCACCGCCTTAAGCCAGCGGGCTTGCCAGGGCAGGGATGGCAGTGGATGCCAGCTGCGCAGCTGCTCGATTTCCAGCAGCAGTGGTGCTGGCGGTGGCGGGAAACTTTCGGCGCCCTCCCGCTCCCGTGCCTTGGCCACCAGCCGTTGGGCCAGGGCGGAGGCGGGGGCCATCAGCAACTGCCGGGCTGGCGCCTGTTCCACCAGGCGTCCCTGATCAAGTACGGCGATCTGGTCGCACCAGCGGCCCGCCATGGCCAGGTCGTGGCTGATCAGCAGCAGGGCGCTGCCCGCTTCGCGGCAGAGGTTGCTGAGCTCCGCCATCACCTGGCCGGCTACGGCCACATCCAGGCTGGTGGTGGGTTCATCGGCGATCACCAGCGGCGGCTCCAGGGCCATCGCCAGGGCGATCGCTAAGCGCTGGCGCATGCCGCCACTGAATTCATGGGGATAGCTGCCGTAGCGCTCCGGGCCGATGCCCACCCGGATCAGAAGGGTTTCCGCCCGTTGCCGCACCTGGCGCCTCTGCCAGCGGGGCCGGTGGGCCGCCAGGGTGTCGGCCAGGTGATCGCCGATCGTCAGCAGCGGGTTGAGGCGGGTCATCGGGTCCTGGAACACCAGCCCCACCGCTTCACCGCGCAGTTGGCGCAGGGCCGGACGGGCCATTTGGCTGGGGTTCTGACCCGCTAGCAGCAGGGAGCCACTGCACTGGCTGCCCGGGGGCAGTAGTTGCAGCACTGCCCGGGCCACGGTGCTTTTGCCGCAGCCGGAAGGACCCACCAGGGCCAGGCGATCGCCGGCCGCCAGGGTCAGGTTCAGGCCGTCGAGGGTGGGGCGCTCCGCGTCCGGATAGCGCACCACCAGGTTCTCAATTGCGAGCACGGGGCTGGTCATGGCCACCAGCTTGGCCCCACTTGCCTACGATGAGGGGAAGGCGCAGGCTGAAATGCTCAGGGCGGCCCCGAATCTGGATGCAACAGCCGTAGCTACTCGAGTGGCGGCAGCTCCAGATCTGGTGCGCAAGCCCATTCGCAGTCCTGCCGACTACGGCGTGCCCTTGCCGGAGTGGTTGCAGCGCTGCATCGAGCATGTGCCGCCGGGACAGGGGGTGAGCTGCCCCACCGATGCCGAGGCCCTGCTGGCTTCCGCTTTTGACTTCGCCTACCAGCTGCACGAGGGCCAGTTTCGGGCCAGTGGCGAGCCCTACATCATTCATCCGGTCGCCGTTGCCGACCTACTGCGCGATATCGGTGCCAGCGCCGGCGTGATCGCTGCGGGCTTCCTGCACGACGTGGTGGAGGACACCGAGGTCACCGCTGAGGAGATCGAACAGCACTTCGGCGCCGAGGTGCGGGCCCTGGTGGAGGGGGTTACCAAGCTCGGCGGCATTCACTTCACCAACCACACCGAAGCCCAGGCTGAAAACCTGCGCCGCATGTTCCTGGCCATGGCCAGCGACATCCGGGTGGTGCTGGTGAAGCTGGCCGATCGGTTGCACAACATGCGCACCATCGCGGCGCTCAAGCCCGAAAAGCAGTTGCGCATCGCCCGGGAAACCCGGGAGATCTATGCCCCCTTGGCCAATCGCCTCGGCATTGGCCGGCTGAAGTGGGAGCTGGAAGATCTGGCTTTCAAGATCCTCGAGCCCGAGGCCTACCGGGACGTGCAGCAGCAGGTGGCCACCAAGCGCAGCGAGCGCGAGGAGCGCCTGGCGGTCACGGTGCAATTGCTGCGAGACCGGCTTGCCGCCGTGGGCTTGGCCAATTGCGAAGTAAGCGGCCGGCCCAAGCACCTTTATGGCATCTGGAGCAAGATGCAGCGCCAGCAGAAGGCGTTCCACGAGATCTACGACGTGGCGGCTCTGCGGATTCTTTGCCCCAACTTCGAGAGTTGTTATCGGGCTCTTGCGGTGGTGCACGACACCTTCCGGCCGATCCCGGGGCGCTTCAAGGATTACATCGGCTTGCCCAAGCCCAATGGCTACCAATCCCTGCATACGGCGGTTATCGGCCGGCACCGGCCGATCGAAGTGCAGATTCGCACCACCGATATGCACCAGGTGGCCGAATACGGCATTGCTGCCCATTGGAAATACAAGGAGGGCGGTTCGCCTGCCGCCTCTGGAGCCGATGCCGAGCGGTTCAACTGGCTGCGGCAGCTGGTTGATTGGCAGAAGGATGACGGCGGCACCGACAGCAACGACTTCCTGCGCTCGATCAAAGAAGATCTCTTTGATGAGGAGGTATTCGTATTTACTCCCAATGGCGATGTGGTGGGTTTGCGTAAGGGTTCTACGGCCGTAGATTTCGCCTATCGCATCCACTCGGAAATCGGCAATCATTGCCAAGGTGTGCGCATTAATGACCGGCTATGCCCGCTCGCCACACCTCTGCGGAATGGTGACTTCGTGCAGGTGGTTACCGCCAAAACGGCCCACCCAAGCCTCGACTGGCTCAATTTCGTGGCTACCCCCACGGCCCGTAATCGCATTCGCCACTGGTACAAAACCAGCCACCGCGAAGACAACCTCCAGCGCGGCACCGAGATGCTCGAGCGCGAGCTCGGCCGCGATGGCTTCGATGCCCTGCTCAATGGTGAGGCGATGGCCAAGGTGGCCCGCCGCTGCAATCTCACCTGCACCGAAGACCTGCTGGCCTCCCTCGGCTTTGGTGGGGTCACCCTGCATCAGGTGCTCAACAGGCTGCGGGAGGAAATGCGCCTGGCCAGCGAAGCCTCCACCCCCGTGGTCAGCAATGAGCAGGTCGCGGCCAAGGTGGCGGCCCACGCTGCCCAGGTGGCGCATCAAGCGCCGGTGGGTGGGGGTGGCACCAGCTCAATCCTTGGCCTTGAGGGCCTCGATTACAGGCTCGGGGGCTGCTGCAGTCCCCTGCCTGGCGAGCAGATTCTTGGGGCGGTGGCTCTCGGCAACCACGGCATCACCATCCACCGCCAGGACTGCTCCAATGTGTCCCAGGTGCCGGCCGAAAGGCGGCTGCCGGTGCGCTGGAATTCCGCCTCCGAGACGCGCCCGCGCCGCTACCCGGTGCAACTGCGCATCGAGGTGCTCGATCGCGTTGGGGTGCTTAAAGACATCCTCACTCGCCTTTCCGATCACCGCATCAACGTCTGCGATGCCCGGGTGCGCACCAATCCCGGCAAGCCGGCCCGCATCGATCTGCGGGTGGAGCTTGAGAGTTCCAGCCAGCTAGCTAGCACGATCAATCAAATCCGCTCCATGGCCGATGTGCTGGACATCGCCCGCACGGGCATCGGCTAGGGCAGGGTGAAGCCGGAGGTGTTGAGATGTTTGAGGTCAAGCATCACCAGCGTCAGCCACACCAGCAGGGCCAAGCCGCCGACGGCGCCGAAGCCAAGCAGCAGGGTTGACAGTGCTGAGCGCGCAGATCCCTTGCCGTTCGTCACGAGTGCCCCTGAATAGAAGCTGATTCTCTCACTGTTGAGGCGTTTGCCCTCATAGGTGCGGCTGGCGCGGTCGTGATGTCCGCTACAGCGTGCCTTTGAAAGCCCAGTTACAACCTGCCCATTCCCCGGATTCCCCACCATGACCTCCGAGCAGGCGGCCCAACTGATAGACGACACCCTGGACTTGGTGCACCAGCGGCTCCAGGACCTGCAGGCCCAGGCCCTGCCCCGCGAGCAGCACGCCTTGGCCGAGGAATTCCGCGAATGGCGCCATCCCGTTGGTGGCCATATCGATTTGATGGTGTTTCCCGGCCTGGCTAATCCCTGAGCCGGGTGCTCGATCTGTGGGCACTTTGGCGCTGAAATGGGGTCATGCCAGACCCCGCCGGATTTGCTGACACCATCGCCGCCGTGGCCACCGCTGTGGCTCCAGGCGAGGGCAGTGTGGCGATCGTGCGGATTTCTGGCCCCGAGGCCGAGCCGATCGGCCGGCAGTTGTTTGCGGCCCCCGGCCAGCAGAGCTGGGAGAGTCACCGGGTGCTCTACGGCCATGTGGTGGATCCTGCTAGTGGCGAGCGGCTCGATGAGGCCCTGCTGCTGCTGATGCGGGCCCCCCGCAGCTTCACCCGGGAAGACGTGGTGGAACTGCACTGCCATGGCGGCCTGGTGGCGGTGCAGCGGGTGCTGGAGCTGGTGCTGGCGGCTGGGGCGCGGCGGGCCCTGCCGGGGGAATTCAGCCAGCGGGCGTTTTTAAACGGCCGGCTCGACCTCACCCGCGCCGAGGCGATCAGCGAAATGATCACGGCCCGCAGCCGCCGGGCGGCCCAGCTGGCCATGGCTGGCCTCGATGGCGGCCTGCAGCTGCGCATCGGCGCCCTGCGCGAGCGGCTGCTGGATCAGTTGGCGGAGCTGGAGGCGCGGGTGGACTTCGAGGAGGACCTACCCCCCCTCGATGGCGCGGCAGTAACGGCCGAATTGGAGGCGGTGCGGCTTGAGCTGGAGCAACTGGTGGCTGAGGCGCGCCAGGGGGAGTTGCTGCGCCGGGGCCTGCGGGTGGCGATCGTGGGCCGGCCCAACGTGGGCAAATCCAGCCTGCTCAACCTGCTCAGCCAGCGAGAGCGGGCGATCGTGACCGACCTACCGGGCACCACCCGCGACCTGCTGGAAAGCGAGCTGGTGCTTGACGGCGTGCCTCTCACCCTGCTCGACACCGCCGGCATTCGCCCCACCAGCGACCGGGTTGAGCAGCTGGGCATCGAGCGCTCCCGCCAGGCCCTGGCCGCCGCTGATGCGGTGCTGTTGCTATTTGATCTGGAGGCGGGCTGGAGCCTGGAGGATCAGGCCCTGCGGGAGCTGGTGCCCGAGGGCGTCGTGCTGCTGGTGGCAGGCAACAAGGCTGATGGGGCTGGCCTGCAGGTGGGTCTGGTGCCCGCGGGGGATGGGGAGCCGGCAGATGTGCGCTTCAGCGCCCTCACTGGCGCCGGCCGCGATGAGCTGGTGGCGGAGCTGCTGCGCCGCTGCGGAGCTGGCTGCCTCGAAGGCGTGCAGGTGGCACTCAATGCCCGCCAACGGGATCTGGCGGCGGCGGCAGCCCTGAGCCTGGGGGCTGCCCTTGAAGCTGCGGCGCAGCAGCTGCCCTGGGACTTCTGGACGATTGACCTGCGCGCCGCTGTGCGTGCCCTCGGTGAGATCACCGGCGAGGCGGTGAGCGAGGCAGTGCTGGATCGGGTGTTTTCGCGTTTCTGTATTGGCAAGTAGGGCTCTTAAAAACTGCCTCTTGCCAAACTGCAATCACTTGATGGTGTGCGTCGATGGCCAGCCCCCGCGCCCTGCTCGCTGCCGTGGCTATTTGCGCTGGCCTGGTGCCAGGGGCAGGAGCTGCTGAAAAGTCGGCTGCGGCGGCCCTGGCCCAGTGCAAAGCACCCGCGCCTGGCACCTTTGTGGTGCTCGGGAGCGGTCAGCAGCGGGGCGAACCCACGGCCCTGCTGATGCAGGAGCGCTGGTTTGCCGATGGCCGCATCGAAGGGGTGCGCTACCTGCGGGAGGGTCGCCGTTTTACGGAAGATCGCTACAGCGGCCAGGTGAAAGCCGATGCCAACTGCTGGGCATTAGTTGAGCGCCAGGGTTCGGCCGGTGCCATGGCTGACGCGGTCGCCCTGGATCGACTGGGCCGGCCGCGCACTTCCCTGGTGGTAGCACCCAGTGAGGTGTTGTCGTTGCGCTACGTGGCCCAGGCGCCAGGCGCTTGCCGGCCCGAGCTCGATGGCCTGGTCACCAGCCAGCAGCAGGGCCAGAGCTGGCTAGCCGGCAGTTGGCAGCCCAATGCGGTGGTGCAGCGGGAGTGGTGGCAGGCAGGGGCAGTGCAGGGCCTGGCGATGTCGAGCTACGCCGGACGCCAGGACCGGGCCACCTACAGCGGCAGCCTCAAGCTGGCTGCCAGCTGCCTGGGTTCGATGACCCAGAGAGACTCTGCGGGCGCCTCCTACAACTACAAAGTGGTGCTGCTCGCCAATGGTGGTGGCTACGTCTACCTGCAGACCGACCCAGACAATCTCACCCTCGGTTTGCTGCAGCATCAGCGCTGAGGCCGGAGGCCCCAACGGGTTGCCAGGAACACCAGGGCCATCAACCCATAGCCGAGGGCCCAGCTCTGGCCCACGCCCCAGCCCAGCTGCAGCACGGTGTCTGAGCTGGTGAATTGCCAGGCGTGGATCACACCAAACCAGGACAGCACGGCTGCGATGGCTGCGCAGGCCGCCGCCGCCAGCAGGCGGGCCTCGATCACGTACACGAGCATGCCCGCCAGCAGCATCGCCGTGATGATCTGGCCTTGCTCAAGGGCGAAGGCCCCGGCGGCCCACACATCGGCCTGGGCCAGGGGCGCCAGCATGGCTGGCCCAAAGGGGTTGGCGGCCGTGCCGCTGCCACCGGCCCGCAGCCCCGCTTTCAGCATCAGGGCTCCCCAGCCGGCCAGCCCGGGCAACAGCCCGAGGGCCACGGCCGGAGCATGGCGAGGCGGCGTGGCCTGGAAGGCCTGGGCAGCGATCACCAGGCCGATGTAAAGCACGATCGCCATACCGGCTTCAATCGGCACCAGTTGGCCGACCACTCCAAACAAGCCCAGCAGGCAGGCGGCGCCCATCACCACGCCATTGAGCCAGGAGTAGCCAATGCGGGCGCCCATGGCTTTCCAGCCCGGGTGGCCGATGTAGATGGTGGTGGGAAAGCAGGAGCCCAAGGTGGCGGCGGCCAGGGTGCCAATGCCATTGATCAGCATCGAGCTGGGCACCGGATAGCGATCGCCGGCGGCTTCGGCGCTCTCCAGGTTTTGCAGCGAGCCGATCACATTGAAAAGTCCCATCGGCACGATTACCCCCAACCAGGGCACTAGCTGGCCGCGCGCCTGCCATAGGTCTGCCAGTTGCAGCTTGGGTATGTGGAGCCCAATCAGGGCCGTGCTGCTCTGCCAGCGCACTGGATCGAGGTCGATCAAACCATTGGCCCAGGCCAGGGCTATGCCCAGCAGCACGGCCACCAGGCCGGCGGGCACCGGCCAGCGCACCGGCGCGTAGTAGCCCACCAGGATCACTGCCAGCACTGCCAGCCCCACCACCGGTTGGGCGTAGGTGCGCAGCAGGAAGCCCAGGGCGATGTAGCCCAGGGCAATGCCAGCCAGGGTGGAGAGCAGGGCTGCGCGAGGCAGCCAGCGCTGCAGGCTGTTGCCGATGAAGGCACCGGAGCATTCGATCAACCCCGAACCCAGGCAGGCGATCAGCCCAGCTCGCCACGAGAGGGTTACCGCTGCGGCTGGATCCAGGCCCTGGCTCAAGGCCGTCAGCTTCACCGGCAGCATCACCAGAAACACATAGGCGAACAAGCTCACCGTGTTGATCCCGTAGGGGAGGGCGGTGCGGTCGTCGCGCCCCTCGCGCTGGTCGAGCTGAAAGGCCTGGCGGGCGTAAGCCAGGTTGCCCACCACCAGGCTGATGCCAGTGGCAGGAAGGATCGCGCCGAAGATCAGGCTGTCGGGATAGCCGAGTACGCCGCGGCAAAGGGCCACGATCAACAGGATCTGGATCAGGTTGTCGAGCCCGAGGCCGAGGAAGCCATCGAGGTCACCGGCGGTCCACCAGCGGGGTTTGGTCATGGCGATCGTTGCAGATGCGGTGAGGCTCAGCCGCCGTAGTTCAGCGATGAATGGTGCAGAACGATGCGCACGCTGCCATAGTTTTCTTTGACAAACGTCCAGGTCTTGTCAACGCTGGTGACTTTGCCAGTGGCGTCGGTGAAGATCACATTGCCCATGGTGGTGGCCGATGCCCCATTCAGCTGAATCACCTGGTTCACAATCCTGCAAGAGCGCCAGGGCTTGATGGCGAAACCCTTGTCTTGGGGGAATTTGGGATTGTTGCCCACAAAGTAGGCGAGGGCACCTTCTCGATCAGTGCGAAAGGTTTGTGCGCCTGAGGCCAAGGTTGGCTTGAAGGCCACTGGCCCGTACTGATAGCCATAGGCTTGATCTACCACTTTTGTGGCGGTTGCCTTGGCTTTGGTGATCCCGCCCTTGGCGTAGTCCGCACTGATCTGCAGCAGGGCCGTGCACCAACCTTCCTGGGCCTTGAGCACTTGGGCGAGGGAAATGTTGTTGTCCAAGATTTGGACGTCAGGGGTGGGTTGTGTCAGGGCGGCCTTGGTTTGGGCCATGGCGGCGGTGGTGCCGGATCCCGCCAGGCTCAGCAGCGCAACGGCAGTAAGGGGGGCAAGGTTGCGCAGGTTGGGGCGGATCAAGGGGGGAGCACGTTGGATCTGGCTTTAGTAAATACGTGGGCGCGGATTTGGCAACCGTTGGCGTATCCGGCTGGCCTATGACCTCGCATCATTAGATCGTCATGCTCCGGAGGGGTAATGCCTGCTGCCCATCTGCCCTTCACCCCCGAGCTGGAGCTGCAGCTGCGCGCCTGGCTGGCAGAAGATATTGGCCGTGGCGATCTCACGGCTGTGGCGCTGGCTGGTCGCCCTGGCCGGGCCCACTGGCTTGCCAAGGCGCCAGGGGTGTTTTGCGGCGGGGTGCTGGTGGAGCCGCTGTTCCGCTTGCTGGATCCGGCGCTGCGGCTGCAGTTGCTGGTGGCTGATGGTGAGCCGGTGGTGGCAGGCCAGCGCCTGCTGGAGCTGGAGGGTGGGGCCGCTGCCCTGGTGGCCGGCGAGCGCACGGCCCTCAACTTGGCCATGCGACTTTCCGGCATCGCCACTGCCACCGCCGCCCTGGTGGCCGAGCTCGAGGGCACGGGTGTGCGCCTTGCCGACACCCGCAAAACCACGCCGGGTCTGCGCCGACTTGAAAAGTACGCCGTTCGCTGCGGGGGCGGCAGCAACCACCGCCAGGGCCTCGATGATGCCGCCATGCTCAAGGAAAACCACCTGGCTTGGGCGGGTGGGGTGGCTGGTGGGGTGGAGGCGGCGATCGCGGCGGTGCGGGCCCATGCTCCTTGGCCGGCCCGGGTGATTGTGGAGGCGGAAACGGCGGCTGAGGCGGCAGCGGCGGTGCAAGCGGGTGCTGATGGGGTGCTGCTGGATGAATTCCCGCCGGCCCAGTTGCGGCAGCTGGTGCCCGAGTTGCGCAGCCTGGCTGGCGGCCGGCAGCTTGTGCTGGAAGCCTCAGGCGTGCAGCCCGAGCAGCTAGGCGACTACGCCAGCAGCGGCATCGACCTGATCTCCACCAGCGCGCCGATCACCCGCAGCGCTTGGCTTGATCTCAGCATGCGGTTTGATTTTTGAGCCCAGTTGGCAGAGCAGCGTTGGCAGTGGCGCCGAGCCTCTGCATACTTCTGATAGTTCATGTCGAGGTTGGGTGGCAGCACCAAAGCGCAGCTTTTCCAAGCGCAGCCCTCGCTTAGCTGGCCTTGGCCGCCGGCTGGCTGCTGGCGTGGGAGCTCTCGGACTGCTGGCCACAATGCCGGCGGCGGTCCAGGCCCAATCCCAAACCAAACTCCCGGCCCAACCCCCGGCCAAGCCCCAGCTCGAGGGGGCGGTGCAGCGGGCAGCTCGCAGCGGCCAGCTGGTGCTGAGTGGTTTCGCCGACGTCCCACCCCTAATGATGCTGAGCCCCCAGGGCCAGCCCTCCGGCTACGGCATCTTGGTGGCTGAACGCATTGCCGCTGAGCTCAGCCAGGCCGTGGGCCGTCCTGTGAGTGTCCGCTTTGCGCCGATCAGCGATCCGGCCAGCCTGGTGAACAGCATCACCAGTGGCAAGGCGGATCTCGCCTGTGGCCTGCCGTTCAGCTGGGCGGTGGACATGCAGGTGGATTTCTCCCTGCCGATCGGCCTTTCCGGCGTGAGATTGCTGGCGCCCACCGGGCGTTTTGATGGCAGTCCGGCCGCTCTTGCGGGACGGCGGATTGGGGTGGTGCGCCAGTCGCTGGGTGAAACCGAACTGCGGGGCATGCAGTCCAAGGCCACGCCCGTTGCCTTCGACAGCCTCAAGGCTGCCGTTGCCGCGATGCAGGCCGGCACCGTGGAAGGCGTAATTGGCGACACGATCGTGCTGGCGGGGCTGGTGCGCCAGCAGGGGCTGCCAGGTTTAGAGCTCAGCCCGGCTTTGCCCTACGAGGCCTATGCGGTGAGCTGTGTGCTCGCCGAAAACGACTCGGCCTTCCGCAACGTGGTCAATCTGGCGATTGCCCGGCTGCTCCAGGGCTACCTCGATGGCCAACCGGACACGGTGACCGCAGTGAACCGCTGGCTCGGTCCGGAAAGTGCGGTGGGATTGCCCGAGTCTGCGATCCGCGCCAGCTTTGAGGCTGTGCTGTTGGGGGTTGAGACGATTCGCCCCGTTCTTGAAGGTCAGGCTGCTTCGACCGGTCGCTGATCCCCTCGCTGAAACCCTTTTCGCAGTTGTTATGGCGTTCTTGAACCGCTCCCATCTCTTCGGCCTGTTGCTGCTGGCCTCCCTGCCCCTCGATGGGGCGGCGGCCCTGGCCTTGGCCAGCGCCCAGCATGAGCCTTCAGCCCAGGACCAAACCGCAGCTAAACCAACCTCCCTCAGCATTGAGGAGCGGCTGAGCCGAATTGCGGCGGCAGTGCAGGAGCGCGATGGAGCCGAAGCCTCTGGATTGCCCGATGACGCCGTGTCCTATGTGTTCGTCAACGGCTCGGGCCTGGGCTGGGGCAACGGCGGCTTTCGCAACGGCGGCTTCTATAACGGCGGTTTCAACAACGGCGGCTTCCGCAATGGGGGCTTCTATAACGGCGGCTTCCGTAATGGTGGCTTCCGTAATGGGGGCTTCCTAAATGGTGGTCCCTACTGGCGCTGATCGCTCCCCGGGCTGCTGAAGTGGAAAGTCAGTCTTACGGCCCCGTGCGGCTGCTGGTGGTACAACCCACCCCCTATTGCAACCTCGATTGCGACTACTGCTATCTGCCCGATCGGGGTGATCGCACCCAGCTCTCACTTGAGCTGCTGGAGGTGGCGGTGGAGCGGGTGCTCGATAGCCCCTATTTCGAGGGGCAATTCACCCTGCTCTGGCATGCGGGCGAACCGTTAATGGCGCCAATCGCCTTCTACGACCAAGCCAGTGCGCGCTTGCGCCAGCTGCTGGAGCGGCGCGGCCTGCCCGCCAGCACGATCGTCCAGTCGCTGCAGACCAATGCCACCGTGATCAATGGGGCTTGGTGCGACTGCTTCGAGCGCAATGACATTCACGTGGGGGTGAGCATGGATGGCCCTGCCTTCCTGCATGACGCCCACCGGGTTACTCGCACCGGCTTGCCCACCCATGGGGCGGTGATGCGGGGGATCGACTGGCTGGTGCGGCGCCAGATTGCTTTTCAGGTGATCTGTGTGCTCACCGCCGACGCCCTCGACCATGCCGATGGCCTGTTTGATTTCTTCCTCGAGCACGGCATCACCGACGTGGGCTTCAACATGGAGGAAACCGAAGGTGAAAACGCCGCCTCCAGCCTCAAGGCCCCCCGCGCGGAGCAGGGCTATCGGGTGTTTTTAGAGCGGTTTTGGCAGCGCTGCATGGAGCAGCCGGGGAGCCTGCGCCTGCGGGAATTTGACGGGATCGTCAGCTTGGCCTGCAGCAATGCCCGCATGGCCCAAACCGACATGAATGCTCCATTCGCGATCGTCAATGTGGACGCCCGCGGCAATGTGTCGACCTTTGATCCGGAGTTGCTTTCGGTGCCCACCGCCGAATACGGCGATTTTGCTTTTGGTCATGTGTTGCACGACAGCCTGGAAGCCATCGCCGCCACTGACAAATTGCAGCGGGTGCTGCAGGAAATTCGCTCCGGTGTGGAACGCTGCCGCCAGGAGTGTGAGTACTTCGGGCTGTGCGGGGGTGGTGCGGGCAGCAACAAATACTGGGAGCACCGCAGTTTCGACTGCACCGAAACCCAGGCCTGCCGCTATCGCATCAAGCTGGTGGCCGATGTAGTGCTGCAGGGAATGGAGGCAGACCTGCAGCTGGCTGGAGAGGGATGATCACAGCAAGTGCCTGCCGCCACTGCGGCCCACCGTTGCCATGCTGACCGTTCTCCACGCCCTGCAGGGCCAGCTCCTGGCAGCGATGCAGCGGGCCTTCCCCGAGGCGGGCCAGCCCCTCGATCCCCAGCTGGCGCCGGCGTCTAAGCCGGAATTCGGCGACTTCCAGGCCAATGGGGCCCTGCCCCTGGCCAAACCCCTGGGCCAGCCGCCCCGGGCTATTGCCACGGCGATCGTGGCGCAACTTACGGCCGATCCCGCCTTTGCCGAGCTCTGCCTGGAGCCCCAGATTGCAGGGCCCGGCTTCATCAACCTCACCCTGCGGCCCGAGCGGCTGGCGGCGGAGCTGCAGGCCCGCCTTGGCGATCCGCGCCTGGGGGTGCCAAAGGTGGAGCTGCAAGCCCCGGTGATTGTGGACTTCTCCAGCCCCAACATCGCCAAGGAGATGCATGTGGGGCACCTGCGCTCCACGATCATTGGTGATGCTTTGGCGCGGGTGCTGGAGTTTCGCGGCCACCCGGTGCTGCGGCTCAACCATGTGGGCGATTGGGGCACTCAATTTGGGATGCTGATCACCCACTTGAAGCAGGTGGCGCCAGAGGCTCTCACCATGGCGGATGCGGTGGATCTGGGTGATCTGGTGTCCTTCTATCGCCAGGCCAAGGCCCGCTTCGACGACGACGAAAGCTTCCAAAACACCTCCCGGGAGGAGGTGGTGAAGTTGCAAGGGGGCGATCCGGTGTCGCTTAAGGCCTGGGGATTGCTGTGCGACCAGAGCCGCCGCGAATTTCAGAAGATCTACGACCAGCTCGGCATCCGTCTCACCGAGCGCGGCGAATCCTTCTACAACCCCTACCTGCAGGCTGTGGTTGACGACCTCAGGGCTGCCGGGCTGCTGGTGGTCGATGCCGGCGCAGGTTGTGTGTTTCTTGAGGGGGTGAGTGGCAAGGACGGCCAGCCCCTGCCGCTGATCGTGCAGAAGAGCGATGGCGGCTTCAACTACGCCACCACCGACCTGGCGGCGATTCGCTATCGCTTCGCCCATGGGCCGGGCGGCGATGGAGCCAGCCGAGTGATCTATGTGACCGATGCGGGCCAGGCCAGCCATTTTGCTGGCGTATTCCAGGTGGCCCAGCGGGCGGGCTGGATTCCCTCCCACTGCGGCGTCGAGCACGTGCCCTTCGGTTTGGTGCAGGGCGACGATGGCAAAAAGCTCAAGACCCGCTCCGGCGACACGGTTCGCCTCAAGGACCTGCTCGATGAGGCGGTGGAGCGCACAGAGGCTGATCTGCGTCAGCGCCTTGCCGATGAGCAGCGCAGCGAAGACGAGGCCTTCATCCAGCAGGTGGCCACCTCCGTGGGCTTGGCGGCGGTGAAGTACGCCGACCTCAGCACCAATCGGATCACCAACTATCAGTTCAGTTTTGATCGGATGCTGGCACTTACGGGCAACACGGCGCCCTATCTGCTCTATGCGGTGGTGCGCATCGCCGGCATCGCCCGCAAGGGCGGCGATCTGGGGGCTGGCACCGTTGCTTCACTCACCTTCAGCGAAGCGCAGGAGTGGGCGCTGGTGCGGGAGCTGCTCAAGTTTGATGGGGTGATTGCTGAAGTGGAGCAGGAGTTGTTGCCGAATCGGCTTTGCAACTACCTGTTTGAGCTCAGCCAGGTGTTCAACCGCTTCTACGACCAGGTGCCGGTGCTCAAGGCCGAGGAGCCGGCCCGCTCTTCCCGCTTGGCCCTGTGTCGTCTCACCACCGACACCCTCTCCCTGGGCTTGGGCCTGCTGGGTATTCCCACCTTGGAGCGGATGTGATGGAGCTTCTGAGTTCAGCAAGCCTGACTTTTAGATTACATCTATTTGCCCAAGTGATTGTGTTTCGCTCAAGGTCAATTAGTTGGCTGCCCGTCTATCAAATTCTGGCACGCTGCCTGTTGATTTATTCAAGATGTGCCACCGTGCCGAGCCATGAAGTTTTGCTTGAAGAGGTAAAGACTGGTCGGAAAATGCATAGATGCCATGGCAGTCCGGCTTGGTAGCTGATTAGGGAAATGACAAAACTCATTATTTCGCTAACAACTATTCCGCCAAGGTTTAAGTATGTGCAAGAATGCTTATGGTCGTTGCTTGTCCAGACGGCAGAGGTGGCAGCAGTCAACCTCTATATACCTCGGGGCTACAAGCGATTTAGCTATGCCGAATCGGATCTCCCTAGGCTGCCAAAGGGTGTAAGTCTACGCGTAGTTGATAAAGATCTTGGACCTGCGACAAAAATTTTACCGGCTTGTCGAGAATATCGAGGCCAAGATGTCAATATTCTTTTCTGTGATGATGACAGGATCTATGATCGTGAATGGGCACAAAGGTTTGTGGATGCGTCAAAAGAGCGACCAGATTGCGTAGTCTGTGAACGAGGAAATTATCTTTCGCATCCGGACTACGTTAATAATAACCACTGGATTTCATGTCGTTATCCACAAGCAGAGCCGATGCGGAGGGGATTTAGGTACAGAGTCCAGAGAATACTGAGTTTGGGGCGATGGAAATCGTTGAAATGGCTTAAGTCAGGCTATATTGATATTCTAGAAGGATGGGGTGGGGTAATGGTAAAGCCAGATTTTTTTGATGACTTTGCCTGGCAAATTCCAGATATTTTATGGACAGTCGACGATGTATGGCTTTCTGGTTGCCTCGAGATGCAAGGAATCCCAATTTGGTTGAATGCTAAATCCAGGCCGGTCGTAAATCAAACTTCGAATGAAGTTGAGCACGCAGCTTTACGAAATTTTGTCTACAAGGGTCATGATCGAAAAGCAGCAAACAAAGAATGCATAGCCTATTTTCGACAAAGTTTTGGCATCTGGGGCGGCTAAGTTAATTGCTGGACAGGACGTAAAATTTGGTGCAGTGCTTGCTACTATTTAAACTAGTTTGCCTTCCAGCTGATTATATTTCATTTTGAGTCCACCGGTAAGCGCGGCAAATCGTGAGAATTCAGATGGTACAGATCGCAACAGAAACCCGCATTTTGAGAGTGCAAAAAAATCAGTAATCATGTCGTCTGAATTGGTTTGGCGAAGTCTGTCACTGTTATATGAAGCGGAGTTGTGAATAACCCGTAGATCAGTATTCGCCGTGATTATATCGCTCCATGTATTTCTTGCTTCTAGGCTATCGCAAGCAAGATAGGCATGGCTGCAGCCATTGAGCGTGGATAAGTTATTAATCGCTTTAAGCATTATTCCTGTTACGTCTTTTGGCGCGTGACCGGGACGATTTGTATGAATAGAGTCGGTCGTTCTAATGTGTACCCCAATGCAATGAGCACCAAGGGGCATTGAATCAATTTTGGTTTTCACTACAGGGGATTTTGGCTTTATCCTTTTCATACCCTCATAGCCAAATTTCTTAATGATTGTTCCCTTGGCGCTATTATGATTAACCTTGAGAAAATATGAGCCGTCTATCCTGTCCTCGCCCTGAATAAAGCGAATTCCTTCGATTTCAATTAGATCAGTAATGTTCCAAGGGAATGCATCGCTACTTTTCTCTTCATAGTAGAAATAATCAACCTTATATAATCGCGATAAAAGCATTAATAGTGAGATGCCGCGAAGGCGGTCTCCGAAGCCAGTTGTGCCAACTTCTTTAAAGTGAATAACTCTATTCGAGCCAAAAAAATGCGTTAAAGGCGGAAGAATTTTGGCTATTTCGATCAATGCTCGCATACAAGAGCCCTCCGGCAGGCGGGAGTATCATAGTACTTGTTTTGGCGTAGCATGATAGATGGCTAGGCTAAATATGTAAATTTCACCATTGGCGTTTGGCTATGCTTGAAAGCCACTTTTTAAGCCGCATTAGTGGCTTCTGTGAAATATAATCATTTATAATTTCAGATGGAGATGTGCAAGGCACTTCTGCAAAGAGCAATGGGAAGCCAGGATGCTTTATTATATCTTTTGGTAGATCAAGGCTGTCAGCAGGAACAATAGCCCAGATTTCGTGATGCGCTTCTTTGCGAAAAAGCGAGGATCGATTTTTAATTAAATCGTGCACACTTGAGGGCCTTGCTGTTTGTATTTTAGCTTCTTGATGAGAAAAGCTTTTGAATTTATTTGCCAAGGAGCTGTCGTTGCCTAAGTATGAAAAGTGCCAGCCGCCATTAGTGATTCGTTTCCTGAGCAAGCTGTGATCAAATAGATGCTTATGCTTGCGCCCTTGTAGATTTCTGCCAGTTACTCGCATGCTTGCAGTGCTAACTTTGTGCCCTGCTTTGATTGCGGTGGTTCCAAGCCAAGGTAATTTTTTAGAATAGACTAGCTCATAATTGAGGCGGAAGTAAAAAAGTCTTTGCTCGAAAACTGCGAGTAGCTTGTCGCTGCTACTTTGAATTTCTTCAATTGCATATCTAATTGCCCTGGGGGAAGGTATTTCGTCAACGTCTGATAGCAGAATAATGTCTTGGCTATGGGTGGCTAATGCCTGCGCTGTAGTGAAAATAGACTCGCGTTGGTAATTTTCCCTCTCCCATGCCGAGTCGCAGTAATGGGGGAGGTCAATTATTTTTATGGTTACCTTGGGATTACTTGCAATGTCGTGGGCGCATTCTGTATCTAGGATGCACTTTTTGGAGAGGCCTGTGAATGTTTGCCTGGCTTCAACTATTACAAAGTGGTCTACGTATTCATCTAGAATGCTTATGCGTAGCCTAAGCAAGTCAAGTTCGTTGAAAAAAATTGAGCAGTCGATAACTTTGAAGTCCGACGTGCCCTGGAGGCGTTGTTGGGTGCTTCCGGGTTGAATGTCATTCAAAATCTTGCCTCTTTGGGTTTTGGCTGGCTGAAGCTGATTGTTTTATGAAAGTAAGTGGAATACTGTTCGCCTTGCTACTGCCTTCCTTGCTCGGGCTGAACAACGCGGCGAAGTTTTTGCTCTTGCGTCCAGCATCCTTGGGGCTTGTCAAGGTATTGGAAAAACTTGTTTGAGAAGTTTCCCTGCAAACAGGTGTGTTGAGCTAGGCGCCAAGTGTGACTCCTTTGTGCAAGAACATCCTGAAAGACAGATGGACCTGTTATGTCGTAGACGTTGTTGCTTTGTGAGGTTTCGATTCGATAAAGTACCTCATCTAGGGAAGCTCTGGTCAACGAGGGTTTCACGCTGGCAGCACAGAGCAATTTTGCAGATAGGTGGATTTCTGGGTGATCCAGCTCTAATTTACCTTCTTCTTACTCTTTGAGAGTAGCTTTGAGCCTATTC
>NZ_JAGQBS010000029.1:0-8037 GCF_024345755.1 Cyanobium sp. L1E-Cus | reverse complement strand
CGCTTTTTGGCTGTTGTTTGCTCGTAATCAGCAAACCCGAGCTGCTTGCCGCCCATCACCCCAGTCCCGGCCTTGGTATGCGCACCTATTCTCGCGTGGATGCCCTGCGTTTTCCAGAGTCTCCTTAAGTAGTGCGGCAGGCGGAACAACATCGACCGCCTAGGTTGTGAACGGGTGCAGCAAGGGTCGAGCTGCGTTTGCGTTTCCAGGCTGATTGGGAGGGCCACCACCTGAGCTGAAACCTCGGGATCGGAGGGGGACCAACAATTATCCCTCGGCTAAATCCTGAGATGCGAGGGGATCTGGAAGGCCCTGGGTGATCGCTAGGGCGCGTTTGTAAATGGCACTTGAAGTTGCACCGGCAGCCTCCATGGCGATGCGCATGTTCTGCCAGTAGTGCAGTGAGTCGTCTTGAGTCATGCGAGCTGCTGCGGTGTCAGGCGCAAGCGGCCGCTCTGCCGTGGCAGGCGGCAACCAAGGTTGATCTGCCCCTCGTCGACCAAGCGCCCCAACCGAAGCGCCAAGGCTTCCTCGTGGCGGGCAAAGGAAACCTGCTGGGAGGCGACCCAGGAGATCTCATGCTCCGTGATCACACCACTAGAGATCGACTCCAGAAAGACTTCCCCGACTGTCATGAGAGTGATGTAACAACTTCGTTACATGCTGCCGCGCCCAGTCTCGCTCCGTGGCTAGATCACGCCAGTGGCTCCTTGCGCTTCCGCTGCGTTGTGGTGCTCCAGCCAGGCGTTTTGTAGGTCGGATCTGGTGAGCCGATAGCCCAGCTGGCGGGCGATGTGCAGCAGTTCCTGGCGGCTATGGCACTGGTGCAGGACCTGCTGGAGCGTCGGGCTGGTTTCTGCATCGGCCACCATCCGCTCCAAATCAGACCAGCTCATCTACTCAAACCAAAGATGGGATCAACCTCGCGTGAACTGGAGCCTGCTGCCAGGTTCCCTGAGGCACATTGCGGCGCATTGTTGTAAAGGTGCAGCGTTGCGAGCTCAGGACTGCTCTGCTGAGAGCCCAACAAGCCAGTAGCAAGCAATCAGGTCGCGGCCTTCAGGGCTTGCAGTTGGGGATGCACTGGCGGCAATAACTGCACTTTTGATCTGCAGTGCTCAAGCACCAGGCGAGCCACGTTCAGGCCCGTGGCTGTCTCAAAGCCCTGAAAGCCTGGGGCGCTATTGACCTCGCAGATGCTGTAACCATCGCCATCAAACAGCAGGTCGACACCAGCTATGTCGAGGTTCAAGGCGGCGGCTGAATCGCGCGCTAGTCGCTCCAGCTCTGGGTTAAGCGGAAATGCCTGCCCATCCCCACCCCTACTGATGTTTGCCTTGAAACTGCCATCGGTGCTGCTGCGCAACATGGCGCCAATAACCTGGCCGCCAATTACCCAGACCCGCAGGTCCTTTCCGGGTCTTGTACCGATGTACTGCTGCAGGATCAGGCTTTGGGAGCGATCCAGCCCGGAGACCAGCTCCATCAGGTCACGGAAGCTGGCTGGGTCACGGCTGAGCACAACCCCGTCGCCATAAGAGCCAACCAGCAGCTTGATGACACAGGGAAACCCAATCTGTTGGGCGACCAGATGGGGATCGACTGGAAAGCGCACCAACATGGTGCGTGGGATTGGCAAATTGCTCTGGGCGAGGATTTGGTGCGCATAGAGCTTGTCCTTGACCGCCTCGATGGCGCTGCTGCGATTCACCACAGCCACACCCAGGTGCTCCAGCTGGCGCAGGATCGCCAATGAGAAGTAATCCGTGGCACTACCAGTGCGGGGCAGCAAGACATCGGGGAGTTGAACCTCAGCGCCGCAGCGCCGAATTGATCGCCGGCCACCGCGGCTAACGATTAGATCGATTTCTTCTGGTGCGACGGTCTCAAAGCGGATGTCAAGAACGCGCGCCTCCTCCCGCAACCGCGTCAGCTCAAAGGGCTCGACCATTCCGGTCGGTCGCTTTTGAAGCACCCAGAGATCCATTTCAGCCCCATCCACAAACTCACTTTTCTCGTGGCGTGGCCATGGCTACAAGCCTTTTCATCACAGGGACACGCTGCAGGCGCAACAGGCAAAAGAGCAGTAGCTCTGCTAGAGCTGAAACTCTGCTGAACCTGAACCTCACTTGATCCAATTCGGGTGGTGAAAGTGATCGGCACGATGTCCTTCCAGTTCAAGCCCACCCCCACTGAAATATCCGCGTCGACCTGAGCACTCGCCATGGACGCACCCACCGCTATTGCCCTGCCCTGTCCACTCTCTGCCGGCTGGGAGGTTGTCGAGCAGCGGCTGATCGAGCCGAGCCAGGGGGGTGGCTTCTCGGCCGGGGCCTACCGCCCAGAAGTTGATGAGTTGTGGCTGCTGAGCGATGCTCCCCGCGGCAGCATCAGCCGCTGGCGTGGCTTCCGAGCCGGCGGACTGAAGGGTCTCGTGCCGCTGCCACCCCTACCGCTGAAGCAGCCGCAGCCCATGGACGGCGAAGGGCTGGTGGTTGAAGCCCAGCACTTTTGGGTAGCCACTGAGGGGCGGCTGCAACCTGCGCAACCAGCTGCGTTGCTCCGCTACAACATGGCCGCAGGTTCGCTTCTGAGTAGC
Source organism: Cyanobium sp. L1E-Cus (assembly GCF_024345755.1). Lineage (NCBI taxonomy): Bacteria > Bacillati > Cyanobacteriota > Cyanophyceae > Synechococcales > Prochlorococcaceae > Cyanobium > Cyanobium sp. L1E-Cus. The sequence goes on along the minus strand of NZ_JAGQBS010000029.1, from coordinate 5,438 downwards.
CGGGAGCTGCCGCCAGATTGGCGCCTCCAACCCAAGCGTGGACTGCGCAGCAATGGGGGCCCGGAGTCCCTGACCCGTTCACCTGTAGACGGGGCCTTGCTGATGGCGGCTGAACAGCCCCTGCTGCAAGATCCACCTGATCGCGTACGGCTGCTGCGCTGGGCGCCCGATGCCAGCGGCGCCCTGCAACCTGCAGAGCTGCGCCCCTTGGCCCTGCCACCTGGAGGTTGGGGGCTCACCGATCTGCTGGCCAGCAAGCAGGGACTGCTGGGTTTGTGGCGTCGGTTTACGGCACCCGATCAGTGGCAGGCGCGACTTGTGCTGTATCCCGCCAGCGCCATCACAACCAACGCCACCAGCAACGCTGAAGTCCCCCCCGTGGCACCACTGATCAGCTGGAATCTGCTGCAGCTCGGTCTTGCTCCAGATAACTGGGAAGTGTTGCTGGCGGCTCCGCCCCTTGGCGATGGCCGACCAAGCTTGCTGCTGGCGACCGACGACAACTTCAATCCCCTGCAACGCTCACACCTTGCCCGGCTGGCGCCGCGCCAGCTGCCGGGCTGCTCAGCGCCACCCCAGCAATGAAACAGCAATGAAACAGCAATGAAACAGCAATGAATCGCTCCGCGCTCAAACGCCGCCAGCTGCTCGAATTGCTGGGCATCGGTGCTGGCAGCAGCGCCGCTGCCATGCTGCTGCCGCAGCTTGAGGTGCGCAGTCGCGGCACGGCAGGGGATGCTGCCCTGCCCTTTGTGCCCGTGCGTGCACCTCTGCCCTTGCCTGCTGACGGGCTGAGTGCGGCAGACCAACGGCGCATCTATCGGACGTTCAACGTCGACGACAAACTGCTGGTTCCCGAGGGCTATCGCGCCGAGCTGATCGCTGTCTGGGGGGATCTTCTCGCCACGGGTCGCTTTGGCTTCAACAACGACTACCTGGCATTTCAGGCCCTGCCTGGCGGGAAGGCCTTGTTGAGTATCAACTTCGAATACATCAGCCCGCAGACCTGGTCGGCAGGTTTTTCAGAAGCCGTGGGCACCACTCTGCCGCTGGAGCCTTTGCAGCAGTCCCTGGCCAGCCGCGGCGGCAGCGTGGACGTGGCCAGCCTGGCTGCGAACGACCCGCTGCGTTCGCTGATCGAGGCCGTAGCCCGTGCTGCCATGGCTGATCTCGGCATCGGCGTGCTCGAGCTTGAGCAGGGGAGCTCAGGCTGGCGCCGCCTGGGCGGCAGTCGCTATGAGCGGCGCATCGATGGGCTCAGCGGGCTCAGCCAGCCGGACCAGGCATTGCGCTGCAGCGGTCCGGCGGCGGCGGTGTTTCGCCACAGCCAGCCGCTTGGCTACCGCGACGGCCTGGGTGATCGGATCATCGGCACCTTTGCCAATTGCGCTGGCGGCACCACCCCCTGGGGCACCGTGCTGAGCGCTGAGGAAAACTTTCAGTCGCAGGTACCCGAGGCCGTCTATGCCGATGGCTCGGCGGCTTCCCCCGAGAAGCGGCCGTTCCGCTGGGATGGTTCACGCCTCGACGGGCTCGGCAATCCCTTCGGGCTGGCCGGCAATAAGTACGGCTGGATGGTGGAATTCGACCCCAGCGAGCCAAGCAAACCCGCGGTTAAGCACAGTCTTCTGGGCCGCTTTCGCCACGAAGCCGTTGCCGTTGTGGCGCGGTCTGGGGAGCCGCTGGTGGTGTATTCGGGTTGCGATCGCCATGGCGGCCACTTTTACCGCTTTGTCAGCGAGGGGCTCGTGCAAGACCCGCTCGATCGCACCAATTCGCGGCTGTTTGCAGCCGGGCGCCTGGAGGTGGCCCGTTTCAACGCAGAAGGCAGCGGCACCTGGATTGCTCTGGAGGCCACCACGGCGGTGCAGCCGCAACCCCCCAGTCATTACGAGCGCTTTGGCTGGGAGCAACCGGTCGTGTTGCCCCACAGCGACCGCCAGCGCAGCGGCAGTGAAGCGCTCAGCAGCGATTCCGCACTGCAGGCCTATAGCAGCCGCTACAAAAAACTTGGCGATCTTTACCCGTTGGGCGGCGATGACGTGCAGGCGCAGCTGCGGCAGCAGGGGGCGATCTTGATTGATGCCCATCTAGCCGCCAATGCTGCTGGTGCCACCGCCTGCCCCAGGCCAGAAGACACCGATATCGACCCGATCAACGGCGACCTGCTGATCGCTTTCACGGCGGCGGGCCGTGATGACGGCGGCTGCAGTGATCCGGCAGTCTTCCGCGGCCCCAAAGGCGAATCCCTCTGGCCCCACGGTTGGGTGATGCGCCTGAGCGATGGCGGCGCTGGCCGAGGCGCCCGCTTCCGTTGGCGGATGGTGGCCGCTGGCGGCCTGCCCTGGGAGGGCGGGCTCGGTTTTAGCCATCCCGACAACCTCGCCTTCGACCCATCCGGCAACCTCTGGCTGGTGACCGATCGCTCTGGGGATGCCGACCTCGATGTGTTCGGCAACAACAGCTGCTGGCTGCTGCCGCGTGAAGGTGCAATGGCGGGACAGGCCCTCTGCTTTGCGATCGGTCCGGTGGGGTGTGAGCTTTGCGGGCCCTGCTTCGATAGCGAGGGCCGCACGCTGTTTCTGGCGGTGCAGCACCCAGGCGAGGGCCAGGGTGTGCGCCAAGGCAAGGAGGTGGAAGCCCAAGCCCACAGGCTGGTCGATCGAAACGGTCAACGCTTCGAGCAGCTGCGCTGGGTGCCGCTCGGCTCTAACTGGCCCTCAGGCGTGCCTGGCCGGCCTCCCCGGCCAGGAGTGGTGGCGATCCGACGGCTGAACAATCAACCACTGATCGCTGCTCCCTCGGGGTAAGCAGCTCGGATTGGGATCGCTAGCCCATGTGGGACTCAACATCGGCACCTGGATTTAGTCCGCCAACACCGATGCAAACCTTCCACCGGCGACACCGTAGCTGGAATCCCCTCCAAGCTCACCATCGCAACCGGCAGTATTACCACGCTTATTAGCGACCAGCGCCGCCCCAAATGATGCTGCCTAGCCATCAATCGGAAAGCAATGGCAGGCCAGCCGGGGGAGCAACCAACAACCGCTGAAGTTCATCGGCTAGTTGTTGTTTGAAGCTTCTCCATTCGGGGGATTTGATCACATCTCTGCTGATCGCCAGGGCCAGCCTCTGACTGGCCTCCACATCACTGGGGTAGTGCACACCGCAGTAAGCACGGGCATGGCCCCCTTGCGAGCCCACAGCCATGATCCGCTCTCGCCGTTCTGGAAGCAGATCTGCCAACAGCAGCCCGGCCGTCGCAAACCAAGTTGCGTGGCCGCTAGGAAACGACCACCCTTTTTCGAGGGGAAGACAGGGCTTGAACTCGCCATGGCTCACAAATGGCCGGGGCCGGGCAAGGCTGTCTTTGAGTTGGTCCTTCACCGAATCCACCTGTGCCAGATACTGCACCAGCGACTTGGAGAGCATGGGTGCGGTCTTGGCCAGATCACTGCCGATGGCAGGCTCAAACGGACTGAGATTGCGGTTGAGAAAGCGCCAGCTGTGGAGAATGCCCTCAGCCGTTCTGGTGCGCTGATTCCAGCGCAGGATTGCCAGGTCGTGCGCCTCTGCCAGGCTTCCAGCAGCGGGAGGCTTGCCAATCGCCTCTTGATAGTTCCTGGCTTGAAGCTGCGGCCCCACTGCTGACACGGGGCCTTGAGCGAGCGCGGGATGCCCTTGGGCCAGTCCTAAGCCGGCTGACAAAAATACGCTGAACCAGATGCCCCTTTTCATGCCCGGGCTTGATTAGTGGCCTGTCTGAGATCCTGCCTGCTAAAGGTTAAGACTTCCTTATCCATGCCGATCTTCATGGCAACCCACACCATTGCACAATCAGCTACTGCAAGAAGAACCATCGCATTAAGACCATATTAATCTGAGCTCAAAGTAAGCAATCATCGGCAAATCTGTGGCCCTCAACACTATAGAGCCCACGTAAAGTCAATTAGATAATTTTCCCATGGAGGAAATCGGTGCGGATTACACGCTCCGATCAACAGCACCTCATCGTGCTTTCCAATGACGAGTCCACAGCTCTGATGGAGGCCTGCGCCCTAGTGGTGACGGCCGTTCATTCCCATCCGTGCCTGAACCTCCCGCCAGCGATGCAAACCGTGCTCTGCCAGCTGTTCACAGGACTGCGTTCCTCATGCAAGCAGCCCCGCAGCGCCCAAGGGTGATCTAGGCCATGGCCAGGGGCCTGGTAGCGCTCAGCTTTTTACTCCCGGTAAATCCGCCGCTCGTGCTGAGCACCGGCGAGCATGCGGTTCCAGTAGGGGGCGGGCTCCTGCTTGTAGTTGAACTCGGCCATGAACATTTTGCCGTAGCTGGTGATCAGCGGGCAGCAGCTTTAGCTGGAGTAGGCAGCCGCCAGGGGCAAGCCATCGATGTAGGGCAGCAGGTTTGCCACCACCTCGGGCGGACCCATCGGCGGGGTCACGTTCAGTAGGTCGTAGGGAATCACCTCCTCGAGGCTTGTCTTACCCTCGCTCACCTGGCCTCTGCGGTATTGATAGCGGCAGGCGAGACTCGCTAAAATGCAAGCGCTGTCGTCCCGGCCCTGGGAAAATGCAGCGGATCTTGACAGCGGCATAGCAGAGGCAAAGGATTAGGCCCGCTAGCGTTCACGATGAATAAAAACCAAGACAGCCACAAGTGTCTTGCGGTCACTTCCGCTAGTTCCGCAGCGGGATACTGCTTTGACGGGAGGGTGCTCTGTGTTGGCGTCTTGATGACTGGAATTCCAGATGCGATCGCGGTATTCATCGTTGATCACCCACAATGGGATTAGTACAGGCTGATGCAGCCCGCAGTGGTCAAGCACTACCTTGATGGATTGTTTCGCGGACCAAAGCAGGAGCCCGGTGAGCCGGAATCGCTATCAAGATGAGGCCATGAAACAGCTATCCGGAAAAAGCAAACCGAAGTGGCTGGTGCTGGCCAGTCAAATGCTGGCCGGAATCGTTTTTGTTGCCATGACCATCAGCGTTCTTCCGGCGCTGCTGATGATGTCGCTTGTGACGGCCTTGCTGCTGATACCTGTCTTGAGGCAGGTTCGCAAGGAGGCAGAAAAGTCTGGAATTGAACTAAATTCACCTCCAAAAGACATGGTCAATGTCACACCTTTGCATCGCCGCTTGCAGCAAGACCTCTGGAAATATCTTGGCCTTATACGTTGACTTTAGGGGGTGCTGCCGGGGCCAGTCCTGACTGCTTTATGGAGAGATCACGAGCATTGGCTCATATATTGAGAGACATTTCTTCTTGGCTGCAGCGCCGAAACATGTAGCCTTTGCCTCGCGTTGTAAGAATAAGTTCTGGAACCTCTACGTCTTCTTCCACTTTTGCGCGCAGTCGTGATATGTGAACGTCTACTACTCGACTGTCATTAGAGCTCGTGGGTTTGTACCCCCAAACCTGCTCGAGGATGTCCA
>NZ_JAGQBS010000028.1:0-8592 GCF_024345755.1 Cyanobium sp. L1E-Cus | reverse complement strand
ACAATCTTTCCCTAACCACCCTCTAACAATCACTCCCGGCGGAGAACTTTCAAAATGGTGATGAGGACAATGCGCAGATCAAGCCAGAAGCTTTGGTGATCCACATACCAGACATCTAGGCGGAACTTTTCCTCCCAGGAGAGGGCATTACGCCCGTTGATTTGAGCCCAGCCGGTGATGCCAGGACGGATAATGTGGCGACGAAATTGCTCAGAGGTGTAAAGGGGGAGGTATTGCATCAGCAGGGGCCGCGGGCCAATGAAACTCATCTCGCCGCGCAGAATGTTGAGCAGCCCAGGGAGTTCATCGATGGAGGTACTACGCAGCCAACGGCCAAAGGTTGTGAGCCGCTGAGCATCTGGTAGCAGGGCGCCGCTGATGTCGCGGGCATTGGTCATGGTGCGGAACTTCAGTAGCCAGAAAGGCCGGCCAAGGTAACCAGGACGCTGCTGCCGGAACAGCACCGGTGCACCGAGACGGAAATGCACAAGTGCTCCTATCACCAGTAGCAACGGTGAGAGCAGCAACAAAGCCAGCAGGGCAGTGAGGCGGTCAGCCAGCCCCTTAAACAGGGCGTAGACCTGTTGCCCCAAGTAGCCATGGCGGCGGCCGGCGTAGCGAGCGGCGGTGGTTTCCAGCACATGACGCCACTGATCAGCGAGAACCAGGCGGGAGAAGCGGGATTCGGCTAGGGCACGGGCGTTGGTCCCCATGGTGGACGCCAGAGCCGGTTGATCGGCCAATCGGATCAGGGCCGCAGCAAAGGCCGCCGGAACGCGGGGCGACACCGGGATGCCCAACTGGTGCTCGCTGATCATCTCAGCCAGCCAGCCGGGGTAGTTGTTCACCACCGGCAGACCGCAGGCCAGGTAATCAAAGAACTTGTTGGGAGAGGTACCCCGGTAGAAGGCGGGGATGTCATCGAGCACCATCAGGCCCACATGAACGCTCTGCTGCAGGGTTTGGGCCAGCTTGGGCTTGGGAATCGGCGGCAAAAAATGGCAGTTAACCAGACCCTCGCAGGCAACTCGGCGCTCCAGATCTGGCTTACAGCGGCCATCACCGATAAAGAGCAACTGGATGTCGTGGCGACCCAAACGTTGCAGCTCAGCTGCGACATCGAGCACCGCATCGAGCCCATTGGCCAGGCCGTGGGCGCCGGTAAAGGCCGCTACAAAGGCCCCGCTAGGCAGGGACTGGGGTAGGCCACTGATGAGCTGGGGCTGCTTGGCCGAGCCCTTGGGCAGGGCTTGAAAAAGCTCCAGGTCGCAGGCATTGGGGATGCTTGTGATGCGGCTGAGCTCGATGCCGCGCTCGGCAATGCCCTGGCAGATGCCAGGGGCCAGGCCGATGCAGGCATCGGCTGAGTGGTAGCTGAGCCACTCCAGGGCGGAGAGGGCGGCTAGCACCAGAGGGTTTCGCACCACGCCCATGGCGCGGGGCAGTTCGGGCCAGAGGTCGCGCACCTCAAACACAAATGGTGTGCCCCTCAACCAGCGAGCGGCGATGCCTGGGATGCCTGCGGTGAGGGGGGTGGTGGTGGCAAAGATCAGATCCGCGTTGGACTCCAGGGCCAGCAGCAGGCTCTGCCAGCTGTAGCGGAGGAACACCAGGGAGCGCTCCAGCAGCCCGGCGTGGTTGGAGTAGGCCAGATCAAATTCGATCACTTCGATCCCATCCACCAGACCGCTACGCCGCCCTGCTGTGAAGGTTCCGCTAAGGCCCGTGTGGGTGCGGACATCGCGGAGGCACACCATCTGCACCTGATGGCCAGCCTCGACTAATGACCGGGCCAAGGAGTAGGAGCGGGTGCCGGCAGCACCGGCTGGAGTGGAGAAGTACTGGTGGTAATAGAGAACCTTCACGCGTAGCTGGGATCAGGAGGAGAGTTCAATCGAAGTGGTGATGGTGACCGGCGCCTGCGTCACACTCACCTCAAGCACAGGCAGTGGGGTTTTGGATCCGTAGTGGAGTGATTCCCAGCCCATCACAAGCTCAAGCCGGGGAATGGGCTGATCGGCGCGAATCGTCACCGTGGCCGCGGAGCCAATTAAGGACGCTCCCTCCAGCCGCCAATCTCCTGGACAAAGACGCCAACGCAGGAGCATCTCCTGCTGAAAGCCGGAGCAGCTGTCAGTGATGACCCAAGAGTTGCCGCTAGCGGCAACTTGAACCTGGCGCTGGTGGCGCCCATGGGGGCCGCGGTAGGCGGCGGTGATACTGCTCCCATCTGGGCTGGAGCTTGGAGCATTACCAGGCTTAAGCAGGGGCGAATGTTCCAGCTGGAGCCAGTCACCCCAGAGGAAACGGCCCAGGCGGGGCATGGGCTCGGAGCCATCGAACTGAACGGTGTTATGGCTGGCAATCCCGGGGAAGTAGCCGAGATCAACTTGCGGAGCGTTGTAGGCATAGCTGCCGCCATCGCGCAAAAGATTGACGCCCTGGTGCCAGAGGTCCAGGTGCAAAGGATCTGGATGGGCGGGCCGGAAGCGATAGCTGGGAAGCCGCAGAAGAGCCCAGCTGGCGGTGCTGGGGCGCATCACGGCATAACCGCCATCGGGGAAGAGGGTGATTGGCCCGATACCCGCGGGCTGAAGAGCCTGTGCGGACGTTGGTGGCTGAGTGTTTGAAATACCTGCAGCCGAACCATCCGCCAGAGCAAGCCAATACAAAGGCTCATTCCAAGGCCCATTGGGCAGATCAGGCTGGCCATAGAACAGCACTGAAGCCAACTGGAGCGAAGGGCGGAAGTCGCGGTAGCTCTGGCTATGCAGCTGGTAACAGAAGGCGCCGTCGTTACTGCCAAGGTTGGGGCCATCGCCGCTGGTGGGATCCACCAGTGCCGCCAGCCAGGACGTGGCGGCACGGCAGCGTTGCTTAAAGCCCACAGAAAAGCGTTCTAGATCCAGCCACCGGCGCCAGAGCTCCACCTGGGCCAAGGTGTCGATCAGCAGGCGGTGGTAGGTGAATGAGTGCTGGGCAAAGGAGCCATCGGCCATCACCAGCCGGCCCACACTCCGCTCCAAGGCGCGGCGGCCGGCAGTGGCCCACCGGCGTGCAGCAGCGGCGTGGGAACTGGAGGAAACGGCCAGCCAGCTGCCACCGATGAACAGGGCTGCGGCTTCGGAGGTCCAGTGGTTGTTGTCCTGGGCCTGGGCGTAGCGCTCGGTGGCGGCGATGCGCTGCAGGTGGGCAGCCGCAAAAGCCGCCCGCTGGGGGGTGGGATGGGGCAGCTGGGATGGGGCATCGCAGAGCTGCCAGGCCTGCAGGGCATGGAGAAGACGCATCGAGGTCTCCTGGCCGCAAAGCCAATTACTGCCAGCGTTCACGGGGTTGGCCTGGCACCAGCTCTGACTCCAGGCGTTGAGGCCGTCGCGATAGCGGGCATCGCCACTGAAGCGCCCGGCGCGAGCTAGCAGCGGCGCCCAGCCCCAGCGCGAGAGCTCCCAGCAGCGCTTGATGTCAGCTCCGGCAAACGGCTGGCAAAGGCTCCAGTGCTGGGCGCAATCTGCAAATGACTTGCCGGAGACAGGATCGAGAAACCAATCAGGCGGTGAACCCACCGCATGGCGCTCATGACTGAACCAAGTGGCGCTGCCGCCTAGGAGGGCATCAGCTGCTTGCAGGCAGCGAGCACGGGCCTCTTCGCTCCAGAGTTCCAGAAACATTGGTGCTGGCTGCCCATCGCCCGTTAGGGCTTCCGGTACAGGGCAAGGCGTAATAGGCAGAGTGCGCTGATAGAAACCAGTGCGAAGAAAGAGGCGGTGGGCGGCCACGGCCGCACAGTTGCGCCAACCCAGTCGCTTACTGGTGCGCAGCTTGGAAAGCATCTTCACGTCTGCTCCGTGACCCCACAAAGGTCGAAGACGACGCGGCCAGCCAGATCCAGGTGTTTGAAAGGGCTATGGGCTACCAGGAACACGAGAAGATCGGCCTCTTCCAAGACCTTCTCCAAAGAATCAAGCTTGATGGTGGGGTGATCGCTGAGGTTCGGTTCGCAGGCGAGCACATCGAGGCCAGCAACGACCAGCTCGGTGGTGATATAGAGGGCGGGGGATTCGCGCAGGTCGTCCACATCGGGCTTGAAGGCCAGGCCTAGGCAGCCGATACGAGCCGGTCGGCCGAGTTGGTCTTCCAGAGCGGCGGCGCGGCTTTGAACTTGCTCAATCACCCAGCGACTTTTGCCGTCATTGACGCGCCGAGCGGTCTGGATCAAAGGAGTGCAGTCTGGAGCGGCGGCGGCGATGAACCAGGGATCTACAGCAATGCAGTGGCCTCCCACCCCGCAACCGGGCTGAAGCACGTTGACGCGTGGGTGGTGGTTGGCCAGGCGGATCAGATCGCGCACGTTGATGCCGAGGCGATCACACACCAGCGACAGCTCATTGGCAAAGGCAATGTTCACATCGCGGAAGCTGTTTTCAGTGAGCTTCACCAGCTCGGCGGTGCGGGCGGTGGTGGTGAGCAGATCACCTTTACAGAAGGTGGCGTAGAAGGATTGCCCAGCTTCTGCGGCGGCCGGGGTGAGGCCGCCGATCACGCGGTCGTTACTGATCAATTCCTGCAGGATGCGGCCAGGAAGCACCCGCTCTGGGCAGTAGGCAATCTGCACCTGCTCGCTGTTCAAGCCGCACTCTTCCGCAATCACTCGGGCCACCTGCTCGGTGGTACCCACCGGGGAAGTGGATTCCAGAAGGACCAGGTTGCCTGGGCGCAATACCGGAGCAATGGCGCGGGCGGCAGCTAAGACGTAGTCGATGTTGGGCTGGGGAATTCCATCGGGACCACTGCGGAAGGGAGTGGGAACAGCGATCAGAAACACATCGGCCGGAGCCGGCTTGAGCTGGGCGGTAAGACCACCAGAGGCCACTGCAGCGGCAACAGCTTCATCGAGCTCAGGCTCAACAATATGGATTCGTCCCCCATTTACCGTGCTCACAACATGGGCATTCACATCCACGCCAATGACGCGATGGCCGGCGCGGGCGAGCACGGCAGCGGTGGGCAGGCCGATGTAGCCAAGGCCAAGGATGCAGCAGGTGGCGGACAAGAGTTTGCGTTCGGGCACAAAAAAAGCCCCCGCGAATGCGGGGGCATGGCCGAGAGGTGGCTATGAAGGTTGCGATTCAGCGGGATGGGATCACCAAAGCAAAGCATCAGCTGTCGTCAATTCAAATGCCAACGCGTCACAGAGTATCGACAAGAGCTTGGAGTTCCCGGCACAAAGCTAAATGGTGCCTCGCTCGATCTCGGCGATTCCGGCTTTGAGCCTCCCCCGTTTTCAAGGACAGTGTTTAGAGAGTTGCTTTTACACTGACCCCATGAAAACCAATGATCACAATGAATGCCCCTTCTACGCCACGCCGTTACAGCGATGAACAAAAAGCAGAGGCTATTGATTTCTGCCTAAAGGAAAACCTCTCTTGCGCTAAAGCAGCTCAACGGCTTGGCTTGCATCCAAGCATCCTTTCCCGTTGGTTGCGGCAATATCGCATTGATCAAGGAGAAGCACTACCTGTTGATCGTGGCTTGCTAAATACAAGCGAACGAGATGAACTAATCAAACTCCGAAAGGAGAACCGTGAATTACGGCGGGAAAAAGATTTTTTCAAGCTGGCGGCAGCTCACTTTGCAAAAGATCAGCTGCCGCAGAAAGGTTTCGGTTAATTCAGCAATTACAAGATCGCTTTCCAGTGCTTTGGTTAGTAAAAAAACTGCAGGTAGCCCGTAGCGGCTACTACAGCTGGCTTCAAAGGCAAAGCAACCCAGGTAAACGGGCTAAACAAGATGAAGAAATTGCCGCAGATATTGAGGTGGTATTTAAAACCCATCGCAGCCGCTATGGATCGCCGCGTATTCATCAGGAACTACGTGGTAACGGCCGCCATATAGGCCGTAAACGGGTTGAGAGGCTAATGAAGCGGCAAGGCATACAGGCACTGCAGCGCAGACGTTTTAGGTGTTGCCCAAAACAAGAAGAAGGAAATAAAATTGCAACAAATATCTTGTTGCGTAAATTTAATCCAACAGAACCAAACCGATACTGGTGCGGTGATATTACCTACATCCGCACCACAGAAGGTTGGCGTTATCTTGCTGTATGGATGGATTTATATTCAAGGCGAATTATAGGCTGGAAAATTGGAAGTAATATGGAAGCAGAACTAGTAACAAAAGCATTAAATAGAGCTTTAATTTTAAGAAGAATAAATCCAAGTAAATTAGTTGTTCATACCGATCAAGGTAGTCAATATACTGGAAGTAAATATCAGAAACTATTAATAGAGAATAAAATCAACTGCAGCATGTCTCGCAAGGGCAACTGCTGGGATAATGCGGCAATGGAAAGCTTCTTTTCTACCTATAAATTAGAAAATAATCTAGATGATAATAGTAAAATTCTGCTAACACCATTGCAATTGCAAAGTGAAACCACTAGTTGGATTGAGGAATATTACAATCTAAATAGACGACATTCAAGCAATGACTACCTAAGCCCGATTGACTACGAAAATCGGGCCCTAAAAAGCAGTATTATTAATGAGCAGGCTTCCTGAGCAACTGTCCACAAAAACGGGGGAAGCCCACTTTGATCTTCAAGCGTTTCTGCTTCAGCTTGGCGGCAATCAGCAGATTCTCCTGTTCTTTCTGCCTGAGCAGCGGAGAGTCGATAGCCATACTCAGCTCAGCAAAAAAAACGGCGAGCACCAGCTACAGTGGAAGTATAGGTGCTTCTAACGGCCAGCCGCCCATTGGACGTGACAGGTGGAATACTGTGGCGACCTTCGCTTGAGAGGCCTCGGGAGTACCGAGCCAGACGGGGACCAGCACCTGAAGGAGGGCGGCAGGAACGGTGCCAGGGGTAGCTCGTAGATGAGGTTGTAGGGGCGTCGAATACAATCGGGATGGTTCCATGCCTCGATCGCGGCCAGCGCCTCCACGAGCGGCAGGCAGACTAGGGCAATTGACAACCAAAGGGCCTCTCCCTAGCAACGGATTCCACAGCGGCGACCGACCAGGCTTTTAAGCATATAGACGTATAATGGCCTCATCGTTTGCATCGACTAGCGCTGCACCCAAAATAGATCGAGAGCCAGAAGCGGCGACGAGTCGTCAGTTTCGAGACGCCAAGTAAGGCGGCGCAGCAGGCCAATTAAACCTTGCTTTGTGAGAGACGCCGGCGGGCGCGTAACAAGGGAGGCCGCAGAACCGGAGCTTGCGGTAGCCGTAAATATTTTTGACGCCAATTAGTCCGTAAAATTTTCAAGATCCAGAAACAGATCCCGCAAGGAACGAAGGGATTTTCGACTTCAAAGATAAGGCAGGCTTTTCAAGGAAGCACCACGAAAAGGCGGCGATTAGGTATGAAGCAGAAAAAAAAATTGGGATCGCCAGACTAGGTGCAACGCTGGAAGCTAATAGGGCGTTCGCGATGGGCATATGGAAAAGGTATAGGCCATAGGAAACGTCAAAACCACGCAGCAGATCAACGGGGATCAGGCCGATCCCAATCGGTAGGGCTGCGAGAGCCCAAGGCTTGAAAAGGGGAGCAAAATCAGGGAAAGACGTGGAGACAGACAAGCAAATAAGGCCAAATGCAATCAGGCCAATTGTCGCCTTTCTCCTACCAAAAATTGCAAGCGGTAAAAGACATGAAAATCCAATCATGAACTGAAAGAGATGAGGCACGAAGCTCACCTCAAAAAGCTTGGCCAGCAGAGATTCTGGATTGAGTACACTATCAAGAATGATCAATTTAAAAAGCAGAGAAGCAGTGGCCAATGAAATCATGCAGGCAGCCACCAAGCGAGCGCGGCAGCGCTTTACCCAATAGGTTGCCACGGTTACCAATATGGGTAAAACAATGTAAAACTGAATTTCAACAGGAATTGTCCAAAGGCTGCCATTGACCACTCCAACACCAAAGTCGCGGAGCTGAGATGGGTTAAAGAACTGAACAACGGTTGCCTGTCCGGCCAGCCAGACCATTCCAGTTAGACTCAGCAAAAAGGATCCTTTACCAAAGGCGATCAGGATCAGACATGAAATGAACAGACAAAGCCACAAGGCAGGAAAGATTCTTAGGGCTCTATGCCAGATATACTCACCCCATCTCCCTTTAAAGCGCAGACAGGAGAGCCCTACCAGAAAACCACTAATGGAGAAGAAGAGCGGAACCCCCGGGAGAGAAAAGAATGCGGAAACTATTGAGGCGGGAATAAATTCTAAGTGGTGTGCGCCGTGCTGGATTAATACTTGCGTAGCAGCATAGAGACGAATCGCATCGAACAGGTTGTGCCTTCCTAGGCGAATGTCTATGCACTTATCCAGCAGAGATGAGGCTGTCATGGGTCTCGTTTGGCAAGGCGATGATGACGTCATGCTTTGGCTATCACTTGCAGCAGCCAGCGCTGAACCTCAAACAGCTCCGCCGCAGGAATCGGAGCGGAAGCTCCGCTTTCAATGGCATTGAGGAAAGCGGTGCAACAAGCCACCTGGCCCTTGTCTTGGTAGAGGCGCCGGCGGGTCCGGAAGCCAGGAATACCCCAGGCCTCAAGTTTGCGGTAGTTGTCGAGTCGCAGCACCTTGCCC
>NZ_JAGQBS010000027.1:0-8797 GCF_024345755.1 Cyanobium sp. L1E-Cus | reverse complement strand
CAAAAGCACACTGGTTGATTTATTGATGGGGCTATTGGTGCCGAGTGGCGGGCAGCTATTGGTGGATGGTGTTGATATTCATAGTGCTACAGCACCAGAACGGGTGAGGGCCTGGCGGGCAAGCATTGCCCATGTGCCGCAATCAATATTTTTAGCTGATAGCTCGATTGCAGAAAATATTGCCTTTGGTGTGCCTAAAGAGCAAATCAATATGAAGCAGGTGAGGGCTGCGGCAGAACAGGCCCAAATGGCAGCTTTTATTGAAAATAGCGCTGAAGGTTATAAAAGCTTTGTGGGTGAAAGGGGAATTAGACTAAGCGGTGGCCAACGGCAACGAATTGGGATTGCAAGGGCATTATATAAAAAAGCAAGTGTGCTGGTATTTGATGAAGCAACAAGCGCGCTTGATAATGCAACCGAACAGGCGGTGATGGAAGCAGTGGAAGGCTTAAGCCGTGATCTAACTTTGGTGATGATTGCCCATCGGCTTACTACGGTTGCTAATTGTGATCGGGTTATTGAGCTTGAGAAGGGAAAAGTTTTACAGATCTCAAACCGTAATAAATTAAACTCACAAGCTTTTTAAAAGTTTTTAAATCATGAAAGTCGTAATCCTTGCTGGTGGCTTGGGCACCCGCCTGAGCGAAGAAACTCATCTAAAACCAAAGCCGATGGTGGAGGTGGGAGGAAAGCCAATTCTGTGGCATATCCTAAAAATCTATAGTCATTTTGGTATTAATGAATTTATTGTTTGCTGTGGTTATAAAGGATATTTAATAAAAGAGTATTTTGCTAATTACTTTTTGCATACCAGCGACGTAACTTTTCATATGGATGCTGATAATCATATGGAGATCCACGAGCGCAAAAGCGAACCCTGGAAGGTCACGCTCGTGGATACTGGTGATGTGAGCCAAACTGGCGGCAGGCTTGGCAGAGTGCGTGAATATTTAAATAACAGCAGGTTTTGTTTCACCTATGGCGATGGTGTGGCAGATGTAGACGTTAGGGCCTTAATGGCACTCCATCAGCAAGAGGGCAAGCAAGCCACGCTTACGGCTGTGCAGCCACCGGGCCGCTACGGAGCCCTGCACCTCGATGGCAATGCCGTGCTGCAGTTTCAGGAGAAGCCCGATGGTGATAACGCCTGGATTAATGGCGGCTTTTTTGTGCTGGAGCCCGGCGTGCTGGATCTAATTGAAGGCGATGGCAGCAGCTGGGAAGGCGATGTGTTGCCTAAGCTTGCAGATGCTGGCCAGCTGAGCGCCTACCGCCATCAAGGTTTTTGGCAGCCGATGGATACCCTGCGTGATCGCACCCGCCTTGAGGAGCTCTGGGCTAACGGCCAAGCCCCCTGGAAGCTTTGGTGATGCTGGAAGCCAGCTTTTGGCGGGGCCGGCGGGTACTTATCACTGGCCATACGGGCTTCAAGGGCAGCTGGCTGACGCTATGGCTGCTGAGCCTGGGGGCTGAGCTGTGGGGCTATGCATTGGCACCCGAGCCGGGGCGCGCCCTATCTACCGATCTGGGCCTCGATCAGGCCACTGGGAATGCCAACTGGGGGCATCTGCAGCACCACCTTGGAGACGTGCGCGATCTGGAGGACTTGAGCCGATGCGTGCAGGATGCCCAGCCCGAGGTAGTACTGCACCTCGCTGCTCAGCCGCTGGTGCGGCGCAGCTATCGCGATCCGCTGGGCACCTGGGCCACCAATGTGCAGGGTTCGCTCCACCTCCTGGCGGCCCTTAAGCCCCTGCAGCATCCCTGCGCGGTGGTGATGGTGACCACCGACAAGGTGTACGCCAATCACGAGTGGGACTACGGCTACCGGGAGGAGGACAGGCTGGGCGGACACGACCCCTACAGCGCCAGCAAGGCCGCCGCTGAGCTGGCGATCGCCAGCTGGCGCTCCAGCTTCTGCGGGTCGGGCGACCACCAGACGACCCATCTAGCGATTGCCACGGCCCGCGCTGGGAACGTGATCGGTGGAGGCGACTGGGCGGAAGACCGCATCGTGCCCGATGCCATGCGCTCGCTGGCGGCCGGCCAGAGCATTCCGGTGCGCCAGCCGCAGGCCACCCGCCCCTGGCAGCACGTGCTGGAGCCACTGGGGGGCTACCTGCTGCTTGCCCAGAAGCTGGCAGCTGGCGGCGGGGCCTTCGCCAGCGCCTTCAACTTCGGGCCGTCGCTGGAGGCCAACCGCAGCGTGCGCGAGCTGGTGGAAGCTGCCCTGGCCCACTGGCCCGGCAGCTGGCAAGATCTCTCCGATCTCACCGCTCCGCATGAGGCCGGCCGCCTACACCTACAGATCGACAAGGCGCACCACCAACTGGGCTGGCGGCCCCGCTGGCCCTTTGCCGTCACGGTGGAGCGCACCGTGGCCTGGTATCGGGCCGTGCAGGATGGGGCTAGCCCGCTGGAGTGCTGCTTGCAGGATCTGGAGGCTTACACGGGCCCAAGCCTGTGAGACCGCTGGAACTCACGCGCCATGCCGTCGACAAACTGGCGACCTACGCCATCCAGGGCGCCCGACTGGCCTCCTGGCGAGAGGCTCTAAAAGGTGGAGAGCCCTTTGTGGACGTCACTTCAGTCGCCACAAGCAGCGTGTTCTGGTGGGAAGGGCGGCCCTGGGTCGTGATCTTCAGCCAGGATGGCGAGACGGTCGTGACGACCTATCCGACCGATGAACGATTGTGACCAATCGCCGCGGAGGTGGACGATGGATCTCTCCCAACACCTGACGACCCAACTCAAGGCCATGGAGCGCCTGGTGGACGCTGAGTCCGGTGCCATCCTGTTCCGCCATCCCACCCTGCGTGGCATCCCTGATCTGGTGGTTGAGGGTGATGGTTACACACTTGAATTCATTGGGCCAACATTGCTGTGCCTTGACATCAGTGATCCCACCGGGATGGCCCGGCTTTTGGCTGATCCGGTGAAGGCCCAGTTGCCGGTTGGGGTCTGAATGGGCTTCACGCCCAAGGGAGTGAGTTTTTGACTGCTGAACTCCGCCGCACGCCGATCAACGGCGTCTTCGAGCTGCTGGCCAAGCCGTTTGCCGACCATCGCGGTGCCTTCCTCAATGCTTTCCGGGCTCAGGAGCTGGCGTTCATGAGCTCCTGGGGCGATCGATGCATCGCCCAGGTGAACCTCAGCCGCACCGAGGCTCTGGGCACGATCCGGGGGCTGCATCTGCAGGCCGCACCCCATAGCGAAGCCAAGCTGGTGCGCTGTCTGCGCGGTCGGGTGTGGGATGTAGCGGTGGATCTCCGCCAGGATTCCGCTACCTACGGGCAATGGCATGGCGTGGAGCTGAGCCCCGAGCAGGGCAATGCGCTGTTGATTCCTGAGGGCTGTGCCCATGGCTTCCAGGTGCTGGAGCCCGGCAGTGAGTTGCTTTACCTGCATTCAGGAGCCTGGGTGCAGGAGGCGGAAACCGGCCTCCGCTGGGACGATCCCCAGCTGGCGATTGCCTGGCCTCTGCCGTCCGGAGAGCTGAGCGAGCGCGATCGGGGCTTGCCTTTGCTGAGCGCAACCTGACATGCGATGGCAAGATGAGATCAGTCAAACGAGGGCGGCATGCCATCACTGAGCTTGAGAGGGCTGTCTGACCAGACCTATGAGGGGTTGCGGCAGCTCGCCATCCGCAACCACCGCAGCATGCAGGAGCAGGTGAGACTCCTAATTGAGCGGGAGGTGCGTTACGCCCAGGTGGGCGCTGTAGAGCGGGCACGGCAATGGCGCTCTGTGTTGGCTGGACGCCATTTCCCCGATCTGGCTGCCGACATTCAAGCCGACCGGAGCCGCTGAAGCGATGACCGCAACAGGACGAACCCAATCCGATGTTTATGTGCTGGATACCTCTGCCCTATTAAGGCTCTACCTGGCCGATGGACCGATGCCTCCCTCTTTGGAGCCCGCCATCCAGCGGGGCTGCAGTGGCGATGCCTTGCTGTTGATTCCCGACCTCTGCCTGCTCGAATGTGCTTCAGTGCTGTTGAAACAGGTGCAACGCCAGCTGCTCAGCCCGGATGAATGTCGCGCCCTCCTGGCTGATGTGTTGCAGCTGCCTCTACGAACCACCAGTGCCAGTGAACTTGCTTCAGAAGCGCTTGATCAAGCCATGACCCTGTCGTTGAGCGTCTACGACGCCAGTTACCTGGCTCTTGCGCTCAAGCAGGGTGCCCATCTGATCACTGCAGACAAGCAACTCGCCAGGGCCGCTGCGACTCTTGGCTGTCTGGCGGATCCATTGTTGCTTGGCTGATTCCATGCCCCATTCCTGCCGCCACTGCGGATCGCCCCTGGAGCACGAGGTAATTGATCTCGGTCATCAGCCGCCCAGCAATGCTTACCTCACCCCTGAGCAGCTTGCCCTCCCCGAAGTCACCTACCCCCTCAAGGTGTATGTGTGCAGCAGCTGCTGGCTAGTGCAACTGCCGGCCCATGCGGCAGCCGAGGAGCTGTTCACTGCCGACTACGCCTATTTCTCCAGCACCTCCACCAGCTGGTGCGCCCATGCCGAGCGTTTTGTGGCTACCGCCAGCGAACGGCTGGGTCTGGGGAGCGAGAGCATGGTGGTGGAGCTGGCCTCCAACGACGGTTACCTGCTCCAATACGTGCAACAACGCGGCATCCCCTGCCTGGGGATCGAGCCCACTAGGGCCACCGCAGAGGCGGCAAGGGCCAAGGGAATCGAAACAATCGAGCGCTTCTTTGGGGTGGCGCTGGCAGAAGAACTGGAGCCAGCAGATCTGGTGGTGGCCAACAACGTGCTGGCCCATGTGCCAGATATCAACGACTTTGTGTCCGGTATCGCCCGGTTGCTCAAGCCCCAGGGCCGAGCTTCGATCGAGTTTCCCCACCTATTGCAGCTGCTGGCGGGCAACCAGTTCGACACGATCTACCACGAGCACTACAGCTACCTGAGCCTACGGGTGGTGCAGCGCATTGCCGCCAAGGCCGGCCTGGCTGTGGTGGATGTGGAAGAGCTGTCCACCCACGGCGGCAGCCTGCGGGTGTGGCTGGCCCACCAGGGCGCCGCAGAGGCCACGGCGGCTGTGGATACGGTGCTTGCCGCTGAAGCAGCAGCGGGCCTGGAAACGCTGGCGGCCTACGCCGGCTTCCAGCAGCGAGCCGAGGCCGCCAAGCATGAATTGCTGAAGTTTCTGCTGCAGGCCAAACACGAGGGCCGGCGCGTGCTGGGCTATGGCGCCGCCGCCAAGGGCAACACCCTGCTCAACTACGCCGGCATCAAGGCCGACCTGCTGCCGGCGGTGGCCGACCGCGCCCCCAGCAAGCAGGGCAATTATCTGCCCGGCAGCCACATCCCGGTGATCAGCCCGGAGCAGCTGGCCACCGAGGCAGCCGATGCCCTACTGGTGCTGCCCTGGAATCTGATCGAGGAGTTGCGGCAACAGCTGCCGGGCACTGAGCTGGTGACGGCCATTCCAGAGCTTCGGTATTGGAAAGGAGGGCATTAAGATGACCAGCAGCCAGATCCGCAAAATCCCCTACACCAAGCCTTCGATCACCGAGCTGGAGGTGGAATTTGCCACAGACGCAGCGGCCAATGGCTGGGGCGAGCACTGCTACGACTACATCGTTCGCTTCGAGGAGGCGTTTAAGGCCCACCTTGGCGTGAAGTACGCCATCGCTACTAGCAGCTGCACCGGTGCGCTGCACATGGGCATGCATGCCCTGGGCATCGGGCCCGGCGATGAGGTGATCATGGCCGACACCAACTGGATCGCCACCGCCGCACCGATCGTGCATCTGGGTGCCACGCCGGTGTTTGTGGATATCCTGCCGGACAGCTGGTGCCTGGACCCTGAACAGGTGGAAGCGGCGATCACGCCCAACACCAAGGGGATCGTGGCGGTGCACCTCTACGGCAACCTCTGCGACATGAATGCCCTGCTGGCGATCGGCGAGCGCTACGGCATCCCCGTGATTGAAGACGCCGCCGAAGCCGTTGGCTCGGTGTATCACGGCAAACGGGCCGGGAGCATGGGCCGCTTTGGCGCCTTCTCCTTCCATGGCACCAAAACGATCACTACGGGAGAGGGGGGCATGTTCGTGACCAACGACCCCGATCTCTACGAGCAGGTGCTGACGCTGTCCAACCATGGGCGGGCGCGAGGGCAGAGCAAGCAGTTCTGGCCCGACATGGTGGGCTTCAAGTACAAGATGAGCAATATCCAGGCCGCCATCGGCTGCGCCCAGATGCAGCGCATCGAGATCCTCACCCGCGTGAAGCGAGGGATCTTTGCGATGTATCAGGACTATCTGAAGGATCTGCCAATCCGCATGAATCCTGAGCCGGAGGGCTGCACGAACGGCTACTGGATGCCCACGTTTGTAGTGGAGGACAGTATCCCGTTCAATCGCGACGAGTTGATTGACGCGCTGAAAGCGAAAGGGGTGGATGCCAGAGTGTTCTTCTGGCCGCTGAGCTCAACCCCTGCAGGCGGACGCAAAGCCCTCGACAAGGCCTATCTCTCTGAATCCATTCACCTCCGCGCCCTGAATCTCCCCTCTCATCACAATCTCTCGGACGAAGATGCCTTCTTTATAAGCAATATAGCAATAACATACTTGACTTCTAACTTCTCTCCAGGCATCTCCTGAGCGGCAATGGATCAGTCCAATCCTAAAAATTATCTAGAAGGAGAGCATCAGTATTTTTCAAATTCTGAAAGCTATTTCCTGAGCAGCAGTGGCAACTTCAACGAAAAAATACATGCTTTCCCCAGGTTTGCTTCGCGCCAAGCACTGAGCTATTTACTAGTTCGTAATGAGATATATCGAAAGGTCGTAAAGATACATGGATCTATATTTGACTTTGGCGTATACAGAGGTGGATCATTCTTTACATGGCAGCAGCTCGGGGCAATATACGAGCCATACAACCATATCCGTAAGGTTATTGGCTTTGATTCTTTCTCGGGATTCAGCGAGGTCGGCGA
Source organism: Cyanobium sp. L1E-Cus (assembly GCF_024345755.1). Lineage (NCBI taxonomy): Bacteria > Bacillati > Cyanobacteriota > Cyanophyceae > Synechococcales > Prochlorococcaceae > Cyanobium > Cyanobium sp. L1E-Cus. The sequence continues at coordinate 1,829 of NZ_JAGQBS010000027.1, read as the reverse complement.
TCACGATATTGGCACTGAAGGCCATGACCTTCCCCTAAAAAAGAAAGGAGGAATGGCCTACGACGGAGCGAGCGAACTTATCGAAGGCATTAGATTGCTAGACTTAAATCGCCCACTTGGCCACGTACAAAAAGGGATTATAATAAATGGCGAGCTTCCAGAAAGCTGCATATTGCATTTAGATAAACACCAAGAGACAGTCATCGCATTGGCAAACTTTGGGCTAGGGTTGTATGAGCCAACAATCAAACTATTAGAGGCAATCAGGCCTCATCTTTTCAAGGGAAGTATCTTGGTATTCGAAGATTTAAATCAGGCAACCTGGCCCGGAGAATCAAAAGCACTTCGTGAAGTTTTTTCGCCAGGCGAAATATCATTGCATCGGACTAATTATTGCCCACATATTAGCTGGGCAATAATTGGAGAATAGAATAGCCATGGCCCATAATATTGTGGTTCTTGGAGCATCCCTTGGCGGTCTAATCGCTGCTGCAGAGCTACGCAGCCATGGCTGCCAGGTAACGATTATAGAAAAGGGTCACTCCGTAGGAGGACTTTATAGCGAGGTTTCAACGCCTTTTGGCTCTCAAGAAATAGGAATGCATGTTATTTATGCAAATAATCGCCATTATAAACATTTATGTGACATCTTTGGCGCCGCGAGCTTCCACACGATGACAGGATCATGTGTGGACAAAGGCGCTTCTGCTAATTTCGGTGATATTTATTTCGGTAGTCATTATCCATGCCTTCTTGAGCACCCACTACGTAATAAGGTTTTAGAAGAGATTCTCGCCATTGGCGAAGAAGTAAAATGCTATAATTCATCAAGCGCGGAAGATGAATCTATCAGAAGATTTGGGGTCACAGCAGGACACAACGTAGTGCTCCCCATATTGCAAAAACTTTGGAATATAGAGCCTAAGCGCTTAACTAAGGATGCTTTGCATTGTTTTTTCGACTTACGACGCCTCGTGGTAGCGCACAAAATTGAAGCAGACAACTTAAAAGAATGCCCAAGGGTTGACAACGTTATTGCCAATCCAAAGCAAGATTTTCCAAAAGGACAGGTATTTGGTGGAAGAATTGGACTGCTATTCCGGAAAGAATGCAAGGGCCTTTCTGATTCCGTTAATGAATGGGCAAACCGTTCAGGCATTAAAATTATCTACGGAAGTGACGTAAAGGTCTCAGTAGGAAATCTAATTGTCAACAGCGAACTTCTTCGGGATCAGTTTGATGCATGTATAGTTGCTGTTCCCATTCATTTACTTGCCGATGCCTTTGCCGTTGATTCACGTAAAGCCGACAAGTCTGAACTTTCTATATACTATTACCAGCTCGAGCAACCGCTCGGCAAATCATTTCCTTCCTACTATATCCTTGCGCATGATCCGAGTTTCTCTTCATCAAGAGTTGTAAATTACGACAGCTATCGTCCTTCCGATGAACGCACTCATTTCAATGTCATTTCCGTTGAGGCCATTCACAAACCTCGAGCTGCACCGTCAGTCAACAAAATACAAAAAGAGATCTCCCAACTATTACCCTTATCAAAAATTGTTAATTCATATCAGCTCCCCAAGTCTCTTTCTGTATATATGCCAACCATCGATAACTGTGATTTCCTCAATGCTTTTGAGTCTTCTATACGGTCAAGCTTTGCGAAGCCAATATTTTTCACTGGCATGCGCACCGACACTGGAATCTTCTTCTCTCACCATACAATCGGCTTAGCCTATGAAAGCGCACTGGAATGTATCGAGCAACTTTCTTGAGATCACTGAGATGCCATTTTACTGGCGACTTAGTGACGTATCTGAAGTGCT
>NZ_JAGQBS010000026.1:0-9857 GCF_024345755.1 Cyanobium sp. L1E-Cus | reverse complement strand
TCGGTCGCCTGATCTTCCAATACGCCTCCTTCAACAACAGCCGCAGCCTCCACTTCTTCCTGGCTGCCTGGCCCGTGGTTGGCATCTGGTTCACCGCCCTTGGCGTGAGCACGATGGCCTTCAACCTCAACGGTTTCAACTTCAACCAGTCGATCCTCGACGGCCAAGGCCGTGTGGTGAACACCTGGGCAGACGTTCTGAACCGTGCTGGTCTGGGTATGGAAGTGATGCACGAGCGCAATGCTCACAACTTCCCGCTTGACCTTGCTGCTGCTACTGCCACCCCCGTGGCATTGACCGCACCTGCAATCGGTTGATAGTCAACATCCCAGCTACGGCTGGGTAATAACGGAATCCCAAAAGCTCCCTCTCACGAGGGAGCTTTTTTGTTGCCTGGGTACCCTCGGCTCCATCAGTTCTGACCTGATGGTCGCAGCAGTCCCTGATCGCAATAGAAGCGGATCGTTTTTACGGAAACGCCCGAGTGGGTAGCTGCAGTGCGGCCACTTGACTCTCCACCAAGGGGAGACCCCATCGTAGTAACACAGCCAACTTCCTACCTATGCGTTCCCTCGCTGCATCGCTATTGCTTGCTGGGATCTGGACCGCCCCGGCCCTGGCCCAGGGCGATCCCCACAAGCACCATCACCACCATCAGGCGGCCCCTGCTGCCGCTTCCCCCAGCCAGGCAGACGCCAGCCATAGCCATGACGTCGGCCCAGCCGGTGCCACCTACGACCTGCGCTGGCTCGACGCGATGGTGCAGCACCACACCGGTGCGCTGCGGATGAGTGAGTTTGTGTTCAACATCGGCCACCCCGGGGTGGGCGCCCTAGCCAACGGCATCTGGCGCGAGCAGGCCCGCGAGATCAAGGCGATGGCCCAGTGGCGCAAGGCCTGGTATCCAGAGGCGCCGGTCTATCCCGTGGCCCTCAGGCCGGGCGGTGATCCCAACTCCATGAGCAGCCTGGAGCGCATGGGCGCCGCCCAGATCCAGGCGATGCAGATGCTGGGCTCCACCCCCACCAAAGCCAACCGGTTGGGGTGGTTTCTCGAGGGGATGATCGCCCACCACGGCGGTGCCCTGCAGATGGCCCACGACGCCCTCAACAAGAGCAGCGATACCACCGTGCGCCGGCTAGCGCGGGAGATCATCGTGGCCCAGCGCGCTGAAATCATCGAGCTGCGCCGCATGCTGCGCCTGGAGGGATTGATCAAGCCGGAGTACAGCCAATACGACGCACTCTTTCGCTTCTAACTCTTTTAATCTGACTCTTTTGATCTGATCGATTCACCTCTGATGGATCTCTTCTCCATGACTAGCCGCATGGCCCTGATCGCCCTGGCCCTGGCGGCAATACCACTTGCCAGCCGCGCCCACCCCAAGGGGCTGTACGACAACCAACAGCAAGCTGAGCAAAGGGCCAAGGAGCTCGGCTGCACAGGCACTCACCAGAACAGCGGTAAGTGGATGCCCTGCAGCAATGAGGCAACCCTGCACCAGCACCTGCGTCACAACTAAAACGCCATGCCTTTATTGCCTAAAACTCGCTGGCGTCAGCTGCACCGCTGGGTAGTGCCGATCGCGGCGGCACCACTACTGCTCACCGCCGCCACCGGCTCGCTCTACAGCCTGCTGCTCGAGCAGGGAATCGACGCCTTCTGGCTGCTCAAGATTCACTCCGGTCGCTTTGGCCCGCTGAATCTGCAGCCCTTTTACTCAGGGCTGCTGGGGCTGTTCACGCTTGTGGTCATTGGTTCAGGCTTGGCCCTGCTGATTTCAAGCCGCAGGGCTAGGGCCTGAGTGCTGGAAATCCACACGGACAACTTCGAGATAATCAACCTGCAGCGCTATTATCCGGAGATTATTTTACTCGGCGATCAATACAATTCACTTGCTACATAACTGAGCTCAAGGGAGAAATATCAAGAGCAAGAATAGGAAAATCACGGGATATGGCTCTCCATCGAACTCGACATCACTAGCTTAAAGAGATAGCTCCGCGCCGACGGCAGGCCTCTTATGTCAAGCACACAATGAGCGCCCGTTCCCCCGGCCCACCCTGCTGCCCAGCCGAGGGACCAGCCGTTTTGGTGGACGGCATGGAGCGGGAGCTGGCCCGGGAGCGCACCCTGCTGCGCCGCAGGGTCAGCGTTGCTGCCGTCCTCACCGTCCTGGTGATGGGCTCGAGCCTGCCCCACATGCTTGGGCTTCACAGCATTCCGTTCCTGCCGCTCTGGTTCACAAGCCCCTGGACCCAGCTGATCCTCACCACACCGGTGTTGTTCTGGTGCGGGCGTGACTTCTTCACCGGCGCCGTCTCGGCCTTCCGGCAGCACTTCGCCGACATGAACACCCTGGTGGCGGCCGGCACCGGCATCGCCTACCTCACCTCGCTGTTCACCACCCTGTTCCCCCAGGTGCTGATCGCGGAAGGCCTGCCCGCCGACGTCTACTACGAAACCGTGGCGGTGATCCTGACCCTGGTGCTGCTGGGCCGGCTGCTGGAGGCCAGGGCCCGTGGCCAAACCTCAGAAGCGATCCGGCGGCTGCTGCAGCTGCAGCCCCCCAGCGCCCGGGTGCTGCGGGATGGACAACCGGTTGAAGTTCCGGTGTCGATGGTGGTGGTCGGTGACCTGGTGCAGGTGCGGCCCGGCGAAAAGATCCCGGTGGATGGGGAGGTGAGCGAAGGCAGTTCCTGGGTGGAGGAGTCGATGCTCACCGGTGAACCCACGCCCGTGGCCAAGGCTGCCGGCGATGCCGTGATCGGCGCCTCGATGAACCGCAGCGGCAGTTTCACCTTCCGCGTCAGCCGGGTGGGGGCGAACACGGTGCTGGCCCAGATCGTGGAGCTGGTGCGCCAGGCCCAGAGCTCCCGCACCCAGGTGCAGCGCCTGGCCGATCAGGTGGTGGGCTGGTTCGTGCCGGTGGTGATCGCCCTGGCTATTGCCGCCTTTGTGGTCTGGTTCCTGATCAGCGGCAATCCCGTGCTGGCGATGCTGTTTCTGGTGAGTGTGCTGGTGATCGCCTGCCCTTGTGCCCTGGGCCTGGCCACCCCCACTTCGATCATGGTGGCCTCCGGCAAGGGGGCGGAGAACGGGCTGATCTTCCGCAGCGCCGAGGCCCTGGAGACGGCCGGCAAGCTGCGCACCATCGTGCTCGACAAGACCGGCACCCTCACCCGCGGCCAGCCGGAGGTGACCGATTTCGAGCGGCTGGCCGGTGGCGTGCTGCCGGCCGACACCCTGCTGGCCCTCACGGCAGCGCTTGAATCCCGCTCGGAGCATCCCCTGGCCGAAGCGATCACGACCTACGCCCGCAGCCAGTTGAAGGACAGTGAACTCCCGGCGGTGGAGGACTTCAAGGCAGTGGCTGGACGGGGTGTGCAGGGAGCGATCGGCGGCCAGCAGGTGCGGGTCGGCACCCCCCGCTGGTTTGATGAGCTCGGCATCAACACCGCATCCCTCAAGCCCCTGGTGGAGCGCCTGGAGGTTGCCGCCCGCAGCGTGGCGGTGGTGGTGGTGGATGGGCGGCTGGAGGGCTGCTTCGGCGTGGCCGATCCCCTCAAAGCGAGTTCAGCGGCAGCGGTGGCTGGCCTGCGGCGTCTGGGTCTGCAGGTGGTGATGCTCAGCGGCGATGCCCGCCGCACCGCTGAGGTGGTGGCCGCCCAGGTGGGGATCGAGCGGGTGATCGCCGAAGTGCGTCCCGCCGATAAGTCCTCGGTGATTCGCAAGCTGCAGGAGCGGGGTGAGGGCCCAGTGGCGATGGTGGGCGACGGCATCAACGACGCCCCAGCCCTGGCCCAGGCCGATGTGGGCATCGCCATGGGCACCGGCACCGATGTGGCGATCGCCGCCAGCGACATCACCCTGATCTCCGGCAACCTGGCCGGCGTGCCGGCAGCGATCGAGCTCAGCCGCGCCGCGATGGCAAACATCCGCCAGAACCTGTTCTTCGCCTTCGCCTACAACGTGGCCGGCATCCCGATCGCCGCTGGCCTGCTGTTTCCGCTCACCGGCTGGTTGCTGAGCCCGATGATCGCTGGCGCCGCCATGGCCTTCAGCTCCGTGTCGGTGGTGAGCAATGCCCTGCGGCTGCGGAACTTCCGCCCCGCGCGCCTACCTCTTCCAACCACCTGATGCAGATCCTCGCTGCCGCAGCGCCCCTCTGGCGCACCATCGACCAACCCGTGGCCCTCAAAGGGCTGGTGGCCATAGTTGGCTTGCTTCTCATCGCCTGGCAGCTCTGGTGGTTCCTGGGTCGCCATGGCGGTGGCGTGGCAGCCCGCCAGAGCGGGGCAGGATTGCAGGAGATCACCATCCTTGTGGATGGCGGCTACGCACCCTCCAGAATCAAGGTGAAGACCGGCCAGCCGATGCGGCTTGCCTTTCATCGAGTCGATCCGAGCAGCTGCTTGGCCCAGGTGATCTTCCCCGACTTCCACAAAAGCCTCGATCTGCCCCTTGATGCCACCACCAGCCTGGAGTTGCCCCCCACAAAAGCCGGCGTCTATCCCTTCCACTGCGGCATGAACATGGTGCGAGGAGTGCTGGAAGTGGAGTGAGAGACGAGGTTCTCCCAGGTAGCTGGCTAAAGATAGAAACGAGCCAATTTGCGCTCACAGGCTGCCAACGCTGAGAAGCAACAGCCGTCGACAGGAGGCCTGGGCAGGCAAAGCGAGCCTGGATGTTCCGCGGCACCAGGTTCGCGGCACCAGGGTCCCGGTGGCTGCCCTGTTTGAAAACCTGGAAGACGGGGTCTCCATGACCAAATTCGTTGAGTGCTTCCCCGGTGCGCAGCTGGAGTAGGTCGGCTTTGTGCTGGAGCATGCCTCCCGCATTACGCCAGCGGCCCTATCTAGATGAGGCGGTGCTGCTCAAGACCCGCAGCCGCCAGGTCTGCATGACCTGACACTGGTTTAGGCACCACGTGGGAGTGAACTGCGTTCCTGCCAACTGCACCAGGGGCTGATCGCCCATGGCGAGCACCTGGGGAGCCGCTGCCCAGACTCCTTTGCGTTGACCTGTGCGTTGATATTGATCGTGCCCCCATTGCCCAAGCCCGTGACCACTGGATCCGTCAGCCCTGTGGGCCTCGCCGAGGCCTCGCGCTTCTGGTTCCAGCTGGGCTGGGTGAGCTTCGGCGGGCCGGCCGGGCAGATCGCCCTGCTGCAACGCGAGCTGGTGGACCGGCGCCGCTGGCTCTCGGAACGGCGCTACCTGCACGCCCTCAACTACTGCATGCTGCTGCCGGGGCCGGAGGCCATGCAGCTGGCCACCTATCTGGGCTGGTTGATGCACGGGGTTCCCGGTGGCCTGATCGCCGGGGGGCTGTTCGTGATCCCCTCGATGTTCGTGCTCACGGCCCTGGCCAGCATCTATGCGCTCTGGGGGCAGCTGCCCCTGCTGGCCTCGGTGTTCGCCGTGCTCAAACCGGCGGTGCTGGCAATTGTGCTGATGGCCGCCTGGCGCATCGGCCGCCGCACCTTGCACACGCCCCTGCTGGTGGCCCTGGCGGTTGCCGGTTTCCTGGCGCTGGCGGCGTTCAAGCTTCCCTATCCCGTAGTGGTGATCAGCGCTGGCCTGATCGGCCTTGGCGCCGCCCGTTGGCGGCCCAACCTGCTGGTGGCGAGCAAGCCCCACGGGGCTGGATCGAGCGACCCTAATCAGGATCGGCCTGGCGCTCTTCACGACGATGACTCCGCTTCGCCGGACCATGCGCGCTTTTCAAAGCGGCTGCTGGCGGTGACGCTGCTGCTATGGGCCCTGGCAACGCTTGCGCCCCTGGCCGCTCTGGCGAGCTTTGGCGGTTGGAACGGCATCCTGGCGCTGATGGCCCGCTTTTTCACGCGGGTGGCCCTGCTCAGCTTTGGCGGCGCCTATGCCGTGCTGCCCTACGTGGCCCAAGGGGCGGTGGAGCAGTTCAACTGGCTATCGGCCAGCCAGATGCTCGACGGCCTCGCTCTTGGGGAGACCACCCCGGGGCCACTGATCATGGTGGTGGCCTTCGTGGGCTTCATGGGCGGCTGGAATCAATCGATCGCAGCTGGCTTAAGCCCCTGGCCCCTGGCCCTGGCGGCGGTGCTGGTGACGGTGTGGTTCACCTTCCTGCCCTCCTTCGGCTTCATCCTGGCCGGGGCACCGCTGGTGGAAGCCACGCGCGGCGACCTGCGCTTCGGGGCGCCGCTGAGCGCCATCACCGCCGTCGTGGTGGGGGTGATCGCCAGCCTGGCGCTGTTCTTCGCCGGCCCGGTGCTCTGGCTCGCCGGCGCCTTCAATCCCTGGGCGGCGCTGGTGGTGGCTGCCGCCTTGTTTGCCCAGCTGCGGCTGCGTTGGAGCGTGTTGCAGGTGATCGGTGCAGCGGCGGCCATCGGTGCAGTGCTGGCAGGGGTGGCAGCGCTCTCAAGTTGATCGACAGGAGAGACAACAAAGCCCGGAGCGTTGGCCCCGGGCATTTGCTTGCTCAGCCGGCGGCGGGCGGAGTAGGGGTCGGGGTGCCAAAGGACTTGGAAGGCCAGGGGGGCACCGTGCTCCCATTGCCGTTGCGCATGGCGTGGTAGCCGGGGGAGAGGATCTCGACGCCAGCGCCGGCGAATTGGTCCTGGATGGCCCCCAGCAGATCTGAGAGGGTGCTGCGGTAGGTGTCCACATCCACCACATAGGCGCTGAGCTCGTAGCTGATGTGGAAGTCGTTCAGTGAGGTCTGGAGCACGAACGGGGGGATCTCCTGGCTGATGCCTGCGGTGGCGCCGGCAGCATCCAGCATCAGCCGGTGAACCTGGCGCCAGGGCACGTCGTAGCCGATGGTGACGGTGGTGGCGATCACCACGGGCTGGGCGATCTCGCGACGGGCCAGGCTGTAATTGATGATCGAGGCCCCCAGCACGGTGGCGTTGGGGATGCTCACCACCTCGTTGCGGGGGGTGCGCAGGCGGGTCACAAGCAGGGCGGAGTCGTGAACGATGCCGACGGTGCCGTTGATGCTGACCCGGTCGCCCTCCTGGTAGGCCCGGGTGTAGGTGAGCATCAACCCCCCGATCAGGTTGGCGGCCACCGCACTGGAGCCCAGGGCCGCCAGCACGCCCACGAACAGGCCGGCACCCTGGAAGGCCTTGCTGTTGGCCCCTGGGATGTAGGGGTAGGCGGCCACCACACCGAGCAGCAGGATGCCGATGCCCACCAGCCGGGCTGTGGGCCGGGACCATTCCGGATAAAACCAGCTCAGGCGGAGGTTCCCTTTCTCCACCGCCCGGAACCAGGCGTTGCTCGCCCGCATCAGCAGCACGGCCAGACTCAGGATCACCGCCACGGAGATCAGGTCGGGGATGGCCCTCGAAACGGCCAGGGCACCGCTCACCACGAGGCCAGTGATCTGGCGCCGCAGGGTTTCGGAGAGGGCCTGGGTGGGGGGGAACAACCCCAGAAACAGGGGGATCGATAGGTAACTGACCAGCAGCAGCACGGACCCGTGCACGATTCGGCGCAGGGGATCGAGGAGGCTGCGCTCCTGATCGGCGGTGAGCCACTGGTTACCCCCCACCTGCAGCCCCCGGATCCGGCGGTTGGCGGGGTCGTTGATCCAGCGCTCCAGGCGCCGGTTGAGGGCGATCTGGCCTCGCAGCCACAGGATGTAGAAACCCAGGGCGAGCAGGGCCAGCGCGCCCCCCCGCAACCAGTCCGAACGGCGGTGGGTTTGGCGGTGGCGCACGATCGCCGCGCGGATCTGCTCCAGGTAGCGCTGGGCCAGCTGCTGGCGGCTTAGCTGAAAGCGGGCCGCGTTGCGGTCATCCACTGAGAGGCGGGGCTCAAATATTTCGCCCCGCATCACGCCGATGGTGGTGTAGGGCGGGTCCTCTTGCAGGACGATCTGCTCGGGCTTGATCGAATAGGTGGCGGCCAGCTCGGCTAGCCGCTGGCTAGCCACCCTCGCCAACTGCGCTGGGGTCTGGGCACCGGCGGCGACACGGATTTCAAGCACCCGGCGGCCATCCAGTTCGATGTAGGCCGGGCTAGGGGCTTCAGCAGCTCGGGTAAGGGGGGCCGCTACAAGCAACTGCATCGCCAGCAGAGCGACCAGCAGGGGCAAGAGGAAGCGCGCCCATCTGGGGCGTGGGCGAAGGCCCAAGGGCTCTAAATAACCCACGATGCCTCTTCTAGAACGTCAACGGACCCTATCTTCTCCTTCCTAATTGAGTTCCGATCGCTTTGGGGCCCGAGCTGACAAGGCTGCGCCATCTTCCTGGCTGCTCGCCTGCCACCGGTCCAGTAAGAACGAATTGAGGCGATGGGCTGCCTGTGACGTGGACCCGGCAAACTGAACCAGGCAGCGATGATCGCCGTGGATGGGGCCTGGGCTCTCGAGGGCAGAATTTAGCTCAGCCCAAATTCCCACTGCCTTGGTAATGCTCCAGGGCCAGGCGGAAGCCTGCAACTTTGTCATTTGTGAAGCTGTCGCTGCGGGTTGATGCGGATGCAGCTAAGCAATCGTCAGGCCACGACTTGGAATGATTTTGACAAGAGAAAAATCGGTACTCTGTTTCGGTGACTCGAATACTTGGGGATACATACCGCTCACTGCAGGTCGCCTGCTTCGCAAGGAACGCTGGCCCGGAGTTCTGCAAGAATCCCTAGGAGAGTCGTATTACGTTATTGAAGAGGGTCTTAATGGGAGATCTACAGTATTTGAAGAACCATTTCGAGACGGCCGAAATGCTCGCACCACAATTCTGGCGGTTCTCGAAAGCCACGCGCCGCTTGATCTGTTAGAAATAATGCTTGGCACCAATGATTTAAAGCACCATCTAAATGCATCGGCTCATGAATCAGCGAGGGGCATTAGCTCACTCTTGCAGATAGCTTTTAATAGCGCCACCAGTTTAGGTAAGGGCTCACCAAAAATTTTAGTGATTGCGCCACCAAGGTTTGGAAATATGTCCGAGCTCATGGCCCATCATTTCAAAGATGCAATGGCTCGCTCCGCTGAGCTGCCTGCTCAATACGAGCAATCATGCGCCCAATTCGGCTGCAGCTTTATTGACTGCAATCAGGTGGTGACTGTGGCAGAGGATGGCATTCACTTGGATGCCCATGGCCATCGCAAGTTGGCCTTCGCTCTTGTGCCGATAGTCAAGGACTTGATAGGCGATGCCGCATAATATGGCAAAGCTTATATCGCGATTTTATTGATCTTCAATGCTCCACGCAGGACAAGATTGCAAGCTCCAATGCTACCTTGCAACCCATTTTAGGGTGTCAGAGAAGTTGCCCTGTAAACCATCTACCGTTACGAAGCCAGTGTGGACATGGGTATTGCCATCGTTGCTAAAAGCTGTTTTCCACTTATATTCTACTACGCGGCCATCGCCGAAATTTCCGAAACTCGACCACTCAAGCATTCGCGCTTCTATCGAACCAATCCCTTGATCAAAGTTGCCGGCGGAATCAACAACGGTCATCCGCAGCTTTTTCATGGCAAGGTCCCAATAAAGGAGTTGCATGCCATTCCCATTCTTGGCATCTCCTGAGACACTTTGGCACAGGATCGCCGAGCCACCTACTGCCCAGCGACAAGTAGATCTACCGGTGAACTTATCACCCTTTTTACCAACTCCGGGATAATCTGTTGAGTACGTAGCAGCCCCGACGCGGGGTTACCAGCCAGACGCAAGGGGATATTTCGCAAGGACACTCGCGCAAAAGCACCATCCCTCCCTGGCTTTAATGCCATCAGTTGTCCCGTGTCAATCAGGTTGATGTGTGGCGTCAATCTGGTTGACCGGTAGAAGCGTTTGTTTTGAGCTCTGCTGATTCCTGAGATTGCAGTTGGGACCTTGATCGTGACCATGGCTGTCGCGACG
>NZ_JAGQBS010000025.1:0-10876 GCF_024345755.1 Cyanobium sp. L1E-Cus | reverse complement strand
CGGATTATTAGATCTAAAAGCCCTTGGCGCCAACGCCGAAATTACCGCTTACAACCCAAAAAGCGGATATGCATACACCGTAGGCGGTGGATCTGGGGCAATCATTGTTATTGATCTACGCAACCCCACCACTCCATCTGCAGTTGGAAAGGGAACTCCATCAATCACCGGGCAAACGCTACAAAGCGCAGCGGTATTTGGAAATCTTCTTGCGGTAGCAGCCCAAAACGCAATAAAAACAAGCCCAGGAACAATACAATTTTTTGATGTAACAAATCCAGCTCTGCCGGTTCAGATCAGCACAGTTGAAGTGGGCGCCCTGCCCGACATGGTGAAGTTCAGCAGCGATGGCAGCAAACTACTGGTTACCAACGAAGGCGAACCCAACGCGCTCTACACGATCGACCCGGTGGGCTCGATCTCTCTGATCAACACCAGCGGCTACCTGGCCAGCACCCCCGCGGCGCCTGCCCAGGCTGATGTGCAGAGCGTGGATTTCAGTGCCTGGGAAAACCGCCGCGCTGAACTGATCAACCGCGGCATCCGCATCGGCACCCGCCTCGACGTCACCACCACCGTGGCGCAGGATATTGAACCCGAAGCGGTTGCCATCAGCGCCGACGGCAGAACGGCCTGGGTATCGCTGCAGGAGAACAATGCGATTGCACTGCTGGATATCAGCGGTGCCACACCCGCCATCAAAGAGATCTTCTCGGCCGGCATCAAGGACTGGAGCCGTGGGGTCGCCAGCGCTGAAAACTTCAGCTATCAGCTGACCTATGCCGCAGGCGCCGCCAACCTGCCGGCTGGTGTTCTGGCTGGCGGACTCTCTGGCCTCACCTTCGCCGGGAAGGAAACCGTTAATGGCGTTGAACTCGATGTTTACTTCTCGATCACCGATCGAGGCCCCAATGGCGACGTTGTGGCTGGCAAGCGCCAGTTTCTCGACCCCGATTTCCAGCCCAGCATCTACAAGCTGGGGATGAATCGCGCCACGGGCGCCATCAGCGAACTGGGCCGCATCGGCCTGAATCGTGCCGACGGCACCGCACTCACGGGCCTGCCCCAGCTGGCCAGCAAAGACGACATCCCAATTGACGGGAGCAACGCAGCCCTCGCCTACGACCCGTTCGGCATCGACTCGGAAACCGTATCGATCTTCAACGTCACCATCAATGGCACCAGCCGCAAGGTGTTTGCCGTTGGCGATGAATACCGGGGCCAGATCGCCCTGTTTGACTTCAACACCGGCAACCTGATCCAGCGCTACATCCCCGCCGGCCAGAAAGCCCAGCTGGCTGCCCAGCACAACGTGGGTGGTGCCACGCCGATCGGTGTCGAAACGATCGACAGCCTGCCGGCGGTGTACGGCAACCGCTGGAGCAACCGCGGCATCGAGGGCATGGCCTTCAATTCCAGCGATGGGCTGCTCTACGCCTTCATGCAGAGCCCCCTGGATGTGGATGCCAACGGTGACGGCGTCACCGAGGGCCGCAGCCGCTCAGATCTCACCCGCATCCTGGCAATCGACCCGGCCACCGGTGCCCCAGTGAAGGAGCACTTCTATCTCCTGAGCGGTCGCGCCGGCCAGGACAAGATCGGCGATGTGGCCTTCGACGCGGCCCGCGGGGTGTTCCTGGTGATCGAGCGCGACAGCAGCCGCAGCCTCACCGGCTTCAAGCAGGTGTATGAGGTGGATCTGCGCGGCGCCACCAACACCCTGGCGATCACCACCGCTACCGATCAGGCCAGCGATGGCTGGCTGGGCAAGATCAGTGTGGTCAGCCCCGAGCTGCTCGACATCCGCCGCGATCTGGTTGACCACGACAGCAATCCGGCCACTCCTGAGATCTTCAGCACCTCCAGCGCTGACGTCCTGGCCACCGCCGGCATCCGCCTGGCCCACAAGATCGAGCTGTTCAACCTGCCCTCGATCGGCGGCACCACCGCCTACGACAAGCCGGAAGGCCTCACCATCCGCGACGACGGCGCCCTGGTGATCAACTACGACAACGACTTCGGCACCGAAGGCGCCAGCGGCAACACCTTCACGGTGGTGAACTTCGATCGCGCCGGCTTCGACAGCTCCGACCGGGATGTGAATGGCAGCTCCGGTAGTGGCAATCAGTACCGGCCAATTAGCGGCCTGCCGGTGTACGGCCTCACGATGCCGGATGGCATCGCCACCTACACCGATGCCCAGGGCCGCCAGTTTCTCCTGGCTGCCGGCGAAGGCGACTCACGCGAGTACGAACCCGACAAGGGGAATGTCTTCTACGACCTCACCCGTGCGGATGCCAGTACCACAGTGAACGGCACTGCCTTCCGCGACCATCCCGGCGTCAGCGCCCTCAATGCCGCCTTCAACGAGGCAACCGGCATCAGCCGCACCCGCCTCAACCTGCTCAACGACTATGGCGACATCAACGGCGACGGCCAGATCGAGAAGCCCTTCAGCATCGGCTCTCGCTCCCTGCGCATCTACGACGACAAGGGTAACGTGGTGTTCGACTCCAGTTCTGCTCTGGAAGACCTAGCCAACAGCCTCGGTTACTTCACAACCAGCTACAACCGCGACGACGACAAGGGCACCGAGCCCGAGATGGTGGAGATTGCCACCGTGGCCGGCCGCACGTATGCGTTCGTAGCCCTCGAGCGCACGCCCACCAGCGTGGTGGCGGTGTTCGATGTGAGCGATCCCTACAACGTGGCCGCCGTGGATCCGGTGGTCTTCCCTGGTGCCAATCGCATCGAGGGCATCACCTTCCTGCGAAGTGCCGCCAGCGAGCCGGCCGGCCTGATCGCCAGCAGCGAAGGCAACGACAAGGTGAGCATCACCACAGCCACCGCCCTGGCCGAAGGCAGTGCCTTCAGGCTGCAGCTCTTCCACCTGGCCGACCAGGAGGGCAACATCTCCGCCCTCGACGATGCCCCCCGCCTCTCCGGGGTGCTCAATGCCCTGCGCGCCCAGGATATCGATCTCGATGGCATCCCTGGCTTCACCAACACCCTCACCCTCTCCAGCGGTGATGCCTGGATTCCGGGCCTGTTCTATGGCGCGTCGACCCAGGCCTACGGCGCCGTGGGTCGCGGCGATGTGCTGATTCAGAACGCTCTGGGGGTGCAGGCGATCGCCTTCGGCAACCACGAGTTCGACCAGGGCACTGCCGTGATCAAGGACCTGATCGGCGGCAACAGCGCCCCTGGCTTCAGCGGTACCGCCTTCCCCTATCTGAGCAGCAACCTCAACTTCGCCACAGACGCCAACCTGGCTGGCCTTGTTGTGGATGCCGGCCAGGCACCCAAAGCCAAGAGCATCACCGCCAGCGTTGTGTTCGACGTGAACGGCGAACAGGTTGGCGTCGTTGGTGCCACCACCCCCTGGCTGAAGACGATCTCCAGCCCAGGCAATGTGGGCATCTCCCCGGCTCCTTTCAGCGCCGTCCCCACCGCGGCCGAACTGGATGCCCTGGCCGCCGAGATCCAGAGCGATGTGGATGCGCTGATCACCGCAAACCCTGGCCTCAACAAGGTGATTCTGCTGGCCCACATGCAGCAGATCGGCATTGAACAGGCCCTGGCCGAGCGCCTACGCCATGTGGACATCATTGCCGCTGGCGGCTCCAACACACGGCTGCTGGATGGCAACGATCAGGCCCGCCCGGGTGACAGCACACAGGGCGTGTACCCGATCATCGAGACGGACGCCGACGGCAAGCCCGTGGCAGTGGTGAACACCGACGGCAACTACAAATACTTGGGGCGCCTGGTGATCGATTTCGATGCCAACGGCACCATCATTCCCGACAGCTACAACCCAGCCATCAGTGGTGCCTACCGCACCGATGCCGCCGGGCTGGCCGCCGTTGAAGGTGAGGCCTTTATCGATGCCCGCGTGCAGGCGGTGGTGGACAACCTGCGCAGCGTGATCGTGGCCCAGGAATCCGAGTGGTACGGCGTGAGCGAGGTGTTCCTCAACGGCAACCGCAACCCCGGCGTGCGCAGTGAGGAAACCAACCTCGGCAATCTCACCGCCGACGCCAACCTGGCCTACGCCCGCACGATCGATCCAACGGTGCTGGTGTCGCTGAAGAACGGCGGCGGCATCCGCAACTCAATCGGCCAGTCGGTGATTCCTACCGGCTCGGTGGATGGCAAGCCCGACCTGCTGCCTACCGCGGCGGTGTTCGATGCCCAGGGCAACGTGGTGAAGCCGGAAGGCGGCATCTCCCGCAACGACATCGCCAACGCCCTCAGCTTCAACAACGGCCTGTCGCTCGTGAGTGTGACCCCTGCCGAGCTGAAGGCATTGATCGAACACGGCCTCGCCGCAGGCGTTGGCCAAGGTCGCTTCCCCCAGGCGGGTGGCATGGCCTTCAGCTACGACCTCAGCCGCCCCGCAGGCGATCGCGTGCTCAACCTCGCCATCCAGGACGAAGCAGGCAACGATCTCGACATCGTGGTACGCGGCGGGGATGTGGTGGGAGATCCCAGCCGCAGCATCCGCATGGTGACGCTCGACTTCCTGGCCAAAAATGACGGCGACGGCTACCCCTTCTCTAGCCTCAGCAACGCCAACCGGGTCGACATCACTGAGCCGAATGAAACCCGCACCGGCATCGCCACGTTTGCAGCCAATGGTTCGGAGCAGGACGCGATGGCTGAATTCCTGGCCGCGCATCACAGCCCGGAGAACCCCTTTGCCAAGGCCGACACGGCGCCGGGTCTCGACACCCGCCTGCAGAACCTGGCAGTGCGCAGTGATGCAGTGATTGATCCTGTTCGGGTAGGCGGTATTGGCAATGATTCCACTGACCCGGATTCATCAACGATCCCTGGTTTCGACGGCAAGCTCGATACGGTGTTCACTGGAGCCGGCGATGACGTCGTCGATGTGGAAACACGCAGCGGCTATGGCAACTCCATCTTCACAGGCTCCGGCGTCGACACCATCTACGCCGGCAGCCGCGATGTGGTCACCGGTGGCAGCGGCGATGACGTGTTCTATGCAGAAGCCGGCGATGGCAACCGCCTCAGCGGCGGCCTCGGCAACGACCTCTTCAACATCGGTAGCTCGGGCAACCGCGCCCTTGGTGGAGCGGGGAACGACAAGTTCTATGTGCTTGAGAGTGCTGGCACCAACTACCTCAACGGTGGTGCCGGTGTGGATCAGTTCTGGCTGGTGAGCGGCCCTAGTGATCTGCCCGCGGCCAAGCAGTTCGTGATGGATTTCAAAGCCGGCGAAGACCTCATCGGCCTGCAGGGCATCGCCTACTCCAGCCTGAGCTTCACCCAGGTGGGCGCAGACACCCTGCTGAAGGTGGGCACGACAGAGGTGGGTCACTTCACCAACATCGCTGCCGCCAGCCTCAACAGCCAGACCAACTTCGTGTTCGCCTGATCATCCCTTGCAGCCTGGAATACATCTGGCATGTATTCCAGGCACCTGCACTTCTGAGGGATCTCCTTTAGAAAGTAAGTGGAGAATTAATTCTCAATCGATCCAGGCTTGAGTGGCCTTCTTTCCCGGCAGACAGATCAGAGCTCGCCAGTTTTCTTTATATTTTGACCCCCATTTTGCTAGTGCACTGATCAACACCGCCTTATCAAATCCACTCCCTCTCCTCACACACCATGACAACTCCTGTGATCAAGACCATCGGCCAAGTGACGGCCCTCATCCCCGAGGCCAGCACCGCCAATGACCCCAGCGAACTGCTGGATGGCCAGAGCGCTGACACCGCTTTCCCCTACGCCAAGTTCAAGGCACTGGCAACGGTGGGCGAGGTGGACCCCCTCACCAACAAAGCTCTCACTGGCTATCCAGATGGCAACGCCGCCTGGCTGAAGGACAACAACACGGTTCGGGTTGCCTACCAGTCCGAGTCCTACGCCACCATGTCGAATGAGACCTATGGCTGGCTGATGGAGAGCGGTGTGAAGTTCACCGGCTCACACATTCACTATATCGACTACGATCGCGCCAAGTTTGCCAGCTTCCTTGACAACGAGGCCCCGGCCAGCGAAATGTTCATTGCCTCGGGTCATCTGTTTGACAAGGTCTACAACGTCTTCGGCAAAGAAGTTACCGTCAAGACCACTGACAACAACGACCTCGGCGGCAAGTGGGGCAACCAGACCAATCCTGACGGAACCCTAGTTGAGTTCAAAACCTCCATGCGCCTCACGGAAGGAGATTTCTTCTTCCACTCTTTCTGCGGTGCCTGGTACGAGCCCGCCAACAAGTACGGCGCTGGCATCGGCTTCACTGACGACATCTGGATGATGGGTGAAGAGTGGAACATCGGTAGTTCCATGTTCGATGACCCGGATGGCAACGGCCCCCTGAAGGGTTTCGATGTGGCCAACGGCACCATGGGCCTCGCTTCCATGGTGGTGGACATCAAGAACGAGGTAGCCTACACGGCTCCTGCCCTGGGCCAGGCCGGCTACGAGAAGTTGATGCCGATCAACTCCGGCCACAAGGATTTCGTGGTGATCGTGGCCGCTGGCTACAACCACGACATCAACCCTGCGCCTCTCAAGGTTTATGTGGGTCGCAAGGGCTACGACGCCGCGGGCAACCAGATCAATTTCAATGACACCAATCTCAGCGAGCGTGATCGCTTCCTGGGCAGCAACGGCCTGCTCTACGGCCAGCTCTACGGCATGGCAGCAGATGCTGCAACGTATGCCGAGCTGGGCATCACAACCGCCAATGCCGACGACAAGATGCTCGACGCCTACCTGAAGAATGCGTCGGCTCCGGATCAGTTCAGCGCCCGCTACTACGCCACCGACTACCGCTGGGATGGCTTTGACACCCCTGAGGCCGTCAAGGACACCGAAGTTTTGCGCTGGGCCCAGGATGGTGATGTTGTCGGTGGCACGGCAGAAGCCAACAAGCAACCCACTGGCTATACCTTCTTCAACAGCGACACCAAAGTTGAGCATCCCG
The DNA here is from genome assembly GCF_024345755.1 of Cyanobium sp. L1E-Cus. Classification (NCBI taxonomy): domain Bacteria; kingdom Bacillati; phylum Cyanobacteriota; class Cyanophyceae; order Synechococcales; family Prochlorococcaceae; genus Cyanobium; species Cyanobium sp. L1E-Cus. The sequence goes on along the minus strand of NZ_JAGQBS010000025.1, from coordinate 3,918 downwards.
CCGCGGATCCGGATGGAAGCAAGTTCCGCTACATCCAGAATCACACCGCTACTGGTGCTGTCCTGGGGGTCGAGTTCACCAGCATGGTTCTCGATCTCACCAGAGACCTCGACGGCAACAAACTTCCCGACTACCTCTCCGCTGACGTCACCCGGATCCTCCCGGCTGTCAATGGCGCGCTGACCCTGGATGTGGGTGGCAAGGGCGAGGGCCACTACAACGCCACGGGCAACCCTAACGGTGCTACTGCCGAGAAGCACATCGAGGGGAACACAAACAAGTCCGTAGCTCCAGACGGCCTGCTCTGGGTCAAGTCTTCTGATGCCGATGTACTGATCGTTGATGAGGATTCCGGGAACGACTACGGCGAGCGCAAGTATGCCCTTGTGATCAACGAGGAGACCCTTGCGATTGAACCCGATGGCGAGGGCTACTTCATCGCCCAGGCCGGTGGCAACAAGAACCCGCGGGCCCTTGCTGGCGTCTCCACCTATGGCGGCACGTTTGAGCGCGCCACCGGCTCTGAATTCTCGGGCAGCTGGAATGTCACCGCCCTGGTGGCAACCAAAGCCGATGGCTCCTTTTACACCCAGGAGGAACTGAAGGGCAATGGTGTGCAGACCGTTGAGCAGAGCCGCCCTCTCGACGAACACCGCTTCATCGGCGTTGTGCAGCAACCGGGCGAGTCTGCCGGTGCCGTGGAAGCCACCAAGGCCGATTACGGCGGTCAGATCTTCATGTTCAGCCTGGATCTGCCCGGCATCGAGCCGAAGCCTGTCGTTGGCACCGCTGGTGCTGACACCCTGATTCAGCCCGATGCAAGCAAGGACCTCACGCTGATCGGCAACACCATCTTCACCGGCGCCGGCGACGACGAGGTGGATGTGGCCCTCAGCGATGGCTTCAAGAACCGCATCTTCACTGGCTCCGGCGTGGACACCATCTACGCCGGCACCCGTGACGTGATCACCGGTGGCAGCGGCGATGACGTGTTCTATGCCGAAGCCGGCGATGGCAACCGCCTCAGCGGCGGCCTCGGCAACGACACCTTCATCATCGGCAGCGCGTCCAACCGTGCCCTCGGTGGTGCAGGCGACGACAAGTTCTATGTGCTCGGAGAAGCCGAAACCAACCACCTCAACGGTGGTGCCGGTGCCGACCAGTTCTGGCTGGTGAGCGAGAACGGCGAGCTTCCTGACGCCAAGCAGTTCGTGATGGACTTCAAGGTGGGCGAAGACAAGGTGGGCCTGCAGGGCGTGACCTTCTCCAGCCTCAGCTTCACCCAGGTGGGTGGCGACACCCTGCTGACGGTGGGCACGACAGAGGTGGGTCACTTCACCAACCTCAGCGCCACCGGTCTCAACAACCAGAGCAACTTCGCTGGGTTGGTCTGAGTTCACTCTGGATTCAATCCCCGCCGATCTCCCCTCCTCTGGGGAGATCGGTTTTCTTCACAAGACGGCCTTTCCAGTTCCCTGCACTTATCCACTCAGCGGCAGTCCCGCGCTTACCACTCCATGTCAGCCTCGAACGTCAGCTTTGCCCACGGTGTTGCTTCGGGTGATCCCTACGCCGATTCGGTGATTCTGTGGACCCGGATCAGCCCCTCTGACGGATCTGGGGGGTCGCTTGACGTGCAGTGGCAGATCGCCACCAGCGCTGAGTTCGCGCCGGGCTCGATCAAGGGCAGCGGCAGCTTCAGCACCAGCGCCGCCCGCGACTGGACCGTGAAGGTGGAGGCGGCGGGCCTCAGCGCCGACACCACCTATTTCTACCGCTTCAGCTCCGGCACCACCGTGTCGGGCGTGGGCCAGACCAAGACCCTGCCGGTGAACAGCGATCCGGTGCGGCTGGCGGTGTTCTCCTGCTCCAACTTCACGGCGGCCCAGCAATTCGACGCCTACGCCAGGGCCGCGGCGATCAACAGCGCCAATCCTTACGACGCCTGGCTGCATCTGGGCGACTACATCTATGAATACGGCCCCGGCGGTTACGGCTCAGCGGAAGGCGCTGCTGGCAGCCGCGGTTTCCTGCCCGATCGCGAGATCCTCAGCCTGGGCGACTACCGCCAGCGCTACGCCCAGTACCACACCGATGCTGGGCTGCAGGCCCTGCGGGCCGCTGCACCGCTGATCGCCGGCTGGGACGACCACGAAACCGCCAATAACAGCTGGAGCGGAGGTGCCGAAAACCATCAGGGCGCAACGGAGGGCGACTGGATCGCCCGCCGTGATGCCGCCCTCAAGGCCTATTACGAGTGGATCCCCATCCGCGAACCCGGCCAGCGGCAGGCTGGTGATGGGACCAGCGCACTCTCGCCGCTCAGCCAGGCCTACCGCTCGTTCAACTTCGGCGACGTTTTGGCCCTGCATGTGCTCGAAACCCGGCTCACCGCCAGGGACGAGCAGCTGGATTACCCCGACGCCGCGGCAGTCCAAGCTCGCATTGGCGCGATCCTGGCCGACCCCGCCTTGGTGACCAGCTATGCCAGCAAAGCGAAGCTTGAACCACCCACCAGCCAAGAGGCCATTGCAGCCTTTGCCAACGCTCTCGGTCCGGTTGTCACACAAGAGCTTGTACTGGCCACAGTGCAGCAGGCCTGGAGTGACCCCAATCGGGACCTGATCGGCGACACTCAACTGGCATGGCTGCAGCAGCAGATGGGTGCCTCCACTGCCGCCTGGCAGGTGCTGGGCCAGCAGGTGCTGATGCAATCGATGGCCGTACCGGCCGAGTTGCTGCTCAACGCTGGTGATCCTGCACTGCTCGACAAGTACGCTGCTCCCCTGCAGAAACTGGCCACGGGCACCGATTTCAAAGATCTGAGTCCGAGCGAACAAGCTCTGTTCGCCGAAGCCGGCAAAATCCCTTACAATCTTGATGCTTGGGATGGCTATGGCGTGGAGCGGGAGACAATCCTGCAGACCGCTCAAGCCCTGGGCAAGCGCCTGATCAGCCTGGCCGGCGACACCCACAACGCCTGGGCCGGAGTGCTCGACACAATGACCGCCGGCAGCACCCAGCCCGCTGGCAGCGTTGCGGGGGTGGAGTTCGCCACCCCGGGCGTGACGGCACCAGGCTTTGAGAAGTACCTGCCGGGCGCCGATGCCTACATCCGCGCCAAGTATCCGGCCGTGGATGGCCTCGATGGCCTGTTCATGGGTTATGTAAGCGGCCTGAAGTACGCCGATCTCAACCGCCGCGGCTTCCTCGATCTCACGGTGAGCAAGGAGCAGGCGGTGGGCACCTTCCAGCTGCTCAACGGCACCGATCCGCTCAGCGGCAAGCCTGCCTGGAGCAGTGAGACGGTGGCCTCCAGCGCCAGCTTTGCCCTCTCCACCAGCGCCGAGGCCCGGCCCCTGATCAGCTGGCAGCCCAACTGGAGCGAGCTGGATCTCACCTTCGGCCTGGCCATCGACGCCACAGGTGCGGCGACGCCGCTGGATCCGGCCGCCTACGCCAGCGTGCCGCGCGATGGCGTGCAGCTCGCCGATGTGCGGGTGCAGGGCTCAACGGGCGCGGATCGGATTTTTACAGGCATCGGCTCATTGATAGATGCCCACGAAGGAAACGATGAGCTATTTACCACCGACAGCCTTGGCAATAACACCCTTATAGGTGGAAAAGGTATTGACAACTTCTACCTAAAACAATCTAGCGATTGGATTATTGGCGGCAGTTTATTTGGAAATCATGAAAAATATGGCACCAACCCTTACACTGCGTTAAGTGATATAACAACTGATAAGTTCTACATTGATTCCTCCTCTTTCCAAGAAGGAAAGCCCCCTGTAACTATCTCAGATTTTAGTTTTGGAACTGATCAGGCATTTATCGATGGTTTAGCCGTAACTGGCGATTGGCAACAGATCACAGATAAGCTGTCAAGAGCAGGTGTTCTATTGAATGCAACACCCC
>NZ_JAGQBS010000024.1:0-12929 GCF_024345755.1 Cyanobium sp. L1E-Cus | reverse complement strand
TGAATATCAACACCATCCACCAATAGCTGCCCGCCACTAGGCACCAATAGCCCCATCAATAAATCAACCAGTGTGCTTTTGCCACTGCCGGTGCTACCAATAATGCCGATTCTTTCGCCTTTTTTTATTTCTAAATCCAATCCCTGCAGCACCATTGGTGCATCTAAGCCATAACGAAAGCTCAGGTTTTTTATTTGAACCATTGCATTCAGCGGCAATGGCCTGTTGTGTTCGCTTTGCAATGCACCTTGTGGCATTGGTTGGTTCAGCATCGCCAACACATCTGCTACAGCTGAGCTGTAGGCGCGAATGCCGGCCCAGTTTGCATAAATCTGTTGCAAAGCCGGTAGCAAGCGTTGCGCCCCCAAGGCCAAAGTGCCCAGCAACGGGATCACCAGAGCCGTATCACCCCGTTGCATTTTGAGCAGCAGCGCCAGGGCTGCTATCAACAGCATCCCCAGCGCCTCTAGCCCATAACGGGGGAAAGCACCAAGGAATGTGTTTTGGGCCTGCTTTATCCGCATCGGCCGATCTGCCTTTTGGTAGATCCCTAGATAAGTGTTTTGGCTGCCATCTAGCAGCACATCCCTAATTGCTCCCAGTCCCTCCTGCAGTGCCTTCATTTGCTGGCGGCTGGTTTCAGCCACCAAGGCGCTATTGGCAGCAAGCTTTCTTTTGCTTGTGATCGCCAGCAGCCCATAGGCCACTCCAAACAACACTGCAGCAGTTAGGGCAACGCCCAAATCCACCACAAACAGGGCCAGCAATAAGCCAGCTGACACCAGTGTTGAGGTGAATAGCTGCAGGGTTAAGTTCAAAACCAACATAGTGAGGCCAATCTGGCTGGTGATGCCAGTGATCACACTGCTGCTATTGCGTTGCACATGCACCGCATAGGGTTGATGCAAGGTGAGTTTATAGGCTTCACAGCTGAGGTCGCTACCGATAGCAGCTGCCACCCTTCCATTCAGCCATAAATTAAGAAGCCTCACTGCTGCTGCCAGCACTGCCGCCACGCCAAATATCACTGTTGCCGGTAGCAGCAGCTGCCCGGCTGCTGTTATCCCCACTGCCTTAGCTAAACCCTGCAGCACCGGTTGCTGCCAGATCCGTTGCGGATCGGTTAAAACCGCCAGAAATGGCAATACCGCCGCCAGTGAAAACACCTCCGCTAAACCACTGGCCAGCATCACCAGTAGTAATAAACCCAGCTGGATGCGTCTGCGTTTACTTAGGTGTTGCCAAATGCCATAAAGCAATGCGCGGCTTGATTGTTGTGTTGTGATCTTTTTATTGCTCATTCAGTACTAATAATCAAGTGGAAGATGAATGGTTTTCCCATCCCGTGCCGAGCGGTAGGCACCGATCAGCAGCTCCAGGCTCTTTAAGCCCTCGCGGCCATCACACCGGGCTTCAGCCTTGCCCTGCAGCGCATCAAGCACATTCGCGTAGTAGGGCGGATGGCCAAAGCCATACACGCTGGTGGTTTGGTAGCTGGCCTGCTCCACCTCCGCATCGTCTGGGCTTTCATCGGCAAAAGCCCAGTGCTCGATCTGGTTCACCGCCGGCCCGCCGATCTTCACCGTGCCGGTTTCACCCAGCAGCGTGATCGAGCCCTCCAGGTTCTTTGGATAAGTGAGCATCGTTACCGCCATCGTGCCCAGGGCGCCATTACGCCAGCGCAGTTGCAGCGCTGCAGTGTCTTCCACCTCAATATCTCTGCCAATCGTTGCCGTAGAAGCGCTCACGCTTTCCACCGGCCCCACCAGCCAATCGAGCAAGTCCACATAGTGGCTTGCCTGGTTCATTAGAGCGCCGCCATCGAACTCCCAGGTGCCCCGCCAGTTGTCTTGGTTGTAGTAGCTCTGCGGCCGCTGCCAGAACACGTTCACCGCCACCATCGCCAGCTTCCCGAAGCGCCCCGCCTGCAGCTGCCGCTTCACCAGCTGCAGCGTGCTATTAAAGCGGTTTTGCTTCACCACAAACAGGTGCACCCCTGCCTGATCACAGGCCTTCACCATCGCCACCCCATCCGCCCAGCGCGTAGCCATCGGCTTTTCGGTGCACACATGCAGGCCCGCCTCAGCCGCGGCGATCACTTGGCCGGGGTGCAGGCCGCTAGGGGTAGCGAGCACCACCATGTCTATCGGAGTGGTGTTGTTTTGTGTTGCAGCCAGCAGTTCGCTGTAGCTATTGAACTGTTTGGGGTTAGTGGCAGCGCCCGGATATTCAGCAGCAGCTTCTGTGATTAATTGCTGGGCTTTTTCCAGCCGCTCCGCTTGCGTATCGCAAACCGCCACCAATTCAGCTCGATCTTGATGAAATGCAAAAGCACGAATGTGGTTTGCACTGATCCTTCCGCAGCCCACCAGGGCAATGCGAATGCGGCGATCGGTGATCGGGGCGATGGGGTGGAGCATAAAAAAAACAGCCCGAAGGGCGGCTGAGTAAAGGTTTTGTAGGCTGTTGGCTGTTAATCGTTAATCGCGCCGGAGAGGGCTGAGAGAAGCGCCGAGCGCTGTACCTATTAGGCCAATGGCCAACTTTTGAAGATCTGGCTGCTGCCGAGGGTCAGTGAGGATACGGAAGCCGCCAATTAGCACGAACACCGTAACTAACGCAGCTAACCAGAAGCGCAACATTTCTAGGCGTTTCCCATGGTTCTGAGCCGCATATTCCAACCAATCTTTAGCCAGATCAATCTGCGGTGGATTGGGCCTGGAGGCGGGCATCAGAAGTTCACCAGCTCCCGCTCAGCGCCGTCCTTGGATCGCAGGATCACGTGGACTTGCTGGCCTTCTTCCTGCTTCACCGTCTTGTACAGGGCAATAGCCCGCCTAAAGACCTCAGCTCGCGATAGCCCAGAAGCGCGGGCCACCTGGTCGAAGTCGTCAGCCAGCCGCTGGTTTAGACGGACCTCAAAACGGGTATCAGTCATGAGAGTCTTTTCGATCCGGACATCTGTACGTACAAACCTATTCGATTGCCGCTCAGGTGGCAATGCTTGTGCCCTTAGAGCTGCTGCAGTCGCACCACGATCGCTTCAGCGGCATAGCCATCGCCATAGAGCGGCGGCCGCTGCTGCAAGGGATCCAGCCCCAGCTGTTGCTCCATCGCCGTAAGCATGGCTGCGGGGTCGGCAGGATCAGCCAGCCGGTTCCAGCCGCACTTCAGCAGCTCCACCCATTCGGTTTCGCCACGCACCGTTACACACGGTGTGCCCTGCAGAAAGGCCTCCTTCTGCACCCCGCCCGAATCGGTCACCACCAGCGCCGCACGCCGCTCCAGCAGCAGCATCGCCAGAAAACCGAGGGGTTCGATGAGCGTGAGCTTCCCAAGCAATGGCTCCAGCCCGTGCTCAGCAATGCGGGCTCGAGTGCGCGGATGCAGGGGCAGCAACACCGGCAGGGGCGCCTGGCCCAGTGCCGTGAGGATCGCCTCCAAACGGGCAGGGTCGTCTGTGTTTTCGGCGCGGTGAATCGTGGCCAGCAGAAACGGCTGCTCGGCTCCAATCAAGCCCTGCAGAATTCCAGATCCCAGCAGCTCCGCGGCGCGGGCCTCCGCCAGCTCCCCGAAGATCCGTGCTGCATCGGCCATCACATCACCAGTGCGCACAATTCGCTCCTTCGCTATCCCCTCTCGCTGCAGGTGAGCTACTGCCGTGTTAGTGGGGGCAAAGCAAAGATCAGCCAAGTGATCAGTAAGCACTCGGTTTTGTTCCTCCGGCTGATGGCGGTTGAAGGAACGCAGCCCGGCTTCCACATGCAGCACCGGGATCTTCAATTTGCTGGCAGCAAGGGCACCGGCCAAAGTTGAATCGGTATCGCCATACACCAGGAGCGCATCAGGCTGTTCAGCCAGCAGCACCGCTTCTATGGCCTCCAGCATCCGGCCGGTGTTAGCCCCATGGCTACCACCACCGATGCCCAGATGAAAAGCTGGCTCCGGGATCCCCAGCTCCACAAAGAACTGGTCAGACATCGCTGCATCAAAATGCTGGCCGGTATGCAGGATTTTCTCCTGAATGGCTTGAGGGCCAGCGTGCGTGGCGGCAATCGCCCTACTCAACGCCGCCGCCTTAATAAACTGGGGCCTGGCGCCCACCACGGTGATTAGTTGCACTGGCTTATTGCATCTGCAACGGATTTAGTAATTTCAACAAGATCCTCATCGCTCAGGTATGGGTGCATCGGCAGGCTCATTACCCGTTCGCTAGCAGCCTGGGCCACCGGGCAGCTGCAGCTTTGATGGCAGTGCCGGGCGCAGGGTCCTTGGCCGGCCAGGGCTGGTTGCTGGCAGAGCAGCGTTGGGTAATGAACGGCAGTGGGGATGCCCTGCTCTTTGAGATAGGCCTGCGTAGCCGCTCGGTTATCCACCTGAACCGTGTATTGGGCGTAAACGCTCGTGTTGCCTGGCGCCAATTTGGGGGTGCTGCTGATTCCAAACGCCTGCAGCCTGGCGCTCAGCGCCGCACCAATCCGGTCGCGGGCCTCCACCTCCGCCTCAAACAGTTCGAACTTGGCCAGCAGGATCGCCGCCTGCAGGGTGTCGATCCGCCCGTTCACGCCCACTTCAGTGTGGAAGTAGCGGCGGCTTTGGCCATGGCGTGAGATCCGCCGCATCTTCTCGGCCAATTCAGCATCTGCCGTAAAGCAGGCCCCAGCATCGCCGTAGCCACCCAGGGGTTTGGAGGGGAAGAAGCTGGTGGTGCCAATCGTGCTCAGGCTGCAGCTGCGGCGGCCGTATTGCTGAGCCCCAAAGCTCTGGGCGCCGTCTTCAATCACTGGAAGGCCATGGCGCTCGGCAATGGCGTTAATTGCTACAAAATCAGCCGGCTGGCCATAGAGGCTCACGGGGAGGATCGCCTTGGTGCGTGGCGTGATCGCCGCCTCCAACTGGCTGGGATCGAGGTTGTAGGTGTTTGCATCAATATCCACATACACTGGTACAGCCCCGAGCAGGGCAATAGTTTCCGCCGTGGCGATAAACGAGAACGGCGTAGTAACAACCTCATCACCTGCCCCTACACCAAGAGCCATCAGGGCGATCAAAAGGGCATCGGTGCCGCTTGCCATCGCGATGCAATGCTCTACCCCCACATAGGCAGCTAAGTGCTGCTCCAATTCAGCAGCTTCTGGGCCCAAAATGTATTGGCCATGGTCAAGTACGCGCGCAATTCGCGAATTAATTGCTTCTCGCAGGCTGCGGCCATCGGCTAACAGTTGCTCTTGTTGAACTTTGAGATCAATGAATTGCATTTACTTAGTTCAAATCATTAAATTAAGGCTCGCCATTAAATGGGGCTTGTTGCGCTAATTGCTCAGCCAATGCCCTTGCCGTAGTCCATTTGCCGCCAAACACACTAATTAGTTGTTTATGGCGCCTATACACAGCATTTCGGCTTGTTCGCGACACATCACTGGCTTTGCCATCGGTGCAATGAACGATCGGACGCAAACCAGCAAAGAAACGTTCCTGCTTGAAAGCAGTATCTGCCCATGCCGGCAGATGGCTAGCCACCAATGCCCGTAACAATTGCTGCTCATTATTGCTAGCAGTTATGGGCTCCTCGAGGCTTTGCACTTCTTCCGTGGTACCTACCAACAGTTCACCTTGATATGGCAGCAGAAAAGCAATACGAGCACTGCCAGGCACTTCTACAAACAAGCCGGTGCTAGGTAGTGATCTTCCTTTAGGCACTGGTAGCAACATGTGGCTACCCCGCACCAGATCAAGCTTTACATCTGTGGATATACCGGATTGCTGCAGCAGCTCCACAGCCCATGGGCCAGCTGCATTCACCACCCAATCGAATCGGAAACTCCCCATCGAAGTTGTTAGCCAACCGTTGGAACTCAGATTTTTAACAGGTTTGTATTCATTTATGTGAACACCACAAGCTTTGGCCTGGGCAAGCACCCATTGGCCAAGCTCCTGCTCATCCATCTGGCCATCCCAAAACTGCCAAGCCCCTTGAAGGCCATCCCTCACCAAATCAGGCTGCAACGCCTGCACCGCTTCCGGATTAAGCCAACGGGCGAAACTAGGCAGTTGGCCAAGGGCGAGGCCATCGTAGAAACCCAAACCCAACTGCCATTGCCAAGCGGGGCGGCGATGGTTTGCATAAATAGGCAGCAATAGCTGCAACCAATGGCAATGCTGGGGTACATCCCGCAACCAACGCCCACGCTCCCGCAAGCTTTCGGCCACCAGTGCCAGATGACCCTGCTCTAGGTACCTCAAGCCCCCATGCAGGAGCTTTGTGCTGGTGCTACTGGTTTGCGCTAGGCAGTGATCTCGTTCATATAGCTCCACCTGCCAACCACGCCGGGCAAGTTCCCAGGCGATGCATAGCCCATTGATGCCACCGCCAACTACGGCAACAGTTCCTAATGGCACACCGATGCGTGGCTTAGCTGATCGCCTTTCAATAAATAGGAATCACCTGTATGGGGACAGATCCAACTACCTTCACCAAATAGAGGCAGCTCCACACGCTCGCCATAGGTGCTCATCCAACCAACTTGCCTTGCAGGAACCCCCACCATCAAGGCAAAGGCCTTAACACTTTTATTGATTACTGCACCAGCTCCGATAAAGGCATAATCGCCAATAGTGTTGCCGCAAACTATTGTGCAATTTGCTCCTAATGTTGCTCCCCGTTTCACTAATGTAGGGCGATATTCGTCTTTTCTGGAAACAGCTGAGCGCGGGTTATACACGTTTGTGAAAACCATGCTAGGGCCGCAAAAAACGTCGTCCTCAAGAGTTACGTTATCGTAAACCGACACATTATTCTGAATCTTTACATTATTGCCAATCAACACACGGTTGCCTACAAATACATTTTGCCCAAAGGAGCAGCCCTCACCGATCACCGCACCAGAACAGATATGAACCCAATGCCAAACGCGACTATCAGCCCCAATAGTTGCGCCTTCATCAACTATCGCTGAATGGTGAATAGAAACTGTAGAGTGAATCATTTGTTTACCAAGATTCACAAGCGAATTGGATTAAGTTCGCGAGGCATCATACCCTTTAAATCAAGCAATACCGCATCTGATCTCATCATTTGCTGCCATTTAGCAATTGCAAAATCACAGAATTGTTTATGCGATACAGCGCCAACAACAGCCTTAAAATTGATATCTTTGGGGATATGGAGCTGTACATCAAGGCCATATTCACGCTTGGCTTCTTCAATATTTACCCAGGGATCAACAACCACAGGTTCCATTCCATAATTAATCAATGCATTAATTAAATCAACTACTCTGGTGTTGCGTAGATCAGGGCAATTTTCTTTAAAACTTAAACCTAAAACCAACACCCTTGAGGCTCCGATCACCATGCCGCGCCGCGCCATTTCGAGAACTAATTGCTCAACAGCCCAGCTACCCATGCCATCGTTAATGCGGCGGCCAGCTAGCACCACTTGAGGGTGATAACCAACCTGTTCGGCCTTGTGGGTGAGGTAATAGGGATCAACACCAATGCAATGCCCTCCAACTAATCCTGGCCTAAAGGGTAAAAAATTCCACTTAGTGCCAGCTGCCTCAAGCACATCCAAGGTATCAATACCTAACTTACGGAAAATAATCGCTAATTCATTCACCAAAGCGATATTTAAATCACGTTGCGTATTTTCAATTACTTTTGCTGCTTCCGCCACCTTTAGGCTAGATGCCTTATGGGTGCCTGCTTTTATTATCGAACCATAAAAACTATCAACCCAGGTGGCAACGTCTGAAGTGCTTCCGCTTGTTACTTTTACAATTGTGGTGAGTTTATGCTCCGTATCACCTGGATTAATTCGTTCAGGGCTATAGCCGCAGAAGAAATCTTTATTAAAAGTAAGCCCTGATTCGCGCTCTAAAATTGGCACACACACTTCTTCTGTAGCACCAGGGTACACAGTGCTTTCATAAATAACAATTGGAAAGATAATGGCATTTTCTTTTAGTTTGTGGGCTGCAGCCCTTGCTTTAAGCGCTTGCCCCACCGTGGCACTGGCTTTTTCTAATGGCTTTAGATCCGGACGTTTAGCATTATCAATCGGTGTGGGAACTGTTAAAATGAATACATCAGCCTGTGCAAGCTCAGCTGGGTTACTTGTGTATTCCAAATTGCTAGCAAGCTTGAGTTCCTCTTGACTTGTTTCTTTAGTGCGATCAAACCCAGCTCGCAATTCAGTTAAGCGTTCTTGATTGATCTCAAAACCAATCACTCGTCGCATTAAATCAGCGCCTGTGCGCACACAGGCTTGCTGCTTAGCAAATTCCACCGCCAGCGGCAGGCCCACATAACCCAGGCCAATCAATGCCACGGTGCAGTTGGTTAGGGGGGGTAATTGATTACTCATTTTCTCTGTCTCAAACTCCATAAAACTCTCGATACCAGGCCACAAATCGGGCCACCCCCTCGCCTACGGGGGTGTTTGGTTTGAAACCCGTCCAGGTTTCTAGTGCTGAGGTATCAGCCGCAGTAGCGGGCACATCACCAGGTTGCATCGGCAGGAAGGTCTTCGTGGCCGTGATCCCCAGGGCCGATTCGATCGCGCCGATGTAATCCAGCAGGGGTGTGGGGTTGGAATTGCCGATGTTGAACACCCGGTGGGGCGCCCAGCTGCTGGCTGGATTGGGCTGGCTAGGATTAAAGGCCGGATCTGGGGTGGCTGGCTTATCGAGCACCCGTAGGAGGCTTTCAACAATGTCGTCTACATAGGTGAAATCCCGCACCATTTGGCCGTTGTTAAACACCTGAATTGGCTCGCCCGCCAGGATCGCCTTGGTAAACAGAAACAGGGCCATATCTGGCCTACCCCAGGGGCCATACACCGTGAAAAAGCGCAGGCCCGTGGCCGGCAGCCCATATAAATGGCTATAGGTGTGGGCCATCAATTCATTGGCCTTTTTACTTGCCGCATAGAGGCTCACAGGGTGATCCACGCCCTGCTGCTCTGAAAACGGCAGGTTTGTATTACCGCCATACACCGAGCTACTGCTGGCATACACCAAATGTTCGATGCCGTGGTGGCGGCAACCCTCCAGCACATGGCCAAAGCCCACCAGGTTGCTTTGGATATAAGCCGCTGGGTTTTCGATTGAGTAGCGCACCCCCGCCTGGGCCGCCAAATTCACCACCTGCTGGGGCTTGTGCGCCGCGAAGGTAGCTTCTACCGCGGCGCGGTCTTCCAGGTCGGCCTCGATCAGCTGAAAGTTGGTGCCCGTGCGTTCAGCTGTGGCCTGCAGCTGCTTAAGGCGGGCCCGCTTTAGGGCTGGGTCGTAGTAAGGATTCATATTGTCGAACCCCAGCACCGGAGTGCCCCGCTCCAGCAGCCTGCTGCTCAGGTGAAAGCCAATAAAGCCGGCGGCGCCGGTAACTAAAACGGTCATATGAAGTTGTGCAGCACTGGTTGTTGCCAGATCCGTTGCGGATCACTTAACACCGCCAGAAATGGCAATACCGCCGCCAGTGAAAACACCTCCGCTAAACCACTGGCCAGCATCACCAGTAGTAATAAGCCCAGCTGAATGCGTCTGCGTTTACTTAGGTGTTGCCAGATGCCATAAAGCAATACCCGCGAGCTAGAGGTGCTTTTTGAGCTAATTGTCATAAATACTGAATTTCAGTTCTTAGGCGGGTGTTATTCGGCTGGATTGATGATTTGCAGGTATTGAGGGGGGGCTCAGGGGGGCTGCTGCCAGGGCAGTAGATCCTCAAGCAAGCGCTCGCAATCGACAGGTTGCAGCCGAAACTTCGGATAGGCCAGCACACGCAACAGCTCCCTAGCCGCTGGCTCAGCATGTCCGGATGGGTTAAGAGTTCACGGCCTACGCGCCCAGATCACGGCCTCGGCCACGTCTGTCTCGCTGATGCCCAGCTCAACCAACCGCATCCGCGCAGCCGCAGCTTCGGCCTGCTCCACCACCGCTTTCGGCAGAGTGAGTTGGTTCTTGATGGTGCGCTTGGCATCAACCATTACAGCAAGCCGCGGATGGGCCTCGGGTAAGGATTCCTTACTTAAGGAGAGATCCAACGCAAAGCTCAGCCACAGCCCCTGTAGCGAACTTGAACTGGCCGATCCCGCATTGGCATGTGGGCAGGAGCAGCCCGTCAAACGCCGCAGGTTCTGCAGATAGCTGCGGAAGCGCTCTTTTCTGCGGCCGTCGGCCAAGCGCTGGATGCCAAAGCTCAGCTCATGAATCACAAGGCTGGCTGTCTGCAGGCTGTGGCCTCCCTGCTCAAGCCGCACAACACGTTGGTGTGGAGCAGAACGTTCACGCCAGCACTCTCACCACCCTCGGTGCGGATTGAAGGGCAGGCACTGGCCCGCTTCAGCTGTTGGCGGCCAGCCAGGCGGCCAAATCGGCCGGGCCCTGGAAGTCGAGCAGGGCATCGGCCAGGGCTTCCAGCTGCTCCAGCGGCAGGGCCTGGATCTGGGCGGTAGTTGGCTCGCTGATGGGGCCGCAGCGGCGGTTGAGGAGGCGGAGGGTCATCTTGGCGGCTTCGCGGGCTTCACCGCAGGCCTCGCCTTCCTGGCGGCCTTCCTGGCGGCCCTCAGCCAGCCAATCCTGAACGGCGCGGGTGTGGCGGATTTCTTCTCGGGGGATACCGGCAATCACCATGATTTGCTCCTCGGTGAGTTCAGGAAATCGTTGCACCAGCATAGGCAGCACAACCGTTTTTAGATCAGGGCGCCTGGCCAAAATCTGCTGACTGCTAGCTGCCAGTTCGCTCTCGGGCCGCACCGGCAAGGTGAGCAGGTTGAGCAAAGGGTCGAGGTTGGGCTGCTGGCTCAGCTCCTCAAGGCTGAGCCACACCACCTGTTGATCCAAAAACACCTGCAGCGCCTGGGTTGGGCCGAGCTTGAGGCGGTTATGGGGCGTGATCACCAGCACAGCCCAGTGCTCCACCTGCGGGTGCTGCTGCAGAAACCGATAGGTCTGCGCCGCTAGGCGGTGGTGAAAGCCTGGATCCGGGTGCATCTGCACCTCCAGCAGCACCACAGGAAACTCCGGGCTGCCGGTTTCAGCGCAGCCAGTGGTTTGGCGCGGCCACAAAACCCCATCGAGGCGGTGGCTGAGCTCTTTGATTTCAAGAGCTTCAAAGCCGTAGAGCCGATCGCCGGGGGCATCTGGGTCGAGGCCCAGTGCGTTGGCGGCGGCTGAGCCCGGCAGCAGTGAGCGGATTAGGTCGGGGGCGCTCTGGAAAACCCGGTAGTACCAGCGGTCGGTGTTCACTCGGGCTGGGGCAGCTGGTGGAATTGGGGCCTTGTTGGCGGCAGAAGGCTCAGGGGGAAGCCTCGTCTGATCAGCCAGCCGCCCGTTCAGCAAAAGGTTCTGCAGCCGGATCAGCGCCGCCAGCAACGCCCCCCCGCAGGTTGCAAAAACCGTGGCGTGAGCGATTCCGTACAAGCTGTACAGAACCCTGAACAGCTGATCAAGGCACCCTTCAGCTGTTGGCGGCCAGCCAGGCGGCCAAATCGGCTGGGCCCTGGAAGTCGAGCAGGGCATCGGCCAGGGCTTCCAGCTGCTCCAGCGGCAGCGCCTGGATCTGGGCGGTGGTGGTTTCGCTCAAGGGACCGCAGCGGCGGTTGAGTTGGCGGCCTTCTGCTAGCCAGTCCTGTACCGCCCGGGTGTGGCGGATTTCTTCTCGGGGAATGCCGGCAATCACCATGATTTGCGCCTTTCCAGATCAGGGCGGCTGGCCAGGAAAGATGTGGACCAGAGGGGCGAACCACATTCAGAAAAGGCGTTCGGCTTGGCGAGGGGGGGCATAAGAACAAGCACACGCTTAAATCAAAGCAGCAGCACCGGCTCACCAGCGGCAGAAAGCAGCCGTGCCGCCTCCCTGTCAAACGTTGCCAGCTGCTCACCACCAAGGGTTCGGCCGCCGTAGGCGATCACCCCATCAGCAAAGTCGCCCCCCGAAGTGAGAAGCTTCAGCCCGGCACGAACAGCCTGGCGATCAACAGCCACGCCTCTGCTGCCAATCAGCGCTTCGATGGCGGTGGCGCAGTCGCTGGCCGCGAAGCCATACACCCGACGCAGCACCCACACCAGCTCGCACAGCACCGGCACGGGGATCGCGATCAACTCCGCTGACTCCAGCAGATCGGTTGCCGCCTTGGCCTGCTCAGGATCGTCCTGCACCAGGGCACGCACGAGCACATTGGTGTCTGCGGTGACCTTCACTAGTTGCTGGCGGGCAGACCAGTCCAACCGGAGGCCGCGGCCTCGTTCAACTCCGCCAAGCTCGCCCGGCGGGCGCTGCGCCCTGCCAGCAGGCCGATGAATCCATTGATGCTGCCGGTGGCCTGCTCCGCATGGAACTCCAGCCGCCCTCCCGGCAGCACCTCCACATCGACGCGCTGACCCGGCTGAATGCCGAGATGGGCCAACAGTTCCTTGCGCAGGGTCACCTGGCCCTTGCTGGTCACCGTGAGCGACACAGCGGATTGTGTTGTCGCTGATCGTTTTGTCATGGCGAGACGGCACCAATAAGGTCAGCGTAAGGCAAAAGTGCCTTACTGGTGTGCTCCGCAGTCAGATCACAGTAACAAGCCGTCGTAAGAAACGGCCGAATCAGCACCCCGCTTCAGCTGATAGCGGCCAGCCAGGCGGCCAGATCTGCCGGGCCCTGTAAGTCGAGCAGGGCATCTGCTAGGGCCTCGAGTTGCTCCAGCGGCAGCGCCTGGATCTGGGCGGTGGTGGCCTCTGCGAGGGGGCCGCAGCGGCGGGTGAGGAGGCGGAGGGTCATCTTGGCTTCACCTCTGGCTTCACCTCTGGCTTCGCCCTCCTGGCGGCCCTCAGCCAGCCAATCCTGAACGGCGCGGGTGTGGCGGATTTCTTCTCGGGGGATACCGGCAATCACCATGATTTGCTCCTCGGTGAGTTCAGGAAATCGTTGCACCAGCATAGGCA
>NZ_JAGQBS010000023.1:0-12974 GCF_024345755.1 Cyanobium sp. L1E-Cus | reverse complement strand
CATTGCCCAGGTTGTTGTGAGCGTCTGGGTAGTTGGGCTTGAGCTGAAGAGCAGTGTTGTAGGAGGCAATGGCAGCGGTTAGGTCACCCTGCTCCTGGAGAGCATTGCCCAGGTTGTAGTGAGCTTCTGGGTAGTTGGGGTTGAGCTGAAGAGCAGTGTTGTAGGAGGCAATGGCAGCGGTTAGGTCACCCTGCTCCTTGAGAGCAATGCCCAGGTTGTTGTGAGCGTCTGGGTAGTTGGGCTTGAGCTGAAGAGCAGTGTTGTAGGAGGCAATGGCAGCTGTTAGGTCACCCTGCTCCTTGAGAGCAGTGCCCAGGTTGTTGTGAGCGTCTGGGTAGTTGGGCTTGAGCTGAAGAGCTTTCTTGAGAAGTTCTATGAGCTCGTCAAATCTCCCCTGCATCCCGCAGATCGCCGCCAGATTTCCATAGACAATGTGATTTTTCGTTCCTGCTGCAATCAGGTCTCTGTATAACGCTTCTGCGTCTTGAAGCTTGCCCTGGTTGATCAGTGCAACAGCCTGCTGTTCCTTCGCGGCGTGATCCGTAGAGCCCTTGACGACCTGCTGCTTGGGTGCTGCTGCTGGCTTGGCGGCTGAGAACCCACTGCCACTCCGCTTGGGTTTGCCCACGCCATTCCACCTCCTTTGCACCAATCTATGAAAGCCCGATCTCCCAAAGCCACTCCCATAGCCACCACTCCCTCCCAGCACCTCCCCCAATCCTTCTTCGCCCGCCCCGCCGAGCAGGTTGCCCCTGAGCTGATCGGCTGCCTGCTGGTGAAACGCCAAGCCTCAGGCGAGCTGCTGTGGGGCGTGGTGGTGGAAACGGAGGCGTATTGCCAGAGCGAGCCCGCCTGCCACGGCTATCGCCGCCGCTCCCCCAGCAACGAAACCCTGTTTGGGGAGCCTGGGCGGTTTTACGTGTATGTGAGCTATGGCATCAACCACTGCGTCAACGTGGTGACAGGGAGAGCCGACTGGGCAAATGGGGTGCTGCTGCGCGCCGCGGCCATTTCTGGTGAGCCGGAGCGGCTGGCGGCGGGTCCCGCCCTATTGGCACGCTGCTTTGGCATCAATCGCTCCCACGACGCCCAGCTGGTGCATCCCGATCGGGGGATATGGTTCGCCCCGCGGCCGCCAGAGCTGGCTGCTTTGGGCGCCGCCGATCTGGTTCAAACCAGTCGCATCGGCATCAGCCAGGGCAAGGACCTGCCCTGGCGCTGGTATTGGCGGGCTAGCCGCAGCGTCAGCAGGCGGGTCAGGGGGGATCGGCAGCTTTCAGGGCAGGAGGCTGGAAGGATCAGCGGGGTGTGATCACCCTCGGTTGCAGATTCAGCGCGCGTGCAGGATTGGCGAAGCTGCGCTGATCGAAAGAGGCGATGGCCGTGCAGGCGCGGCAGCTGGCATGGTGCAGCGCATCGGCGAAATCAAGCCCGGCGCGCAGCCCTGCCAAGGCCTGTTCGATTGCGGCGCGGTCTTCGAGCTGGAGGGTTGGCAGGTTCAGCAGTGCGTCAAAGACAAGCCCAACCTGATCCCGGCTGAATCGGTAATACCCCCGTAGCACCCACTCCAATTCCAGAGCCACGGTTTTGGGCATAAACAGGGCCTGGCCCGATTCGAGCAAGGTGCGTGCGGCTTCTCTCTGCTTGACGGTGGCGTCATCGGCACCGGCTTCGTCGATGAAGTAGCGGGCCAGCACATTGGTATCCAGGCCGATCACGGCTGCAACAGCATGGCCGGATCGAAGTCGCTTGGCACGGCTGGGATGGTCGTTTTCAGCAGGCCAAAGCCGCTGGCTGTGGGGCTGCTTGCTGGTCGCGCCGGCCTCACCTCCAGGTGATCGCCCACCAATTCAAAACAAACACGGCTGCCCCTGTGCAAGCCCAGCTGCTGCCGCATCATCTTGGGAATCGTCACCTGCCCTTTGCTGGTCACGGCGCAACCGCTGGATTCAGCCATGGCGAGGCCTAGTTTGGATAGGTATTACTTGGTAAGAATAGGTGCTGTGGTGTCCCTCGGCTGGCCCTACCGTGGTCCTGTGAGTCGCCGCACCCCTTGAGCAGCTGGAGCCACCGCCACGTGCTGGATCTGGCGGCCTTTTCGCTGGATGATTTCACCACCGTGCTCACGCTGGCCCAGCGTTTCCGGGCCCTGCCGGTGGCTGGAGCCCGCAAGTTGCCCGCCCTGCAGGGGCGGTTGATGACCAGCCTTTTCTTTGAACCAAGCACCCGCACTCGCAGCAGTTTTGAGCTGGCGGCAAAGCGGCTCTCTGCCGATGTGCAGAGTTTTTCTCCCTCCTCCAGCTCCCTCAGCAAGGGCGAGAGCCTGCTCGATACGGCGCGCACCTACGTGGCCATGGGCGCCAATGTTCTGGTGGTGCGCCATCGCTGCGCCGGGGTGCCCCAGAGCCTGGCGGCCGAGCTCGACCATGCCGGTGAGCGGGTCGCGGTGCTGAATGCCGGCGATGGCCTGCATAGCCACCCCAGCCAGGGATTGCTGGATTTGTTCACCCTGGCGCGCCACTTCGCCCCTGAAGCCCCCACGCCCGCGGCCCTGAGGGGCAAGCGCATTGTGATCGTGGGCGATGTGCTCCACTCCCGCGTGGCCCGCTCCAACCTCTGGGCCCTCACCGCCTGCGGCGCCGAGGTGGTGCTCTGCGGCCCGCCCACCTTGCTGCCCGCCGCCTTCGCCGACTTTGTGGCGTCACCACCGCCAGGCCAGGCGGCCGATCCGGTGGCGGCGCGGGGCCCGGTGCGGATTGAGCGCAGCCTGGAGCAGGCCTTGGCGGGGGCCGATGCGGTGATGACTCTGAGACTTCAGAAGGAGCGCATGCATCAGCACCTGCTCACCAGCCTCGACACCTATCACCGGCAATTCGGCATCACCCGAGCGCGCCTAGCCTCCTGCGGCCCGTCCGTGCCACTGCTGCATCCGGGCCCGGTGAATCGGGGCGTGGAGCTGGCGGGAGATGTGCTCGACGATCCCGCCGTTTCACTGGTGGAGGAGCAGGTGCGCAATGGTATCCCTGTGCGCATGGCTTTGCTCTATCTGCTGGCCGCGTCAGAACCGCTGGCTTGAAAAGCTTTGCAGCAGTTGCATCAGAGCAACTTGAAGCCGTCAAGCAGCAAGCCGTAGAGCAAGCCGATTCGTGCCATATCGAGCAATTGCAGCACGAGTGCATCGCCACCACGACGTATCAGCGGGCCCCTGGCGCGAATGGCTAGCTCGATGGCGGCCACGCAGATCAGTGCCCCCACCGGGTCGAGCTTGGCCAGGGTGCCGGTGATCGAGCCGACGGCTCCGCCAATGCTGAAGCTGATCAGCAAAACGATCAACAACAGCGCTAGTCGCCGCCAGGGATTGGCTGCCCAACTCTCTAGGGCCGCCCGAGCCTGGGCAATTCGTTCCTGAAAGCCGGTCTGTTGATAACGACTTCCGGGAGGTGAGGCCATCACGGCTGAAGGGTTATCAGCGAGGGCAAAAAGGGGAGGCAGGGGTGCTGAAGGCGGCGATCCCCATCACCCGGCCCGAGCCCTGCCATTGCCTGTCTACACCATCTCTGGCGTGGGCGCAGCCTTTTGGCGCTACATATAGGGGATTCCAATAAAAAAGCCCGAGGCCAATGGCCCGGGCTGGGTGATGGGGACTGAGCAACCAAAGCGCCTCGCTGGCCAATGATCAACTGCCCGCAGACGTTTGCCAGAGCGTCCCAAGGGGCTTGACGTCCCCCAGGGGCTTCCCGATCTGGGTCTCAGCCGTCGCTGTCCTTCTTGCGTGAAGATTTGCCCTCGAGGAGCTCCAGTAGAGCTTCCATCTGGGCCATAACCCCACGTACCTCGCCGGCTTCTGGAAGTAAGCCGTCGTCCATGACACCCTGGTGCATTTCTCGGAGCTCCTGGCGGATGTACCGCAGGTGGCTAACCACCTGTTCGCGTTTCGACTGCGACATCTATGGGTGTTCTACTGATGCACCCTTTTACCGCATCGCCGGTTCACTTCTGGCCAAACCTTGCCTTGGCCTGCTCGTAGAAGGGGGCATCGATGGCGCTAAGACCAGCCTCCTGAGCCATGGATTCGATGCGGCGCCGCACCGCTGGACGTACAAAAAAGGGCACTTCCTTAAGTTTGGCTTCGGCGTCTTGATGCCAATCCATAGGGCTGACCAGCAGCACTTCTTTGAGTAGTAATGGAGAATAGGGGACTCGAACCCCTGACCTCTGCGGTGCGATCGCAGCGCTCTACCAGCTGAGCTAATTCCCCGGCTTAGGGCTCTCTTGTCCCTACAAGCCCATTATTCCCGACCCACCTCCCCAGCAACTTCCATGAACGCGTCGATCACCCCCGAACGGCTCGCCGCTTTCGATGAAGCTTCGATAGCCGAACTCGCCCGTCGACTGGAGGAAGACGACTACCCCAGTGCCTTTGACGGCTTAGCCGATTGGCACCTGATGCGTGCCCTGGCGATCCACCAACCGGAGTTGGCTCGGCCCTACGTGCATCTGGTGGACCAGGAACCCTTTGATGAGGACTGATTCGGCGGCTGCTGCTGACCCCTTGGTGCACCCGCTGGCGGGTCGCCGCGTGTTGGTGGGTATCAGCGGCAGCATCGCTGCGGTCAAGCTGCCTCTGGTGGTGAGCTCCCTGGTCCAGTGCGGCGCCGAGGTGCGTTGCCTGGTTACGCCGTCGGCGGCCCAACTGGTAAGTCCGGTTGCCCTTGCCTGCCTCAGCCGCAATCCCTGCAACCTCGATGCGGATCAGTGGAGTCATCGCGCTGCCAGGCCGCTGCATGTGGAGCTGGCGGAGTGGGCTGAGTTGGTGTTGGTGGCGCCCTTGAGTGCCACCAGCCTGGGTCGTTGGGTGCATGGGTTGGCTGACAGCCTGTTGGCCAGCACCCTGTTGGCAACCGAGGCGCCGGTGCTGGCTGCTGCGGCCATGAACACTTCAATGTGGATCTCCCCGGGAGTGCGCCGCAACTGGGAGCTGCTGCAGGGCTTTGAGCGGGTGTTGCCCCTGGGACCTACGGCGGGCTTGTTGGCCTGCGACCGGCAGGGGGACGGTCGTATGGCAGAGCCGCAACAGCTCCTACTGGCCTTGCAGTGTCTGCAGCTGTGGGGTTGGCAGCGGGACTGGGCTGGCTTGCGGCTTTTGGTCACTGCCGGCCCTACCCGCGAACCACTGGATCCGGCCCGCTTCCTCACAAACCCCAGCTCCGGGCTGATGGGTGTGCTGCTAGCCCAGGCAGCCCGGCTGCGTGGGGCGGAGGTGACTTTGGTGCATGGTCCGTTGACCGTGGATTCCCAGTTGCTGGAGGGCTTGGCTTGTGTGCCTGTCCAGACGGCGGCCGATATGGAGCGGGCCTTGATGCGTCTTCAGCCTTGTGCCGATGCCATTGCCATGGCGGCAGCTGTGGCCGACCACCGTCGCCAGCAACCGCTCCCGCACAAACTGACCAAAGAGGAGCTTTCCGTTGAGCTCGCCTCCGGCTGGCAGCGCGTGCCCGATCTTTTGGCTGGCCTGGTGAGCCGCCGGCACCCCGGGCAGCGGATTTTGGGTTTCGCGGCCCAATCGGGCGATGTATTGGCTCAGGCCCGTGCCAAGTGGGCCCGTAAAGGCTGCGACCTGCTGTTCGCGAACCCGATAGATCAAGCCGATGCGGGCTTTGGCGTGAACAGCAACCACGGTTGGCTGCTGGGAGGGCAGGGCGGTGAGCAACGCATCGAGCCAGGCTCAAAGCTGGCGATTGCCCAGCAGTTGCTTTCCGCCCTGAGGCCCTAAGCCACCAGAGTCTCTTCGGCGGGCAGGGTCTCGTCTGCAGCAGCTTCGTGCTGGAGCAGATCCATGAAGGTGCGCAGTTGCAACCTCGGGATGTAGGGCCAGCCCCCACTGCGCTCGACGCTTTGCAGCAGGCTGAACAGCTGGCTGCGGTCGGCTGGAAGGCTGCCCCGGAATGGACCGTCTTGGACCGAGCGATGCAGCTGCTCGAGCTGGCGCAGCAGGGTCAGCAGGTCTTCAGGCTTGCCTTCGAGCTCACTTGCCAGCTCGTTTAATTGCTGCAGCTGGTTGGTGAGACGGCCTTGCTGGGATGGGGTGAGGCTCATGACTGGTCTTGCTTTGCGCTCGCGTCGGTCTCTCGCATACAGGTTGTTGAGAGCCGCGACATCGTACGGGGAATAGCAGATTTGCACCGGTAGGATCGGCGACAGCCCAGTTCCCATCCACCGTCTCTGCGGCGTTTCCCCATGAGTTTTCGTCCTCTGCTGGCTCTTGTGCTGGCGCTGTGCCTGACCCTGGTGACCGCGTGCAGCGGTGGCGCCAAGGCCGTGGATCGCGCCAATCTCACCTACGAAGACATCCACAACACCGGCTTGGCGAACGACTGTCCGACCCTGCCGGAATCGGCCCGCGGCTCGATCTCCCTCGATTCCACCACTAAGTACCAGCTCCGAGAAATTTGCATGCACCCTGCCGAGGTGTATGTGAAGGGTGAGCCAGCTAACAAGCGCCAGGAGGCACAGTTTGTTGCCGGCAAAATTCTTACCCGTTTCACCTCCAGCCTTGATCAGGTTTACGGCGATCTGGCCGTTACTGCCGATGGCCTTAGCTTCAAGGAGCTTGGCGGCATCGACTTCCAGCCGATCACAGTGCTGCTGCCCGGTGGTGAGGAAGTGCCCTTCACCTTCTCCAGCAAGGAGTTGTTGGCCACGGCTGATGGTTCAGCTCTGACCACCAGCACCGACTTTGAAGGCCCTTACCGGGCTCCTAGCTACCGCACCAGCAACTTCCTCGACCCCAAAGGTCGGGGCCTAACAACTGGCTACAGCAGCGCTGTCGGCCTGGTTCCTGCTGGAGATGAGTTCACCGGCGAAACCGTGAAGCGCTATGTGGATGGCTCCGGCACTATGAACCTCTCAATTACCAAAGTCGATCCCAGTACAGGCGAGTTTGCAGGCGTGTTTACTGCAATCCAGCCTTCTGACTCCGACATGGGCACCAAGGCGGTTGTCGATGTCAAGATCGTCGGCCAGCTCTATGGCCGCCTAGAGCAGATTTGACCCCTGGGCGCTAGCTCGCAGTTCTTGCCTGCCTCTTTAAGGCCCCATGGGGGCCTTTTTTATTGTGTCTTGGGTCTTTTTATTGGCACTTGAGCCTCGACTCCCCCGGTCTGGGAGAATCCACCCCTTGCTGAGTTGGCCTCCATGACCGCCGCTGAATCCGCTGGCTTGATCGCGCCTCACGGTGGGTCTTTGGTGAATTTGGCGGTGCCTGCGGCTGAGCGCGAGTCGCTGCTCGCTGGGGTGAGCTGCAGGATCGAGTGCAGCGATCGCAATGCCTGCGACGTTGAGTTGCTGGTGGTGGGAGGGTTCTCGCCCCTGCGGGGCTTCATGCATCAGCAGGACTATGAAGCCGTGGTGGCGGGCCACCGCACTACCAGTGGCCTGTTGTTTGGCCTGCCGATCGTCTTCGACACCGACGACGCTTCGATTGCTGTTGGCGACCGGCTGCTGCTCACCTATCGCGGTCAGGAGCTGGCCGTGCTGACGGTGGAGAGCCGCTGGGAGCCTGATAAGGCGCGTGAGGCTCAGGGCTGCTATGGCACCACCTCTATTGAGCATCCGGCGGTGAAGATGATCGCCACCGAGCGGGGCCGCATCTACCTCGGCGGCAGCATTCAGGGCCTGGAGCTGCCCAGCCGGGTGTTCCCTTGTAAAACGCCCGCTGAAGTGCGCTCCACCCTCCCCGCTGGCCAGAGCGTGGTGGCTTTCCAGTGCCGCAACCCCATTCACCGCGCCCACTACGAGCTGTTTACCCGGGCATTGGAAGCGGCCAACGTCAGTGAGCAGGGTGTGGTGCTGGTGCACCCCACCTGCGGCCCCACCCAGGACGACGACATTGCCGGCGAGGTGCGCTTCCAGACCTACGAGCGGCTGGCGGCTGAGGTGAATAACGCCCGAATTCGCTGGGCCTACTTGCCTTATTCGATGCACATGGCCGGCCCGCGGGAGGCTCTGCAGCACATGATCATCCGCAAGAACTACGGCTGCACCCACTTCATCATTGGCCGCGACATGGCCGGCTGCAAAAGCTCCCTCAGCGGCGAAGACTTCTACGGCCCCTACCAAGCCCAAGATTTTGCCCGCGACAACGCTGCAGAGCTCGGGATGGAGACCGTGCCCTCGCTCAACCTCGTCTACACGGAGGAGGAGGGCTATGTGACCGCTGAACATGCCGAAGCCAGGGGGCTGCATATCCGCAAGCTCAGCGGCACCCAATTCCGTCAGATGCTTCGTGGTGGCGAAGAAATCCCAGAGTGGTTTGCCTTCCGTAGTGTGGTTGAAGTGCTGCGGGCCGCAGCCGGTTAACATTCCGTAACTGACTTCTCAGCTGAGGCAAGGTTCTTGAAGAAGCGCTGGCGCAACGCGGGGCTCTATGTCCTTTTGGTGATCGTGATGATCGCCGTGGGTACGGCCTTCCTCGACAGGCCCGACCCGGCCAATGCGCCGCGCACCCTCCGCTACAGCGACTTCGTAGAGGCCGTTCAGGACAACGAAGTTTCCCGGGTGCTGATTTCCCCTGACCGGGGCACGGCCCAAGTGGTCGAAAACGACGGACGCCGTGCGGTCGTCAACCTTGCTCCTGACAAGGACCTGCTCAAGCTGCTCACCGACCACAACGTCGATATCGCGGTCCAGCCCAGCCGCGAGCCCGCTGCATGGCAGCAGGCCGTTGGCAGTCTGATTTTCCCGCTACTGCTCCTTGGTGGTTTGTTTTTCCTGTTGCGTCGCGCCCAGGGTGGTGGTGGCAATCAGGCGATGAATTTCGGTAAGAGCAAGGCGCGGCTTCAAATGGAGCCCCAAACCCAAGTGACCTTCGGCGACGTGGCCGGCATTGAGGGAGCCAAGCTCGAGCTCACAGAAGTCGTTGACTTTCTCAAGAACCCAGATCGCTTCACCGCGGTTGGCGCCAAGATCCCCAAGGGTGTGCTGCTGGTGGGCCCTCCGGGCACCGGTAAGACCCTGCTTGCCAAGGCCGTGGCCGGCGAGGCGGGCGTTCCCTTCTTCTCCATCTCCGGTTCGGAGTTCGTTGAGATGTTTGTGGGTGTGGGCGCCAGTCGCGTGCGCGACCTGTTCGAGCAGGCCAAGAAAAGTGCTCCCTGCATCGTCTTCATTGACGAAATCGACGCCGTAGGCCGCCAGCGTGGTGCCGGACTCGGCGGTGGTAACGATGAGCGCGAGCAGACCCTCAACCAGCTGCTTACTGAGATGGACGGTTTTGAGGGCAATACCGGCATCATCATTGTGGCTGCAACAAACCGCCCAGATGTGTTGGATGCAGCTTTGATGCGCCCGGGTCGTTTTGACCGCCAAGTGGTTGTAGATCGTCCCGACTATGCCGGCCGCCTGCAAATTCTCGGCGTCCACGCCCGAGGCAAAACCTTGGCGAAGGATGTCGACCTCGACAAGATTGCTCGCCGCACCCCTGGCTACACCGGCGCTGACTTGGCAAACCTCCTAAACGAGGCCGCGATTCTCGCTGCCCGACGTCAGCTTACTGAAGTTGCGATGGACGAGGTTAATGACGCCATCGAGCGCGTCATGGCTGGTCCCGAGAAGAAGGATCGGGTGATGAGCGAGAAGCGCAAGCGGCTTGTTGCTTATCACGAAGCTGGCCACGCCCTGGTTGGTGCTCTGATGCCCGATTACGACCCTGTGCAGAAGATTTCGATCATTCCTAGGGGTAATGCAGGCGGCCTCACCTTCTTCACCCCCTCTGAGGAGCGGATGGAATCGGGTCTCTATTCCCGCGCCTATCTGCAGAACCAGATGGCAGTTGCCCTAGGTGGTCGGGTTGCCGAAGAGATCGTCTACGGCGAAGACGAAGTCACCACCGGCGCCTCAAACGACCTCCAGCAGGTAGCCCGCGTTGCCCGTCAGATGGTTACCAGATTCGGCATGAGCGATCGCCTTGGGCCAGTGGCCTTGGGTCGCAGCCAGGGGGGCATGTTCCTGGGTCGCGATATCGCTGCAGAGCGTGATTTCTCTGAAGACACCGCTGCCGCAATCGACGAGGAAGTGAGCGACCTAGTGGCGGTGGCCTACAAGCGCGCCACTTGCGTTCTCGTCGACAATCGTTCGGTGCTTGATGAGCTCGCCGAGATGTTGGTAGAGAAGGAAACAGTCGACGCTGATGACCTGCAGGAGCTGCTGATCCGCAGCGACGTGAAGGTGGCGGAATACGTCTGAACCGCCAACGCTGGTAGCCGCTTTGCACCGCCAGCCTTTGCTGGTGGTGCTTCGTGCTTATGACCTGCTTGAGCTGCTGCCCTGTTTAGAGCGTTTGCAGGAGCTGGGTGTTCAGCATGTAGAGCTTGCTTGGAGCAGCCATCCCCGTTGGGTTGACCAGGCGATTGAGCTTCGTCAGCGCTTCGCGCATTTGCGCTTGGGTGCGGCTTCGGTAGTTGACTTAGCTGGCCTTAAAGCTGCTGCTGCTGCTGGCCTGGGCTATGCGGTTTCACCGGTGCTGGATCGTGACTTGATTGAGGCTGCAATGGCTCTGCGTTTGCAGTTCGTGCCAGGTGTGATGTCTCCATCAGAGGTGCACCTAGCGCGTTTGTGGGGATGCTCCATCGTCAAGCTCTTCCCCGCAGCTGCGCTGGGCCGCTCCTATTGGCAACGACTAGCAGCTCCTCTGGCTGGCGCTGATGGCTTGCCCTTTTGTATTGCGGCAGGTGGACTTGGCCCTGCTGATGTGGAGCCTTGGCTGGCTGCCGGAGTTGATGCGGTCGCCTTGGGTGGATCCCTGGTTAACCCCGCCGATTGGGAGGCGTTGGCCAGGCTTGTCGAGCGCCTGAGGACCTAGTTACCACAGGCCGCACTGGCCCTTTTGGCGTAGCAAGTGATCGGCGAGCACTAAGGCCACCATCGCCTCCACCATCGGCACGGCCCGAGGCAGTACACAAGGGTCGTGCCTGCCTTTGGCCTCCAGTGTGGTGGCTTCGCCACGGTCATTGATCGTCTGCTGGGCCTTGCGGATCGTGGCGGTGGGCTTGAAGGCCACCCGAATCACGATTTGCTCGCCGTTGCTGATGCCCCCCTGGATGCCACCGGAATTGTTGGTGGCTGTGTGCAGGGAGCCATCGCTTGTGGGTAGGAAGGCATCGTTGTGCTCGCTGCCCTTGAGCAGGGTGCCTGCGAAGCCCGAGCCGATTTCAAACCCCTTGGTGGCCGGCAGCGACATCACCGCCTTGGCCAGGTCCGCCTCGAGTTTGTCAAATACGGGCATGCCAAGGCCCATTGGCGCCTGGCGCACCAGGCAGGTGATCACGCCGCCGCAGGAATCGCCCTCCCGGCCGATTGCCTCGATGCGCTCGATCATCTGGGCTGCCATGGCTTGGTCGGGGCAGCGCACGATGTTTGCTTCCACGGCCGCCAGGGTCACCTGTCCTGGGTCGATCGAAGCCTCAAGGTTGTGGATGCGCTCCACCCAGGCGATCACTTCGGTGCCGTGGGCCTTGGCCAGGAGCTGTTTGGCGATAGCCCCGGCAGCTACTCGGCCGATGGTTTCGCGGGCAGAAGCCCGGCCGCCGCCGCTGCGGGCTTGTATGCCGTACTTCGCTTGGTAGGTGGCATCGGCGTGGGAGGGACGGAAGGCCACTTCCATTTCCCTGTAGTCCTGCGGTCGCTGATCCTTGTTGCGCACCACCATCGCGATCGGTGTGCCGAGGGTCATGCCATCGAGCAGGCCACTGAGAATTTCGACCTGGTCATCCTCCTTGCGGGGGGTGGTGATCTTGCTCTGGCCTGGCTTGCGGCGGTCGAGTTCGGCCTGAATCGCTGCTAGATCCAGCTCCAATCTCGGCGGACAGCCGTCGATGATTACGCCAACCCCGCCGCCATGGGATTCGCCGAAGGTGCTGATCCGAAAGAGATCTCCGAAGCTGCTGCCCATGGCCCACCTGCGTTGGGGCGAGCCTACAAACTGGGCTTCACCTTTGGCATAGCGCGATCTTGAAGAGGCAGGAGCGTGTCGCCCTAATCATGGAGCGGCTGCAGCAGCACTACCCCGAAACCCCTGTACCTCTCGACCACAGCGATTCCTTCACGCTGCTGGTGGCGGTCCTGCTGAGCGCCCAATGCACAGATAAGAAGGTCAACGAGGTCACCCCGGCCCTGTTTGCAGCTGGCCAGGACCCTGCTGCGATGGCAGCCCTGAGCGAGGAGACGATCCTGGCCCATATCCGCCAGCTTGGCCTGGCGCGCACCAAGGCTCGCAATGTCAAACGCCTTGCCGAGCTCTTGCTTGAGCGCCATGGCGGCATGGTGCCCCGCAGTTTTGAACAGCTTGAGGCCCTGCCTGGGGTTGGTCACAAAACCGCAAGTGTGGTGATGGCCCAGGCCTTCGGTGTGCCCGCCTTCCCCGTAGACACCCACATCCACCGATTGGCGCAGCGTTGGGGTCTCAGCAGTGGCAAGAGTGTTGTGCAAACGGAGCATGATCTCAAGACTTTGTTTCCTAAAGAAGCCTGGAATCGCTTGCACCTGCAGATCATTTTTTATGGGCGCGAATTCTGCACGGCCCGGGGTTGTGACGGCACTATCTGCCCCCTTTGCAGGGAGCTCTATCCCCGCCGGCGCACTGCTGTGATCTGGCGTAAGCCCTGATTTACAACTTGCCCACCACCCAACCAATAAAAAAGCTCCCTCGTGAGAGGGAGCTTTTGGGATTCCGTTATGTCCCAGCCGTAGCTGGGCTGTTGACTATCAACCGATTGCAGGTGCGGTCAGTGCCACGGGGGTGGCAGTAGCAGCAGCAAGGTCAAGCGGGAAGTTGTGAGCATTGCGCTCGTGCATTACTTCCATACCCAGACCAGCGCGGTTCAGAACGTCTGCCCAGGTGTTCACCACACGGCCTTGGCCGTCGAGGATCGACTGGTTGAAGTTGAAACCGTTCAGGTTGAAGGCCATCGTGCTCACGCCAA